>NZ_JAPEPF010000002.1:0-336212 GCF_026340595.1 Streptomyces sp. NBC_01363
GGGGCTCCTTCAAAGCCTTGACGAGCTGGGAAACGGTATGGACACCATGCTGGTCATGGGCCGGGAGCCGGACCTTCAGCTAGGAGTCGGTGAAGCAGACCACCTCCGAGACCCACACCCGCTCACCGTTCAGCTCGGGGTCCAGCAGCCCTGCCAGCTCCTTGGCCTTCTTGTCCGCCAGGTGCAGAGGATTCCCGTGCGTGATCTGCCGTCCACCGGGCTGAGTCTGCAGCCAGGTTCCGTTGCGGGACTCCACAGAGCCGTGCCAGTCCTTCAGCTCGATCAGGAAGACACCGCCGGGAGCGATCACCAGCAGATCCACTTCCCGGACATGCCCGGTGTTCGCGGTGAACGTGAAGTTCGACCATGCGCGCCACGGATCGTTGTCCGGAAGTTCCGTGCGGATGGCTTCAAGACCACGACGCTCATGCGGGAACTCGGAATCCGTGACCGTTTCCCAGCGGCCTTCCCGCATACGCCGTCCCCGCTCTGTTCCCGAACCCACTTGCGCATATTCCGACGAACGTTCGATTCGTACGTCAAAAGTCCCCCCCCCAGATCGTATCGGCTGAGGGTGGCAGCGGGGAATCGACCAAGATCATTTATTGGCTGGGAGCAGGCGCTCCTGGGTGTTTCCCCTGCTGGTGGCCATGAGCTTGCGGGAGAACTCATTGTCCTCGCGCCACCCATAACCGTAGAGTCCCGGGACGCGTGAAAGCGGGGGAGCCCCGTGGCGTCTCGGGAGGAGAGATGCGGCAGGGCCGAAAACCGATGCCCCGCATCCGGCCTCGGAGACCATGGCGGGAGGGCGAGAAGACGGGGGAGCGGAATGGCAGGGTCTGGGCGTCCGAAACCGGTGGACGAACTCCTGAGGGCCGCGCGTCTGGAGATCGCGGCGGAACTGCGCAGCGACGGGGGAAACAAGGCCAAGGCGTCCCTGAGCGAGGGGCGCAGGCTGTCCGTATCCGGGTCGCAGCGCGAGTACGAATTCAGCTTCAAACGCTGGCCCGAGACTCTGAACGGTCTACCCCTGCTGGTGCGGCCCTCCCGATCGCAAGGCCCCTGGACGCCGGCCGAGGTCACACGCCTTCCCGACAACAGAGTTCGTGTCGTCACCGAGGCCGACCTGGGGCATGCGCCCCGCCAGGTACAGCTGCGCGCGGACGACTCCCAGACCTGGAAGGTGCTGGCGGAGCGCCTCATGGCTGTCGGTGAGGCCGATCATCCGGTACGGCCGACGAGTGCCGGATGGATCACCGACCAGGGGAAACCGACGGTGGCTCGGGAGGCCAACCCGGGGCGCTGGGTTGCCGACTGGCCTTCTCTCCGTCTCAATCCACGGCAACGCCAGGCCGTGGAACAGGCCCTCGCCAGTGAGATCACCTTCCTCTGGGGCCCGCCCGGAACAGGAAAGACGGATGTGGTCGCGCACATCGTGGAAGGGTGCAGCCGACAGGGGCTCAACGTGCTCTTCCTCGCGCCGACCAAGGTTGCTGTCGACCAGGCGCTGGAACGGATCTGCGATCTGCTCTCCGAGGAACAAGGATTCGACAACGGTCTGGTGCAGCGGGCGGGCGACATCGACGTCGAGTCGCTCCGGGAGCGGTATGGCGCGTACGTCGACCCCGAGCAGGTGGCAGCCAGGCTCTCGGCCCATCTGCAGAGCAGACTCACTCAACTCACTTCCACCCTGACGACGGTGCGCGCGGGTGTCGCGCTCCACGAGCGGATGCGAAGCCTGCAGGAGGACCTGGCGGCCGCGCGGAAGGCATATGGCGCGGCGGGTGCTGCGCGGCAGAAGGCTGGTCAGGCATGGAGCGAAGCTCAAGGGGCGGCGAACGCGCTGGGGCTGCGCATCAAGAGCATCGGCACGCCCTCAGGTCTCTTCGCGGACAGAAAACAGGCCAAGCTCGATGCGGCGCTCATCGATTTGCGGAAGGCCAATCAGGCGGCGGCTGAGGCCACTGCGGCCGCGGACGCGGCGGAGACCGCACAGAACAAGGCTGAGCGAGACATCTCCCGCATGGGAGCGGATGTCGCCGACCAGGTCGAGAAGCTCAAAGGTGTGGCGCCGCTCCAGACCCTGACCGAAGAGGCTGACGCCTTGCAGCAACAGGTCAACGAAGCGGAGAAGGAACTGCGGCGTATCTCCGACGCCGTGAAAGCGAACTGCCAGGTGCTCGGAGCCACCGTCTCGAAAGCCGTCCAGTCCCGCCCCCTGCTTGAGCGCATCGATGTCGTGGTGATCGACGAGGCGGGCATGATCAATTTGCCGATGGCCTGGTACGTGGCCGGTCTGGCCGGCAAACGCGTCGTGGTGGCAGGCGACTTCCGGCAGCTGCCGGCCGTGAACAAGGCTGCCGATGACCGGGGCGCGAATGACGAGGACAAGGCACACGCGCGCCGGTGGTCGGCCACGGACGCATTTCGTGCGGCTGGCCTGGTCACAGCCGCCGGGACCGTGCGTCAGGACCCGAGGCTCGTGGCTCTCAGTACCCAGTACCGCATGCGTGAACCGATCTGCGATCTCGTCAACGCCGTGGCCTACCCGGACGCACCCTTGCGTACCGGCCGGGACAACGAGAGCCGTATCCCCTTCAGCCCACTCGTCAACGCTCCCGTCATCCTGATCGACACGTCGGGGCACTGTGTCCCAGGCCCCAACCACAGGACTAACCCAGTCCATCAGGCCGCAGTCCACGAACTTGTGCGTGGCCTCCAGTACGACGAAGTGCTGCCGCCGAGGAAGTGGGAGAACGTTCTGCCGGGCGAGCGCGCGACCGACCGCCTGGCGGTGATCGCGCCGTACCGGGACCAGGTCAACGGCCTCAAACGCACCTTGGTCGAGCGGCTCGGCGCCGACTACGAAGGCCTGGTGGACACCGTGCACCGGTTCCAAGGCAGCCAACGACCGGTCGTGATCCTCGACACCGTGGCCGGAGCCGGCGGCTACGCAGGCCATTTCTACCAAGGAACCGGCCTGGACTCCGAGACGTGCCGCTTGCTGAACGTTGCCCTGAGCCGGGCCCAGGATCACCTCGTCGTCATTGCGGACGTGGCATTCCTCCGCAAGACGCTGCCGCCGCACAGCGAGGCACGGACGATGCTCGACCACCTGGAGTCGAGCGCCCAGTCCATCTCCGTCGACCAGCTCATCCCCATCAGAAGTGCGGCAGATCTCGCGGTACTGCCGGACGAGGAACTGACCCGGCCCGCCTTCTTTCCTGCTGATCAGGTCGATCGCGCGGTGCGCTGGGACATCGAACGCGCCAGGAAGCGCATCGACATCTATACATTCCTGCTGGCGGTGCCCCGAGTGAAGAAATGGCTGGCACTCCTGGCGGAGAAGGCGGCCGCCAGTGTCAGCGTTGTGATCCACACTCGTTCTCCCGAGGAGCAGCGGGAGGAAGCAGTGGTGGCGCGGCACCGCGGGCTGGTGGATCAGCTCAAGTCAGCGGGCTGCACGGTCGAGTACCGCGAGCGCATGCACGAGAAGGTGTTCATCGTGGACGACACCGTCCTCTGGCACGGCTCGCTGAACCTGCTGGGCAATCTGGGACCCACCGACCTCATGATGAGGTTGGAGGATCCGGAATCGTGTGAGCAGGCGCGACGCGTCATGGACCAGGCGCGCAGAGCGAGCCCGGTATACCGGGGGACGGGCGGCAGGCACCCGAACCAGGGTTCAAGCGGTACGAAAAAGCGGAACCCGGATGCGTCCGAAGGCGTCGAGGTGGGGGCAACTGTCTGGGGGCGGCTCTACTTGAACGTTTCCTACCAGGAGAAGGACGAAGCCAAGCGACTGGTGAATGCCAGGTTCGACGGTGACAACAAGCTCTGGTACATGGATGCGGAAGGGGCGATCCCGGAGGAGAGGCAGGGCTGGTTGCGCCCCAAGCGCTGAGCCGTGCTGCTCGCCGCGGCCGTATCAGCCACCCTGACGGTTCTGCTTACGCCGGGCCTTGAGGGACTTCGCACTTGCTGTACCCGGTACGTCGGCTGGATTGACGTACAGGACACGGGGGTTGTTGTTGTGCGGGCCGTAGCCGACAGACCCGCCCAGGAGCACGAACGTACCCGCACCGCACGGCGTACCACCGTTGAATCAGGTGTCCTGACGGACGCCTGTCTCCTGCCAGACGATCCTGAGGAGGCCCGCTGATAGACCGAGTGAATGAGTGTTATGCGCACGCCTCGGTGTGCCTGCTGGGCAGCCGCAGTCCGAAGAGCAGACCGCTGCTGAGCTGCGGCGGCTCGACGGCTGCTGCCGAACGATCCTAAGAACGTCACCATGCGGCCGATCGTAAGGGAATTGCTGTAGGCGCACCTCGATCCATAGCGGCATCGACAACAGCGGTATGTATGCCGATTGATCACCACCCGCACCGCTCCGCGCCTATGCTCGCCGGATGGAGCAGAGTGAAGTGGTGAAGCGGGTGGTGGGCATCCTGACGGAGGCGGGCGAGATCCGTCGGCTGCTCGAAGAGAATGTCGACCGCGAGGACCTGGAGACCGATCCGAGCGTGGTGACCGTTCTCCTCAACGAGACGATGCCCCGGATCTCCGTCCCCGAGGACGCCTCGATCGAAGAGGTCGCGACGCTCGTCGGCCGTGAGGTCGGCGGCGCGGTGGAGCAGCTCGTCGGCGCGTTCACCCTGGCTTTCGCGATGCTGGCCCAGGTGCACGACTCCGGGCAGACGGACGTCTCGTCCGCCGATGTGCTCCAGGACCTGGCGCTGCGTGCCGAACAGATCGGCTCCTCCGGCCCGGACGACACGGGACCGGAGGAAGCGGGCGCGTAGGCCGCGGGGGACCGCCCGGCGACATGGTCCTCGGAACACCGGCCTACGACTCACCGGTCACGATGATCTTCACGCCGGCGGGCCCGGCTCCGGTCGTATCCGGCTGCGGGGGCCGTGCGGCGGGGTGGGTGGGAGAAGCGACGAGATGCAGGAGGCGGCGTCCCCCTCCACCATCACATGCCCCCGCAGGCTACGGAGCCTTGCTCGCCGGAGGGGGTGTCACGGACGGTTCGATGGTCGACCGGACGTAGATCCGCGTGGTGCCGGGCTCGAACTCGTGGGTGAAGAGGTCGACGCAGCGCTGGAGATACTTGCCTTCCGGGGTCGTGAGTTCATCGGGACACAGGCTGATCCTCCGCAGCCCTTCGACGAACGTCTCCGGCTCGGGCAGCCCGAGGTGGCCGAAGGCAGCCGCAGGACGGTAGCCCTTCTCCTCGGGATGGAAGTTCCCGATCATCTTGGTGTCGTTCCGGATGAGCCGGCCGGTGTACGTCTCCGCTTCGTCGCCGGGGAGGACGAAGGACAGCAGGCCGATGTCGTAGCGCTGCCCGACTTTGTAACCCGCACGACGGTCCGATGCCGCCTCCGGAATGCGGATGCCCATCTGGCCGCTCATCCAGGCAGGCGTGGCTCCGTCCTCCCAGCAGCAGGTCATCTCCTGGTCCGACAGGTCCGACGACACGTCGTCGGCGACGCAGGAGACGACGCCGATCGTGGTGGCGACGCAGGCGAGGAGCACCAGAACGACGACGACTGCGACCGGCACACGACGGCGGCGCACGGGCTGCTCGCCGGCAGTGATCTTGCTGGAGCTTTCCATCGGTGGACCTCTACCGCCCTTCCTGCTGCTCGCGGCTTGGATCCGTGCGGTCGCCCTCACGCCCCGGCTCGTCCGGCTGCGGCAGAGGATCGTGGTTCGGGGCGGATGCGCCCAGATCGTAGTGCTTGACGGAACTGCTGCCCGCCATGTCGAATTCCTGGGCGATGCCCGTGGTGTGGAGGCGGGCCATCTGACCGTCCGGAATGCTCATGTCGCTGCCCCCGGGAAGGGCGATGGTCACCCCTTTGTCCTGGTCCCAGTTGTAGCGGTCCCACGCGTTGGCCTGGTAGTCGAGACCGACCTTGGGCTGACCGCTGGCATCCGGCACGACGGTGACCACTCCGGTCACATTCGACCTGGTGGAACCGACCGCGTAGAACCAGTTCTCGTCGACGTCCTTGGTGAAGCTGAAGTCCCGGTTACCGGTTTCCACCGGTATCGAGACCGGCTGTCCGCCGTTCCTCTTGAACTCCGCGAGTGCCTGATCGCGCCATACGTCCTGGTGTTCCCTGATGCCGTCCTCGATGTGCGTACGGAAGCCGGGTACGTCCGACATCATCTTGTCGATGGGCAGCTCCATGTCCGTCCCGCTGTTCCCCAGGTAGTGCGCCATGTGCCGAGCAGCGTCGTTGTCGCCGGACCAGTCGGCCGCCTCGGCGATCAGATTCATCTTCTCCCGAGTCCTGCGCTCCTCCGCTCCCGGTTCCTCGGCGCCGTGGGGCCCGGAACCCCGGTCGGGCGCGGCTTGTCTGATGGACGGAGCGAGCAGTCCAGCCGCGAGAAGGTCGTCCTTGTGCCCGGTCCACAACTCCGCACGGGCCTGTGGGCTCAGCGACGACCAGAGCCGCCGCAGCTCGGCCCGCTGCGCCGTGTTCGCGTCGTCACCGAGCGAGGCCAGCTTCGTGGCACGGGGCAGCTGGTCCTCGTCCAGCGAGGTGTACGTCGCGTGCCCCGCGTTGTGCGGGTCGCCGCCATGGCTTCTCTTCAGGGCGCGGGTGATGGCTGCATCGATCTCTGCTGCGTGGGACACAAGCCCCGTGAGCGTGTCGGCATACCACTGCATCAGGTCCTTGGTCCGCTGGGAAGTCCCGTCCACGCCACAGAAGGCCTCCGTGACCTTCACGGTGCCGCTGGGGCCGTCCGCCACCAGCAGCCCTGGGTCCGGGCCTGCCTGCCGGGTGGGGTCACCCTTGCGGGCTTCCGCGGAGAGTTCCCTGGCCCGCTTCTGGACGTGCGTCAGTTCACCATGGGCATCCTGGAGGACAGTCACGATGCTCTGAGCCTCCAGGTGGAGATCCGCGACCTCCTTGGCCGTCTTGCGGACGAAGTCCTTGGTGACAGCAGCGTTCAGGCCGGCCCAGTCGGCCCCGTCGGACAGCTGCAGGAGACCGCTGTAGACCTCGGTCCTCAGCTTCTCCAGCCCGACCGCCGTCGCCGCCCAGTCATCGGCCGCCGCACCCAGCTTGCCCAGGTCCACTTCGATGAGATCCGTGTACGAGAACGCCCCCATGTTTCCTCCGCCCCCGCTCACTTCACATACTTCAGTAGCTCCGACACCGGTACGGGGGAGCCGTCTCTTCGTGAGAGAGACGCGGCGATCTCCACCTCGTCGTTGGCGTGCAACTTCTTCGAGAAGTCCAGGTGGTTGGAGATGTGCGCGCACATCTGCAGGACCGTCTTCACCTGCGAACTCCAGACCTCCAGGGTGGTGTACAACTCACCGCCCGCGCTGAAGTTCCGGCTCTGCAACTCTGCTGCGGCCCGGGCAGTCGTCCCCGCGCCGTCCTTGTCGGCCCCGGCACCTGCGAGGTCGGTCCGCTTCCGCAGCTCGCCGTGGATCCGAAAGGCTTCATTGCCGACCCTACCGAGATCATCCTGGTGAACCACCAGGTCGGCATTGCCCCCGGACGCTGCGGCGTCAGCCTGGGGCCCAGCCGTGTTGAGCCTCATCTGCGCGGAATGCCGATCCTGTGCATCCGCCTTGAGTTGGGCCCACTCGTCGTCGAACGTCATGAGTCCCCCGGCCCTGTCCGATGTCAACGCGTCACCCTAGCAACGAGGTTGCGACGTGATCACCTGGGCATCACCGGTGTTTCGTACGAGCAGGTGCTGCTACGAGTGCTTCCGGAGTGTCCGGGACCACCCGCGCGTGACTGCCCGAGGTCAGACCAGCTCACTGGCAATCGCGTGCCAGGCGCCGTGGCCGAAAGCGATGGCAGGGGGCGTGCTGCGGTGTGCGCTGTTCACTCGCATGGACGCCACGCGGGAACGGCAGTACCTGGATAACCACATGGGGATGCTCAGGACCGGCCAACAGGTGTTCCAACTGCGCGTTCATGACGTGCGGGCCGCCGACCCCGCTGAAGAAGTACGGCCTCCGACACCGCGGCCCACAGCTGCAACGGGTTGTCGGGGGGCAGGCGTTCCTGCCGAGACCCGGAGAGGCGGACGTCGCGGCGGTGGCTGTCCGGCCGGGCCGGAGCCTCCGGGGCCGGGGTGCGTGGCGAACGGTCCGCAGCGTGCGGAGTGAGCGATATGCCCACTGGAGAAATCCCTGCGGGCGGGTTTCGTCGGCGCGGGTCCGGCATTGCTCCGACCGTCGGCACATACGGCTGAGGCATTATTCAGGAAGGGTGTGAACCAAGCGGACTGCTGTTGTTCCCAAACGGACTGCTGCGTGAGGTACTGTGGCGTGGTGGCTGACTGGGAGGCGTGCCTTCTCGTCTGCTTTGTGATCACTCAGTGATGTTTGGATCAACGGGAGAGCAGATGAACGAGCGGAAAGTCATGGCGGCGTTCGCCATGGCGATGGGGATGATCTGCGCGCTGATGGCCGCGTTCTGGCGGTTGGCACGCACCAGCAGCGTGGATCAGGCTCTGGTGGCCGGCGGGACCGTGTTCGTCGCCGTGGTCACGCTGGCCTTCATCGTGTTGGCCTACTTGGGATCCGACTGAGCGCCGACAGGCATGATGGGGCGAACCGGGGTGCACGCTCCGGCGGGACGGTACGAGGACGGCAGGAGTCCAAGGTGGAAAGAGCGTCGAAGGCGCAGCTGGGGCGCGCGCTGGACGCCGTGCGCGGGGCACTGGTACCACAGGACGCCCTTCACTTCGTCATGCTGTTGATCCTTCTGCGCCACGAGGCCGAGCGTGATGCCGAGGGGCGCGCGGGCCGATCACGGGCCGGGCACGCCTGGGGTGCCGTCCGGGGCAAGGACCTGTGGATGCGTGACGGGTACGAAGTCGTATCGGACGTCCGGGACGGCCTGGGGGAGTGGGAGTCGCGGCACGGCCGACTCCGGGATCTCTCGCCGGACCTTCGGGATGTCCGTGGCGGGGAGCTGGAGCCCCTGGTTCGCTGCGTGGCCGAGGCGCGGGAGTCGGCGTCGCTGTTCGAGGGCTGCCTGGAGGGTGTACAGCGGGAGGCGAAGGGGGGCGACTACTACACCCCGGCAGACATCGCGGGTCTTCTCCCTGGGCTGATGGAGCCTCGGCCGGGTGAGCACGTCTACGACCCCGTGTGCGGATCCGGCGGTCTCCTTCTGAAGGCCCACGAGTACGTGCGAGCACATGGCGGGCAGGCAGGCGAGCCGACGGTGTACGGGCAGGATTCCAACAGGACCGCCGTGGAGACCGCCGCGGTCAACCTCACCGTGCACGGCGTCGACGGATCCCTGCAAGGGCCTGCGTCCAGCTTGACCGACGACCGGTTCGAGAACCAGACCTTCGACGTGATCGTCGCCAACCCGCCTTTCAACCAGGCCGGCTGGTCCCAGGGCGGTCGAGGATTCCACCGTGGCTGGCGTTACGGGATCCCGCCGGAGGGAAACGGGAACTTCGCCTGGGCCCAGCATGTAGTGAGCAAGATGGCCCCCACGGAGTCCGGGCGCGGAGTGCTTCTTCTGCCTACCGCTGCTGCCTCCACCTCAAGGCCGGCGGAATTCCAGATCCGCGCGGGACTCGTCGAGGACGATGTGCTGAGTTGCGTGGTCGAGCTTCCCGCGGGTCTGCTCCCGCACGTGCGTAACCCCGTGACCCTGTGGCTCTTCACCAGAAGCAAAAGAAGCAGTTCGGGCTGGGGCTCTGCTGACCGAACAGGTCAGGTGCTGTTGATCGACGCGCGTGATACCGCGGCCAAGGTCGGGCGTGGCCGCCGAACTCTGCCGGACGAGGCCAGGGACCGCATCACCGATACCTTTGCCGCCTGGCGCGGAGCACCGGGCCAGGCGGCCTATGAGGACGTGCCCGGCTGGTGCAGATCGGTGGCCACTGCGGAGACCGCCGCCCAGAACTACGACGTCCTGCCTTCCCGCCACGTCGGCGTGCCCGTAGCCGAGTCCGCACACGCTGACAAGGGAGAGCAGGTGGGCGACTTGACCCGTGAGCTGTACTCACTCTTCGAGGCGTCCCATCGGCTTGAGGCCGAGCTGCACGATCTGTTGAGGCAGTGGTGATCCCGGACCGCATGGAGGAGCGGCTGAACCGGCTTCCACAGGGCTGGGGAGTGGCGACTCTGGATCAGCTGCCATCGGTGCAGACGATCGGCTACGGCATCACGCGTCCCGGGGTTCACGTGGACGACGGGGTGGGGATGATCCGAGCAGCGGACATCCAGGACGGCCATCTCCACAGCGACGAGCCGAGAAGAATCAGCCCTCGCACGCACCAGGCGAACATCCGTAGTGAGTTGCGGGTCGGCGATGTGCTCATCGTGCTCGTAGGCAGGGTCGGCGAAGCAGCCGTGGTCACCGACGCGTATCACGGCTGGAATGCTGCCCGCACTGTCGCGGTGGTGCGGATGACAGAACCTGATGAGGCGGCCTGGCTCAGGTTGTGGCTCGGATCGCCGTACGTACGTGACTGGTGCGAGAGTCGCGTGACCGGCTCCACCCTGCAACGCACTCTGAATCTGAAAGTCCTGCGCGGCCTTCCCGTGCCGCTGCCGCCCCCGGAGGCCAGGGCGGCATTTCTCCGCACGGCGGAAGTCATGGAAAGGAAAGCGGCAGTCAACACGCGCATCGCGGAATGTGCCATGTCGTTGAGCGACGCGCTGTTCGCTGCCGAGGCACAGGACAAGGGAGCCTGGCCCGAACGGTCCTTCGGTACCCTGGCTCACCTGCGTTCAGGTCATGCGTCGCGCCCTCGCGAGGACGCCCCCCATGCGGACGAATCGTCCCAGGAGTCCGCTGTCCCCTTCATCGCGCCCGCGGACGTCCTGCGCAGGGGCCTGCCGTACGTCTCCCGGACAGATACCTGGCTCGCCTCTCCTGACGCGGACTCCATGTGCGCTCCGCAGTCCCTGCTGCTGGCGACCAGAGAGGACGGCGTGCACGCCGTCCTGAACGAGGTTCCGGTTGTGCCTGGGCGGGGCGTTCTTGCCCTGCAGCCGGAGACACTGGCCGACAGCTACTGGCTGCTGCACGAAGTCCGAGCCCGGAGCGGGGAACTGACCGCCGCCGCCCAAGGGCCGGGCGGGCGTGAACTGAGCCGGAACGCGTTCGCGGCCACGGCGGTCCAATGGCCCCCGTCTTCCGTGCGTGAGCGGTTCGCACGGCTCACTGGCAAGCTCCACCTGCGTGCCAGAGCCGCGTATGCGGAGAGCGAGATCCTCAACAGGCTGCACGACAGGCTCCTGGACAGCTTCCTCGACGGAGCACCCAACGTCGAAAGCGCTCACTGATAGCTCTGAGAGGGTGTTCGGTACCTTTTCAGGCTGCCGCGGGCGGTTTCGGGCGGAGGTATTGCCCGATTTGGCTCGGGCTCGCGGTCAACCTGCTGGCCATGGAATTGACCTGGCCCAGTGGATCATCGACCGGGACCGCTCCGGCAGCGCCTCGTAGTCACGGTGCAGACGCCGGTAGCGGCTCATGATCCCGAAAGTCTGCTCTACACGCCAGCGGACCTTCTGGACCACAAAGCCTTTCTGTTCCGCATCACGCGCCACGACTTCCACCTCGATGCCCAGGGCGGCCGCGTGCGTGATCATCTTGGACTTGTACCCAGCGTCCACCCACGCCTTCGTCACCGTGGGCAACTTCGCGGCCAGGGCGTCGGCAACGAGTTTGCCGCCGTTGGTGTCCTGCACGCCGGCGGCCGTGACGATGAGAACCAGCAGCAACCCGAGTGTGTCGGTGGCGATATGCCGCTTGCGGCCCTTGATCCGTTTGCCACCGTCGTACCCTTGCGTGCTCTCCGGCGCATTCGGTGACGCCTTCACCGTCTGGGCATCGATCACCGCGGCGGTCGGCAGTATCCGGCGCCCCTTCTTCCTGCGTAACTGGTCACGCAGGGTGTCGTGGACCTCCTCGGCGGTGCCGTCCGCTTCCCACGCCCTGAAGTAGCCGTAGACCGTGGTGTGCGGCGGGAAGTCATGGGGCAGGTAGCGCCAGGCCACCCCCGTCCGGGCAACGTAGAGGATCGCGTTGACCACCTCGCGCAGATCGGTGGTGGGCTCCCGCCCTTCGGCCCGCGCGGCCCGCCACTCCAGCAAAAGGGGCTCGATCAACTCCCACTGATCATCCTTGAGATCCGAGGGGTAGGCACGTCGCTCAGTCACAAGATGATCAAAACCGATGACCCCGACGTCGCGCTACGAGATCATGGAAACAAGTCCATCTCGCCACACCGCGGACCGGACAGATAGGGGGATCCCCCTACCGAACACCCTCTGAGATCAAGCCCGGCCCGAGTGCTGTGCGGTAGAGGCGTACGCGCGTCTCGCGATGCCGGGGTACTCCGCCGCGGCGGAGTACCCCGGCATCGCGAGACATGAAAAAGACCCCCTGCTCAGCGTTTTCGCTGGCCAGAAGGTCTTTTTTGCACTTCTTCCGAAGTGCCCTCGGCAGGATTCGAACCTGCGCACACGGCTCCGGAGGCCGATGCTCTATCCCCTGAGCTACGAGGGCGTATCGCTGTGTTGCTCGGCGACGGGTGAAACACTACCAGCTTCCGCAGGGTGCCCGTGAACAGGTATTTCCGGGTCGTCGGAGGGGTGACGCGGGCCAGGCGGAGGGGGGCGTGCGATGCGTTCCGGATGTATCCGGCCACCCCTCGTGCCACTCGTCTGGGGACGGAAATAGGCAAAACCCGGACGCAGCCCCTACGTCCGCCCTACCCTCGAAGTGTGTCAGGGGCGTGTGGCCGCGTGCTTGTTGTCGACGACAACAAGGTCATCCGGCATTTGATCAGGGTCAATCTCGAGCTTGAGGGCTTCGAGGTCGTGACCGCGGCCGATGGTGTCGAGTGTCTGGATCTGGTGCATCGGGTCCGTCCCGATGTGATCACGCTCGATGTCGTCATGCCCGGCCTGGACGGTGTGCAGACCGCAGCCAGACTGCGTTCCGATCCGCGGACCAGACATCTGCCCGTGGCGATCATCAGCGCCTGTACGCCGTACGAGATGGACAGCGGGGTCGCCGCAGGGGTCGACGCCTTTCTCGCGAAGCCCTTCGAGCCGACCGAGTTGGTGCGGCTCGTACGGCAGTTGATGGAGCGGGAGGAGTCGCCGTCGCTCGACGGCAGACGGGGTGCCGGGACCGCGGAGCGTGCTGCGGGGTGACCGCATGGCGAAACCGGGTCGCGGGGTGCCCCCCTTCCTCCCATACGCTTGTCCTGTGACCCCCGCCGATCTCTCCATGACCGTGCTGCACGCCGTGCGCCGCGCGGTCGACGAGGACGCCCTGCGCGCGCCCGTGCCCACGCGCGTGCGGGTGGAGCGGACCCGGCCCGGCGGGCGCGGGGAGTACGCCTGTGCCGTCGCCCTCCAGCTGGCCGGGCCCGCCGCGCTGCCGGCCAGGGACGTGGCCGAGATCCTCCGGGAACGGGTGCTTGAGGCGCCGGGCATCGAGGACGTCGAGGTCACCGGGCCGGGATTTCTGAACTTCACGCTGCGAGCCGGTGCGCGCGGCCTCGACGCGCTGGTGCGGACCGTCGCCACGCACGGCACGGCGTACGGGCACGGGGACGCCCTCGCCGGCACGGCGGTCTCGTTCGTCCCCGTCGAGGAGCTCCGCGCCCGGGTCGTCACCGGGACCGTCGAGCGGCTGCTCAGGGCCCAGGGCGCCGAGGTCGGGGAGCGGACGGCGGGCGGGGAGGCGCTGCATGTGATGCCGGTGCCGGCCGCCCACCGCGATCTCTTCGTGCGGCTCGGGAGCGACGCCGCACGCTGGTCGCTGCTGCGGGCCGCCCCGCACGACCGGCCCCGGGGCACCGGGAGCGAGGAGCTCCTCGTGCAGCAGGAGGGCAATCCGCTGTTCCGGGTGCGGTACGCGCACGCCCGGATCCGTGCGCTGGGCCACAACGCCCGGCAGCTCGGGTTCGCAGCGGCGTACGAGGAGAGCGTGGACGCGCCCGTGCTCGGCGCGCTTCTCGCCGACCACCCCGGGGTGCTCGCCGCCGCCGCCCGACACCGTGAGCCCGACCGGGTCGCCCGGCAGCTGGAAGCCCTCGCGCAGGCCTTCTTCGACTTCCACGACAGCGCTTCGCCGCTCCCCGTCGGTGACGAGAAACCCTCGGCCGCCCACCGCTCCCGGCTCGCCCTTGCCGAAGCCGCCGGGACGGTGCTCGCGGGCGGCCTGTCCCTGCTCGGCATCAGCGCACCCGAAGTCCTCTGAGAGATCCGAGAGAGCAGAGCAACACCATGAGCCGATCCGCACACCCCGCCGGGCCCCGTCACGCCGACGTCATGACGGAGGGGCACTACAGCGCCCCGCCCGCCGATCTCAACGCCCTGGACGAGAAGGTCTGGGCCCGTACCGTCACCCGTGACGAGGAGGGTGCGGTCACCGTCGGTGGGATCGAAGTGACGCGGCTGGCCGAGGAGTTCGGCACCCCCGCCTACTTCCTCGACGAGAGCGACTTCCGGGCCCGCTGTCGCGCCTGGGCCGACGCATTCGGGCGCGATGCCGACGTGTTCTACGCCGGAAAGGCCTTCCTGTCGCGCGCCGTCGTGCGCTGGCTCCAGGAGGAGGGACTCAACCTCGACGTCTGCTCCGGTGGCGAGCTGACCACCGCGCTGGACGCCGGGATGCCCGCCGAGCGCATCGCCTTCCACGGCAACAACAAGACCGTCGCCGAGATCGAGCGCGCCGTCGAGGCCGGTGTCGGCCGGATCGTGCTCGACTCCTTCCAGGAGATCGCCCGGGTCGCCCACGTCGCGGGGCGGCTCGGCAAGCGCCAGCGCGTACAGATCCGGGTGACCGTCGGCGTCGAGGCGCACACCCACGAGTTCATCGCCACCGCGCACGAGGACCAGAAGTTCGGGATCGCGCTGGCCGGGGGACAGGCCGCCGAGGCGGTGCGCCGGGCGCTCACCCTCGACGGTCTCGAGCTCATCGGCATCCACTCGCACATCGGCTCGCAGATCTTCGACATGGCCGGCTTCGAGGTCTCCGCCCGGCGCGTGGTGCAGCTGCTCGCCGAGGTGCGCGACGAGCACGGCGTGGAGCTGCCCGAGATCGACCTGGGCGGCGGGCTCGGCATCGCGTACACCTCCGAGGACGACCCGCGCGAGCCGCACGAGATCGCCAAGGCGCTCGGCGACATCGTGACCCGCGAGTGCGAGGCGGCCGGGCTCGCCACCCCGCGGATCTCCGTCGAGCCGGGGCGCGCCATCGTCGGCCCGACCGCCTTCACGCTGTACGAGGTCGGCACCATCAAGCCCCTGGAGGGGCTGCGTACGTACGTCAGCGTCGACGGCGGCATGTCGGACAACATCCGCACCGCGCTGTACGACGCCGAGTACACCGTCGCGCTCGCCTCGCGCACCTCCGACGCCGAGCCGATGCTCGTCCGCGTCGTCGGCAAGCACTGCGAGAGCGGAGACATCGTGGTCAAGGACGCGTTCCTGCCGTCCGACCTCGCCCCCGGCGATCTGATCGCCGTGCCCGCCACCGGCGCGTACTGCCGTTCCATGGCGAGCAACTACAACCACGCCCTGCGTCCGCCGGTCGTCGCCGTGCGCGACGGTCGGGCGCGTGTCATCGTCAGGCGCGAGACGGAGGAAGATCTCCTGCGTCTCGATGTCGGCTGATGAAATACATGTCTCAGGATCCGGACGGGTGGCAGAAACTCCCGTCCGGTGAGTGAGACTGGTCCACACATCAGATGTAAAGGAAACGAGGTCGGATGATGCGTACGCGTCCGCTGAAGGTGGCGCTGCTGGGCTGTGGAGTGGTCGGCTCAGAGGTGGCGCGCATCATGACGACGCACGCCGACGACCTCGCCGCGCGCATCGGCGCGCCGGTCGAGCTCGCCGGTGTCGCCGTGCGCCGGCCCTCCAAGGTGCGCGAGGGCATCGACCCCGCGCTGATCACCACCGATGCGACGGCCCTGGTCAAACGGGGCGACAACGACGTCGTCATCGAGGTCATCGGGGGCATCGAGCCCGCCCGCGCGCTCATCACCACCGCCTTCGAGCACGGCGCGAGCGTCGTCTCCGCCAACAAGGCGCTGCTGGCCGAGGACGGCGCCGCCCTGCACGCCGCCGCCGAGCAGCACGGCCGGGACCTCTACTACGAGGCCGCTGTGGCCGGTGCCATTCCGCTCGTACGGCCGCTGCGCGAGTCCCTCGCCGGTGACAAGGTCAACCGGGTCCTCGGCATCGTGAACGGCACGACCAACTTCATCCTCGACAAGATGGACACCAGCGGAGCCGGGTACTCCGAGGCGCTCGACGAGGCCACGGCTCTCGGATACGCCGAGGCCGACCCGACCGCCGACGTCGAGGGCTTCGACGCCGCCGCCAAGGCCGCCATCCTCGCCGGCATCGCCTTCCACACCCGGGTGAGGATCGGCGACGTGCACCGCGAGGGCATCACCGAGGTCACCGCCGCCGACATCGCGTCCGCCCGCCGCATGGGCTGCACCGTCAAGCTCCTCGCCATCTGCGAGCGCGCCGCCGACGGGCAGTCGGTCACCGCGCGGGTGCACCCGGCGATGATCCCGCTGAGCCATCCGCTGGCCTCCGTCCGCGAGGCGTACAACGCGGTCTTCGTCGAGGCGGAGGCGGCCGGACAACTCATGTTCTACGGCCCCGGCGCCGGTGGCTCGCCGACCGCGTCCGCGGTCCTCGGCGACCTGGTCGCGGTCTGCCGCAACAAGCTCAACGAGGCCACCGGCCCCGGTGAATCCGCGTACACGCGTCTGCCGGTCAGCCCCATGGGCGACGTGGTCACGCGGTACCACATCAGTCTCGACGTGGCCGACAAGCCTGGCGTGCTCGCCCAGGTCGCGACGGTCTTCGCCGAACAGGGCGTATCGATCGATACGGTACGCCAGCAAGGTCGAAATTCAGGCAGCGGCGACGAAGTCGCCATCGAGCAGGGTGGCGGCGGGCGACGGGCGGGCGGAGGCAGCGAGGCATCGCTCGTCGTCGTCACCCACCGCGCGTCCGACGCCGCCCTCTCGGCGACCGTCGAGGCGCTGCGCAAGCTCGACACCGTGCGCGGTGTCGCCAGCATCATGCGTGTTGAAGGGGAGTAAGGACCCATGACCAGCAAGGGCACCCACCAGTGGCGCGGCATCATCGAGGAGTACCGGGACCGCCTTCCGGTCACGAGCACGACGCCGGTCGTCACGCTTCGTGAGGGCGGTACACCGCTCGTCCCCGCTCAGGTCCTCTCCGAGCGCTCGGGCTGCGAGGTGCACCTCAAGGTCGAGGGCGCCAATCCCACCGGTTCCTTCAAGGACCGCGGCATGACGATGGCCATCACCCGGGCCAAGGAGGAGGGTGCGAAGGCCGTCATCTGCGCCTCCACCGGCAACACCTCCGCCTCCGCCGCCGCGTACGCGGTGCGGGCCGGCATGGTCTGCGCCGTCCTCGTGCCGCAGGGCAAGATCGCGCTCGGCAAGATGGGCCAGGCGCTGGTGCACGGCGCCAAGATCCTCCAGGTCGACGGCAACTTCGACGACTGCCTGACGCTGGCCCGCTCGCTCTCGGACAACTACCCGGTGGCACTGGTCAATTCGGTCAATCCGGCCCGTATCGAGGGCCAGAAGACCGCCGCGTTCGAGATCGTCGACGCGCTCGGCGACGCCCCGGACATCCACGTCCTCCCGGTCGGCAACGCGGGCAACATCACCGCGTACTGGAAGGGTTACAAGGAGTACGCGGGGGACGGCATGTCCACGCACACCCCGCGCATGTGGGGCTTCCAGGCCTCCGGCTCCGCGCCCATCGTCCGCGGGGAGATCGTCAAGGACCCGTCGACCATCGCCACCGCGATCCGGATCGGCAACCCGGCCTCCTGGCAGTACGCGCTGGACGCCCGGGACGAATCGGGCGGTTTCATCGATGAGGTGACGGACCGCCAGATCCTGGCCGCCTACCGGCTGTTGGCCTCGCAGGAGGGCGTCTTCGTCGAGCCCGCCTCGGCCGCCTCCGTCGCCGGCCTGCTGAAGGCCGCCGAGGAGGGCAAGGTCGACCGCGGCCAGAAGATCGTCTGCACGGTCACCGGCAACGGCCTCAAGGACCCCGACTGGGCCGTCGCGGGCGCACCGCAGCCGGTCACCGTCCCCGTCGACGCGGCCACCGCCGCCCAGAAGCTGGGCCTCGTCTAGGGCGTGTTTGAGAAGTCCCGTCTGTCTCGCGGGGTCTGACACGCACGCTCGCCGCGTTGCCGAAATGCCCTGGTAGCTCCGCTACGAGGGCACCCCGGCGCCTTGCGATCGCACGCGCCAGACCCCGCGAGACCCGCCCTCCGGGCGGACGACGCTACTTCTCAAACACGCCCCAGGGTCTGTCCGGCGGATCATGGTCGGGGGCCCTGATCCGCCAGGTCCGACCCCGATCCGCCGGACAGGATCTACGGCCTGGCCGGCGGATCAGGCAAGAACCCAGCTCAACCGCCCCTTTTCGGGGCGGAGAGCGCATAGGTGGCGTGCGACACGCATCGTGCGCCTCCCGTGCGCCCTATGTCGCCACAGAACCTTCCTTCGATAAGCTGTACACAACCCGCCCCGCCGCATCTGCCGCGGTGCATGGGCCGTTGTGGCCGTCGGGTTCCCCGGAGTTCCCATCCCCGTCACCACGACCTCCCGCCACCACGGAGAAAACGCTTCACCACCCCCGCTGCCACACAAGGAGAGTCGTCCAACCGATGGCCGGTCCCGCCTTCCGAGCCGCCGCCGTCCGGGTGCGCGTCCCTGCGACCAGCGCCAACCTGGGCCCGGGTTTCGACGCCTTCGGCCTGTCGCTGGGGCTGTACGACGACGTCGTCGTCCGAGTCGCCGACTCCGGACTGCACATCGACATCGCGGGTGAGGGCGCCGACACGCTGCCCCGCGACGAGCGCCACCTCCTCGTACGCTCCCTGCGCACGGCCTTCGACCTGCTCGGCGGACAGCCCCGCGGCCTGGAGATCGTCTGCGCCAACCGCATCCCGCACGGACGCGGTCTCGGTTCCTCGTCCGCCGCCATCTGCGCCGGCATCGTCGCCGCCCGCGCCGTGACGACCGGCGGTGACGCCCGGCTCGACGACGCGGCGCTGCTGGAACTCGCCACCGAGATCGAGGGCCACCCCGACAACGTCGCGGCCTGCCTGCTCGGCGGCTTCACGCTGGCGTGGATGGACGGCGGATCGGCGCGCGCGATCAGGATGGACCCCGCAGGATCCATCGTTCCGGTGGTCTTCGTGCCCAGCAAGCCGGTCCTCACCGAGACCGCCCGCGGGCTGCTCCCGCGCACGGTCCCGCATGTCGACGCGGCCTTCAACGCCGGCCGTGCCGCACTCCTCGTCGAGGCGCTGACCAGGCGCCCCGAGCTGCTGCTCACCGCCACCGAGGACCGGCTGCACCAGGAGTACCGCACCCCGGCGATGCCCGAGAGCGTGGAACTCGTCAACCGACTGCGCGCGGACGGCGTCCCCGCGGTCATCTCCGGTGCCGGGCCGACCGTGCTCGCACTGGCCGAGGACGGTGCGGCCGACAAGGTCGCACAGCTGGCGGGCGAGGGATGGGCGGCCAATCGCCTCGCTCTCGACGCCCCGGGGGCGAGTGTGCTGCCGCTCGCCCCGTAGCCGAGAAGAGATTGCCGGTGAGTGAGAGGGGGAATGTTTGTTGGAGCCGGTAGTGTTAACCTCAAGTCTGCAACCGACGTCTATGTGGCGCGTTGCTTCGTGTCCCTTTCCGGGACCACCAATTCTTCCGGGAGCCTCCCCAACTGCCTGAGCAGCCTGCCTGAGCAGTTTCGTGCACGCTCCGGAACCGGCACGACACCCCTCGCTTGTCCAGGAGTGGGCCGAGCAGGGGGATGCTCGCGCCGGGCCCTTGCACACCTTCATCTCTCCGCCGTACCCGGCGGACCACCGCCCCGGCACGGTCCGCAAGAAAAAGACCGCAGTCGGACAGCACAACCGGTCGCCGAGCCAGAAGGCCGACGTCCGCTCCAGGGAAGGACCCTTCGTGAGCGACACCACCGATCTGATGGGCGTGACTGCCGACAAGAGCGTCGACAGCGCCGCGCCCGCCGAAGGTGCTGCCACTGGCACCACCGCACGGCGCCGCCGCTCCGGCACCGGCCTTGACGGCATGGTCCTGGCCGAGCTGCAGCAGGTCGCGTCCGGCCTCGGCATCAAGGGCACTGCGCGGATGCGCAAGGGCCAGCTGATCGAGGTCATCAAGGAGGCGCAGGCCGGTAGCTCCGCTGCGCCCAAGGCCGCCGCGCCCGCCGCGGCGACCGAGACCAAGCCGAAGCGCCGTGCCACCTCCAAGGCGCGCACCGGGGACGAGTCCGCGGCCGCCGCGCCCGCCGAGAAGGCCGCGGCCCAGCAGCAGATCGACATCCCCGGCCAGCCGGCCAGCGACGACCAGCCCACGGGCGAGCGCCGTCGGCGCCGTGCGACCGCGCAGGCGGGCAGCCCGGAGAGCAAGGCGGAGAGCAAGTCCGCCGAGGCCAAGACGGAGACGCAGGCCGAGCCCAAGGGCGACGACCGCGCCGACGCCAAGGCCGAAGCCGCCGCCGACACGGCCGAGGGCCGCCGCGGCGACCGCCAGGACCGCGGTCAGCGCGGCGACCGGGGCGACCGCCAGGAGCGCGGGGAACGCCGCGACCGTCAGCGCGACCGCAGGGGCAAGGGCGACGAGCAGGGCGGTGGCCAGGGCCAGCAGGGCGGCCAGCGTCAGCAGCGCCAGAGCCAGCAGAGCGGCGGCCCGCAGGACGACGGGTACGACGACGAGGCGGGCGGCCGTCGCGGCCGTCGTGGCCGCTACCGCGACCGCCGTGGCCGCCGTGGCCGCGAGGACTTCGCCAGCGAGGTCCCGGTCTCCGACGACGACGTCCTGATCCCCGTCGCGGGCATCCTGGACATCCTCGACAACTACGCGTTCATCCGGACCTCCGGCTACCTGCCGGGCCCGAACGACGTGTACGTCTCGCTCGCCCAGGTCCGCAAGAACGGCCTGCGCAAGGGTGACCACGTCACCGGTGCGGTGCGCCAGCCCAAGGACGGCGAGCGCCGGGAGAAGTTCAACGCCCTGGTCCGCCTCGACTCGGTGAACGGCATGGCGCCCGAAACCGGCCGCGGCCGCCCGGAGTTCCAGAAGCTGACCCCGCTCTACCCGCAGGACCGGCTCCGTCTGGAGACCGACTCCAACGTCCTGACGACGCGGATCATCGACCTGGTCGCCCCCATCGGCAAGGGCCAGCGAGGCCTGATCGTGGCCCCGCCGAAGACCGGCAAGACCATGATCCTGCAGGCGATCGCCAACGCGATCACCGTCAACAGCCCCGAGTGCCACCTGATGGTCGTCCTGGTCGACGAGCGTCCGGAAGAGGTCACCGACATGCAGCGGTCGGTGAAGGGCGAGGTCATCTCCTCGACCTTCGACCGTCCCGCCGAGGACCACACCACCGTCGCCGAGCTGGCCATCGAGCGCGCCAAGCGTCTCGTCGAGCTGGGTCACGACGTGGTCGTCCTGCTGGACTCCATCACCCGTCTCGGCCGTGCGTACAACCTCGCGGCCCCCGCCTCCGGCCGCATCCTGTCCGGTGGTGTCGACTCGACCGCGCTGTACCCGCCGAAGCGCTTCTTCGGTGCCGCGCGCAACATCGAGGACGGCGGTTCGCTGACCATCCTGGCCACCGCGCTGGTCGAGACCGGCTCGCGCATGGACGAGGTGATCTTCGAGGAGTTCAAGGGCACCGGCAACATGGAGCTCAAGCTCGACCGGAAGCTCTCGGACAAGCGCATCTTCCCGGCGGTGGACGTCGACGCGTCCAGCACCCGAAAGGAAGAAATCCTGCTCGGCAGCGACGAGTTGGCGATCGTCTGGAAGCTGCGCCGGGTGCTGCACGCGCTCGACCAGCAGCAGGCGATCGAGCTTCTCCTGGACCGGATGAAGAAGACCCAGTCCAACGCGGAGTTCCTGCTCCAGATCCAGAAGACGACGCCGTCCCCGGGCAACGGCAACGACTGACGTCGTACCGGATCGGCTGAACCACAGGGCCGCCCCCGTCACTTCGGTGACGGGGGCGGCCCTGTGCCGTGGGCCGTGCGCAGGTGACGCAGCCGACCCGGTCGCCGTGGTCGATCCGAGACCTTTGCCACATCCAGGACGCGCCGCCGGGCCCCGTCGCGATGCCTGTACCGGACAAGAAACCGCAGGTGAGGGGGGAATCACCGACTGTTCATCAAGGCTGGATGTCCGTTTCGTCCTCACGCGGAAACAACAGGTGGCTGTGCAACCCTTCTTCGTGCCACGGCGTCGTACGCAGTACCGACAAGTCGATGATCCAGTGCCCGAACACCGCTGCTGGGGGTAGCCGGGGAAGCTGACGACCGAAGGAGATCCATGACCGAGCAGAACGGGAGCGGCGGCCGAATACGCCCCACCGGCAAGCGCCGGAAGAAGCCCTCCCGTCGCCGCAGGGCGACGGTGATCGCCGCCTGGACCGTGGCCGGTGTCGTGGTCGTCGGCGGTGCCGGACTGGGATACGCCTACGTCAAGCTCAACGGCAATCTCAAGGCAGTGGACATCAACGCCGCGCTCGGCAAGGACCGCCCCGACAACGTCGACAACGGCTCCCAGGACATCCTGGTGCTCGGCTCGGACTCCCGGTCCGGCGCGAACTCCGAGTACGGCGCCGACGAGGGCGGGGCCCGCTCCGACACCGCGATGGTCCTGCACGTCAACAAGGGCCACAAGACGGCCTCCGTCGTCTCCATCCCGCGCGACACCCTCATCACCCGCCCCGACTGCACCAGCGACACGACCGGGCAGACCGTCGCGGGCCAGCAGCGCGCGATGTTCAACACGGCGTACGAGGTCGGCGGACCGGCCTGCGCGGTCAAGACCGTCGAGGCCATGTCCGGCATCCGCATGGACCACTACCTCGAAGTCGACTTCACCGGCTTCAAGAAGCTCATCGACGAGCTGGGCGGCGTGAAGATCACCACCACCGAGGCGATCGACGACCCGAAGAGCCATCTGAAGCTCGAACCCGGCACCCACACCCTCGACGGGGAGCAGTCGCTGGGCCTCGTCCGTACCCGCAAGAGCGTCGGCGACGGCAGCGACCTCGGCCGCATCCAGCTCCAGCAGGCGTTCATCAAGGCGCTGATGGAACAGGTCAAGACCGTCGGGGTGTTCTCGAACCCGAAGACCCTGTACGACCTCGCGGACACGGCCACCAAGACCGTCACCACCGACTCCGACCTGGGCTCGGTCCCCGAACTCACGTCCTTCGCGAACGGTCTCAAGGGGCTCGGCTCGAAGAACGTCCACATGGTCACCCTGCCCGTGCAGTACGACCCGGCCGACCCGAACCGCGTTGTACCGCTGGACGCCGCCGCCCGGCAGGTGTGGGACGCGCTCGCCCAGGACAAGGCCATCCCCGCCTCCGCCACCGAGAAGTCGGCGGGCGACAAGGGCGACGCGGGCAGCGTCGTACGGTGACCGGGCGGGCCGGGAATAGTTGCGGCCCGCCCCCGGTTTTGGGAGATACGGCCGGTCCTGGCAGACTGGTACGTCGGCCCCGGTTCACGGACGCGCAATCCGCGCGTACGACCCGGCGCCCTCCCGAACCTAGGAGAAACCCTTGAAGCGCGACATCCACCCCGAGTACGTCGAGACGCAGGTCAGCTGCACCTGTGGCGCGTCGTTCACGACCCGGAGCACCATCGACGGCGGCACCATCCGCGCCGACGTCTGCTCCGAGTGCCACCCGTTCTACACGGGCAAGCAGAAGATCCTCGACACCGGTGGCCGTGTGGCCCGCTTCGAGGCCCGCTTCGGCAAGGCTGCCGGCTCCGCCAGCAAGTAGCGAGCCACTGCGCCGGTTCCTGGCGCCCTCTTCCGGGGGCGTCGGGACCGGCGTTTTTTCCGGCCGGGGGTACGCGGCCCCGTTCCGTATCCCCGCCCGGCCGGCATCACGCCGTCCAGCAGGCACGCCCGAGTGAAGAAACCAGGAGCCCGAAGATGTTCGAGGCGGTCGAGGAACTGATCGGCGAACAGACCGATCTGGAGAAGAAGCTCGCTGACCCGGCGGTCCACGCCGACCAGGCCAACGCGCGCAAGCTCAACAAGCGCTACGCCGAGCTGACCCCGATCGTCGCGACGTACCGCTCCTGGAAGCAGACCGGGGACGACATCGGGACGGCCCGCGAGTTCGCCGCCGACGACCCCGACTTCGCCGCCGAGGTCAAGGAGCTGGAGAAGCAGCGCGAAGAGCTCACCGAGAAGCTCCGCCTGCTCCTGGTCCCGCGCGACCCCAGCGACGACAAGGACGTGCTCCTGGAGATCAAGGCGGGTGCGGGCGGCGACGAATCCGCCCTGTTCGCCGGCGATCTGCTGCGCATGTATCTGCGCTACGCCGAGCGCGTCGGCTGGAAGACCGAGATCATCGACTCCACCGAGTCCGAGCTCGGCGGCTACAAGGACGTCCAGGTCGCCGTGAAGACCAAGGGCGGCAACGGCGCCACCGAGCCCGGCCAGGGCGTGTGGGCCCGGCTGAAGTACGAGGGCGGGGTGCACCGCGTGCAGCGGGTGCCGTCCACCGAGTCGCAGGGCCGCATCCACACCTCCGCCGCCGGTGTGCTCGTCACGCCCGAGGCCGAGGAGGTCGACGTCGAGATCCACGCCAACGACCTCCGTATCGACGTCTACCGCTCCTCGGGTCCCGGCGGCCAGTCCGTCAACACCACGGACTCGGCGGTCCGCATCACCCATCTGCCGACCGGCGTCGTCGCGTCCTGCCAGAACGAGAAGAGCCAGCTCCAGAACAAGGAGCAGGCCATGCGCATCCTGCGTTCGCGACTGCTCGCCGCCGCCCAGGAGGCCGCCGAGCAGGAGGCCTCGGACGTACGGCGCAGCCAGGTGCGCACGGTCGACCGTTCCGAGAAGATCCGTACGTACAACTTCCCGGAAAACCGGATCTCGGACCACCGCGTCGGCTTCAAGGCGTACAACTTGGACCAGGTGCTCGACGGCGACCTGGATTCCGTGATCCAGGCGTGCGTCGACGCCGACTCCGCCGCCAAGCTCGCCGCCGCGTAAGCAAAGCCCGCCCAGCCCGTAAACCGTACGGAGAACCGCGATGAACCTGCTGCTCGCCGAGGTGGCCCAGGCCACCCAGCGGCTGGCCGACGCCGGTGTGCCCTCGCCGCGATTCGACGCGGAGGAACTCGCCGCGTTCGTGCACGGCGTCAAGCGGGGCGAGCTGCACCGGGTGCCGGACGCGGACTTCGACGCCCGCTACTGGGAGGCCATCGCCCGCCGCGAGGCCCGCGAGCCGCTCCAGCACATCACCGGCCGCGCCTTCTTCCGCTACCTGGAGCTCCAGGTCGGACCCGGTGTCTTCGTCCCCCGCCCTGAGACCGAATCGGTCGTCGGCTGGGCGATAGACGCCGTGCGCGCGATGGATGTCGTCGAGCCGGTCGTCGTCGACCTGTGCAGCGGATCGGGCGCCATCGCCCTGGCCATGGCCCAGGAGGTGCCGCGCTCGCGCGTGCACGCGGTCGAGCTCTCCGACGACGCCATCGAGTGGACCCGCAAGAACGCCGACGGATCCAGGGTCACCGTCCACCAGGGAGACGCGCTGACCGCCCTCCCCGAGCTGGACGGCCAGGTCGACCTCGTCATCTCCAACCCGCCGTACATCCCGCTCACCGAATGGGAGTACGTGGCACCCGAGGCCCGCGACCACGATCCGGAGATGGCCCTCTTCTCCGGGGAGGACGGCCTCGACACCATCCGCGGCATCGAACGCACCGCACACCGCCTGCTGCGCCCCGGCGGCCTCGTCGTCATCGAGCACGCCGACACCCAGGGCGGCCAGGTGCCGTGGATCTTCACCGAGGAGCGCGGCTGGGCGGACGCGGCCGACCACCCGGACCTGAACAACCGGCCGCGGTTCGCCACGGCCCGCAAGGCCATGCCGTGACCGGCGGCCACCACGCGCACGACCCGTACCCGTCATACCCGTACACGCTTGAGGAGGCCGGCTGATGGCACGGCGATACGACTGCAACGACGCGACCGACCGCACGACGGGTCTGCGTGAGGCCGCGTCGGCCGTCCGCCGCGGCGAACTGGTCGTGCTGCCCACCGACACCGTGTACGGCCTCGGTGCGGACGCCTTCAGTTCCGAGGGCGTCGCCGATCTGCTGGACGCCAAGGGCCGCGGCCGCAACATGCCGACCCCCGTCCTGATCGGCTCCCCGAACACCCTGCACGGCCTGGTCACCGACTTCTCCGAGCAGGCCTGGGAGCTCGTCGACGCCTTCTGGCCCGGCGCCCTCACGCTCGTCGCCAAGCACCAGCCGTCGCTCCAGTGGGACCTCGGGGACACCCGCGGCACCGTCGCCATCCGGATGCCGCTGCACCCGGTCGCCATCGAGCTGCTCACGGAGGTCGGCCCGATGGCCGTCTCCAGCGCCAACCTCACCGGCCACCCGGCCCCCGAGGACTGCGACGCCGCCCAGGAGATGCTCGGCGACTCCGTCTCCGTCTACCTGGACGGCGGCCCGACGCCCGGCATCGTGCCCTCGTCGATCGTCGACGTGACCGGCAAGGTCCCCCTGCTGCTGCGCGCCGGTGCGCTCTCCGTGGAGGAGCTCCGCAAGGTGGTACCCGACCTCGAGGTGGCCAATTGACCGCCCCTGAGGGGCGTGGCATAGCGGGGCGGGCCGACTCTTTCCGCATCCTCCACGTCAGCACCGGCAACGTCTGCCGCTCACCGATCACCGAGCGGCTGACCCGCCATGCCCTGGTGGACCGCCTCGGCGATCCGCTCAGCGGCGGACTGATCGTGGAGAGCGCGGGCACCTGGGGCCACGAAGGCGCCCCCATGGAGGCCAACGCCGAGACCGTCCTCGCCGACTTCGGTGCCGACACCACCGGCTTCGTCGGCCGGGAACTGCTCGACGAGCACGTGATCCGCGCCGACCTGGTGCTCACGGCCACCCGCGACCACCGCGCGCAGGTGATCTCGATGGGGCACTCGGCCGGCCTGCGGACGTTCACCCTCAAGGAATTCACCCGGCTGGTCCGGGCGATAGACCCCGCCACGCTGCCCGACCCGCGGGACGAGGGCGTCGTCGAGCGCGCCCGCGCCCTGGTCCGCGCCGCGGCCGCGCTGCGCGGCTGGCTGCTGGCCCCCACCGCCGAGGCGGACGAGGTGTTCGACCCGTACGGCGCCCCGATCACGTTCTTCCGTTCCATCGGCGACGAGATCAACCAGGCCCTCGACCCGGTCGTCACGGCCCTGACCGGCGTACCCGCACCGCACTGACGGGCGCCCCCGCGCCATCGCGTCCGCGCCACTCCGACGGGCGTACGCACCGGCCGGGCACCCAGGGCCCAACGGGTGCACCACGGTGCCGCACAGCAGGCAGGAGGCCCTTCGTGGGCCTACATTGGAGCTGACGCCAGCGCACCCCTCCCCAGGCCCGGAGCCCATCGATGCCGGTCACCACTCCAGCCGCACCGCCCTCCGCCCCCGGGTCCGCCCTGCCGCAGGACTTCGGCGCCCTGCTCCGGGAGGATCCGGAGATCGCCGCCGTGCTGCTGGGGGAGCTGCACCGCCAGTCCAGCACCCTGCAGCTGACCGCCGCCGAGAACTTCACCTCGCCCGCGGTCCTCGCCGCCCTCGGCTCACCCCTCGCGAACAAGTACGCCGAGGGCTACCCCGGTGCCCGTCACCACGGCGGCTGCGAGCAGGCCGACGCCGCCGAACGCATCGCCTGCCGCCGCGCCACCTCGCTCTTCGGCGCCGAACACGCCAACGTCCAGGCGCACTCCGGCTCCTCCGCGGTTCTCGCCGCGTACGCCGCCCTGCTCCGCCCCGGCGACACGGTGCTCGCGATGGGGCTCCCGTACGGGGGACATCTCACCCATGGTTCGCCCGCCAACTTCTCCGGCCGCTGGTTCGAGTTCGTCGGCTACGGGGTGGACTCCGAGAGCGGCCTGATCGACTACGAACAGGTGCGCGCCCTGGCCCGTGCCCACCGCCCCAAGGCGATCGTGAGCGGCTCCATCTCGTACCCCCGCCACCCCGACTACGAGCTGTTCCGGGAGATCGCCGACGAGGTGGGCGCGTATCTCATCGCCGATTCCGCGCACCCGATGGGGCTGATCGCCGGGGGAGCGGCGCCGAGCCCGGTGCCGTACGCCGACGTGGTCTGCGCGACCACGCACAAGGTGCTGCGCGGTCCGCGCGGCGGGATGATCCTGTGTGGTGCGGAGCTGGCGGAGCGGATCGACCGGGCGGTCTTCCCGTTCACCCAGGGCGGTGCGCAGATGCACACGGTCGCCGCGAAGGCCGTCGCGTTCGGGGAGGCGGCCACCCCGGCGTTCACGGCGTACGCGCACCGGGTGGTCGCCCACGCCCGGGTGCTGGCGGCGGGTCTGGAGGCGGAGGGCCTCGAGGTCACCACGGGCGGCACGGACACCCACCTGATCGTCGCGGACCCGGCCCCGCTGGGCGTCGACGGACGGACCGCCCGCGCCCGGCTGGCGGCGGCGGGCCTGGTGCTGGACACCTGCGCGCTGCCGTACGGGGACGCCCGGGGCATCCGGCTCGGTACCGCGGCCGTCACCACCCAGGGCATGGACGACGGCGACATGGCCCGGCTGGCGGTGCTCTTCGGGACGGCGGTGCGTGAGGAGGACGACATCCGCGCGCAGGTGCGGGAGCTGGCGGAGAAGTATCCGCCCTACCCGGGGTAGCGGCCCCGGGCGTCCGTTGCGGAACCGATCGGCCCGCTCACTGTGTCTTCGGTCATGAGGCCCGCGCAGCGCGACCGTCCCTGATTGCCGGACGGTTTAAGGTGTGGGCTGAGATGGCCGGCGAAATCTATGGGGCAGCCCGTGCGTGATTACCTGCTGACGCTCTGTGTCACGGCCGCGGTGACCTATCTGCTGACCGGTCCGGTGCGTAAGTTCGCCATCGCGATCGGGGCGATGCCCGCGATCCGTGCGCGTGACGTCCACCGAGAACCGACACCGAGGCTCGGTGGCATCGCCATGTTCGGCGGGCTGTGCGCCGGACTGATCGTCGCGGCCCATCTCCAGAACCTCGACTGGGTCTTCCAGCTCTCCACCGAGCCGCGGGCGCTGCTCTCCGGCGCCGCGCTGATCTGGCTGATCGGTGTCCTGGACGACAAGTTCGAGATCGACGCCCTGATCAAGCTCGGCGGGCAGATGATCGCCGCCGCGGTCATGGTCATCCAGGGTCTGACGATCCTGTGGCTGCCGATTCCCGGTGTCGGCACCGTCGCGCTCACCCAGTGGCAGGGCACGCTGCTCACGGTCGCCCTGGTCGTCATCACCATCAACGCGGTCAACTTCGTCGACGGTCTGGACGGTCTCGCGGCGGGCATGGTGTGCATCGCCTCCGCCGCGTTCTTCCTCTACACGTACCGGCTCTGGTACGGGCACATGATCGAGGCGGCGGCCCCGGCGACGCTCTTCACGGCGATCCTGATGGGCATGTGCCTGGGCTTCCTGCCGCACAACATGCATCCCGCGCGCATCTTCATGGGCGACTCGGGCTCGATGCTGATCGGCCTGGTGCTCGCGGCCGGGGCGATCTCGGTGACGGGCCGGGTCGACCCGGACACGATGACGCTCTTCGCGGGCAGCGAGCGCGAGGCCACCCACGCGATGCTGCCGGTCTTCATCCCGCTGCTGCTGCCGCTGACGATCATCGCGATCCCGGCCGCGGACCTGGTGCTGGCGATCGTGCGCCGTACGTGGAACGGCCAGTCGCCGTTCGCGGCGGACCGTGGCCATCTGCACCACCGGCTGCTGGAGATCGGCCATTCGCACAGCAGGTCCGTGCTGATCATGTACTTCTGGTCGGCCCTGATCGCCTTCGGGGCGGTCGGCTACTCCGTGCACTCGGCGTCCCTGTGGATCGTGCTGGTGATCATGGGGATGAGCACGCTGGGTCTCGTACTGCTGCTGATGCCCCGCTTCACCCCCCGGGCGCCGTACTGGGCGGAACGCTTCGTACCGCCCCGCTACCGCCGCAGGCGTGGCAAGGGCGAGGCTCCCGAGGCGGAAGCCGCATCGGCGCCCGAGGCCCAACAGGGGCCGCTGGAAAGCCGGATGGGGCAGACGGGGCCCGAGTCGCAGGAGCGCAGCCCGGTCGTGGTGGGAGTCTCCGGCGTCAACGGGGCGACTGCCATCGGCCCCCGTTCGCGTTTTTCGGACAGAGACAGGGCTGAATCCGCACGCTGAGAACCGGGCATCAAGGGGCATTACCAGACAACGAATTGAGTTGCCTTGCTCACATGCGCGAATTCACTCTCACGTGTGACGGTAAGCACACTTTCTTGGTAAAGACCTCATCAAATAGTTTGTGATACCGTTCACGAAGCCCGGTGACGGAGCCGAAGGGCCTGAGTAGCACGGTCCATTGGTGTGAGGCATCGACTCGGACCGGGCCTACGCTCGTCCATGACGACACACTGCCCACCCCCTGCAAGCGGAGCTGCCGCCATGCCGTCCAACGACGTCCGGACTCTCCTTCAAGCCGCCGTACCCACCGCTGTCGCCGGCGCTGTCGCCGTCGCTGTGAGTGCTGGTGTCGCGGGCGGCAAGGGAGCCCTCGGCGCGGGCGTTGCGACGATCGTGGTGATCCTCTTCATGGGGATCGGACTGCTGGTCCTGCAACGGACCGCGCGGTCCCTGCCCCACCTGTTCCAGGCGATGGGGCTGATGCTGTATACGGCTCAGCTTCTCCTTCTGTTCATCTTTGTCGCCGCGTTCAAGAACACGACGATGTTCAACCCGAAGGCCTTCGCGATCACGCTGGTCGCGATGACCCTCGTGTGGATCGGCGCACAGACGCGTGCGCACATGAAGGCCAAGATTCTTTACGTCGAACCCGAGTCCGACAAGGCGGAAAAGCCCAAGAACACGGGCTCGAAGTCGTGAAGGGTAGGGGCGGGATAAGTGCAGGTTCGAGACCCTGCTATCGTCCGGTTCCAACTGCGGCACTGCGGGCGCGGGCATGTGAGCTGACGCCTGCTCGATCGCGAGGCTCAATGCCTGACTGCCGCTCACACATCCGTAACACCAGTCCAGTGCCGAACCGCGGCTGCGCGCCGCGCCGACACAACGAGGTTGCCGTACCTATGCGCCACGCTGAAGGAGCCCGCGGTGAGTGCTGACCCGACACAGGTGCTCGCCTTCGAGACCGATTGCCACATCTTCTCCGGTTGTGGTTTCCCGGGTCCTGGCTTGCACTCTTTCCTGTTCGAGCCGATCTTCGGTGACGCGGACAGCAACATCTACTTCAACAAGACGATGCTGCTGGCGCTCCTCGGTACGGTCATCATCGTCGGCTTCTTCTGGGCCGCCTTCCGTAAGCCGAAGGTCGTTCCTGGCAAGCTGCAGATGGTCGCCGAGGCCGGCTACGACTTCGTCCGCCGCGGCATCGTCTACGAGACGCTCGGCAAGCGCGAGGGCGAGAAGTACGTCCCGCTGATGGTGTCGATCTTCTTCTTCGTCTGGATGATGAACCTCTGGTCGATCATCCCGCTCGCCCAGTTCCCGGTGACGTCGGTCATCGCGTACCCGGCCGGCCTGGCACTGATCGTCTACATCCTCTGGATGAGCATCACGTTCAAGCGGCACGGCTTCGTCGGCGGCTTCAAGAACCTGACGGGCTACGACAAGTCGCTCGGCGCGGTTCTGCCGCTGGTCATGGTCATCGAGTTCTTCTCGAATGTCCTGGTCCGCCCCTTCACGCACGCGGTCCGACTCTTCGCGAACATGTTCGCGGGTCACACGCTGCTGCTGCTCTTCACCATCGCCAGCTGGTACCTGCTGAACGGCATCGGTATCGCCTACGCGGGTGTCTCGTTCGTGATGGTCATCGTGATGACGGCCTTCGAGCTCTTCATCCAGGCTGTTCAGGCGTACGTCTTCGTGCTCCTGGCGTGCACCTTCATCCAGGGCGCTGTCGCCGAGCACCACTGATCGCGCCTCCCATACCCCCAGTCGTCCGGTGGCCAACCCCCGCCGGTCCGTGAAAGAGAAGGAAGAACTGGCATGTCCCAGACCCTTGCCGCCGTCACCGGTTCCCTCAGCTCCGTCGGATATGGCCTGTCCGCCATCGGCCCCGGCGTCGGCGTCGGCATCATCTTCGGTAACGGCACGCAGGCTCTCGCCCGTCAGCCCGAGGCTGCCGGCCTGATCCGCGCCAACCAGATCCTCGGCTTCGCCTTCTGTGAGGCGCTCGCCCTGATCGGTCTGGTCATGCCGTTCGTCTACAGCTGACGAACCGCGACTAGTCCGTTCCGACGAAAGGCACTGATGTGAACCCCCTGGTTCAGCTCGCGGCCGAAAAGCCAGAGAATCCGCTCTTTCCGCCGATCCCTGAGCTCGTCATCGGTCTGATCGCCTTCGTCATCGTCTTCGGCTTCCTCGCCAAGAAGCTCCTCCCGAACATCAACAAGGTTCTGGAAGAGCGTCGTGAGGCCATCGAAGGCGGTATCGAGAAGGCCGATGCGGCGCAGACCGAGGCCCAGAGCGTTCTTGAGCAGTACAAGGCTCAGCTCGCCGAGGCTCGTCACGAGGCCGCGCGCCTGCGCCAGGAGGCGCAGGAGCAGGGCGTTGTGATCCTGCAGGAGATGCGGGCGGAAGGCCAGCGGCAGCGCGAGGAGATCATCGCTGCCGGCCACGCCCAGATCGAGGCCGACCGCAAGGCCGCGGCCTCCGCGCTGCGTCAGGACGTGGGCAAGCTCGCCACCGACCTGGCCGGCAAGCTCGTCGGCGAGTCCCTCGAGGACCACGCCCGGCAGAGCGGCACCGTCGACCGTTTCCTCGACGAGCTCGAGGCGAAGGCCGAGGCTGTCCGATGAACGGCGCGAGCCGCGAGGCACTGGCTGCCGCACGTGAGTCCCTCGACGCGCTGACCGACAACACGTCGGTCGACGCGGCGAAGCTCGCCGAGGAGCTGGCCGCCGTAACGGCGCTGCTCCAGCGCGAGGTCTCACTGCGGCGGGTCCTGACCGACCCGTCGCAGCCCGGCGAGGCCAGGGCGGAGCTGGCCGGACGACTGCTGCGCGGTCAGGTGGGCGGCGAGACCGTCGACCTGATCTCCGGCATGGTCCGCTCCCGCTGGTCGCAGTCGCGTGACCTGGTCGACTCGGTCGAGGAACTGGCGAACACCGCAGACCTCACCGCCGCCCAGCGCAGCGGAGACCTCGACGACGTCGAGGACGAGCTGTTCCGGTTCGGCCGGATCGTCGCCTCCGACAAGGAGCTGCGCGCCGCGCTCACCAACCGGTCCGCGTCCGCGTCCGCCAAGGGGCAGCTGCTGCACAGCCTGCTCGGCGGCAAGGCGCAGCCGGCCACCGAGCGCGTCGTCACGCGGCTTGTCACCCAGCCGCGTGGACGTAGCCTGGAAGAGGGACTCGAGTCCCTCTCCAAGCTGGCCGCGGAGCGCCGGGAGCGGATGGTCGCCGTGGTCACCTCGGCGGTTCCGCTGAGCGATCGGCAGAAGCAGCGCCTCGGCGACGCACTGGCGAAGATCTACGGCCGCCCGATGCACCTGAATCTCGATGTGGACCCCATGGTCCTCGGCGGGATCGCGGTGCGGGTCGGCGACGAGGTCATCGACGGCACCATCTCGGAGCGCCTCGAAGAGGCGTCCCGTCGCATGGCCGGCTGACCGGCGCCGAGCAGCAACAGAACAGAGCAAGACCAGCGGCCCGGTTGGGCCGTGCAGAAATTGCAGAAGATTCCTGGGGGTCGGCCCCCAGACCCCCTTAAGAAACTTCGGGCCCAACAAGGAGAGCAGGGAACCCAGATGGCGGAGCTCACGATCCGGCCGGAGGAGATCCGGGACGCGCTGGAGAACTTTGTCCAGTCGTACAAGCCGGACGCGGCCTCGCGCGAGGAGGTCGGTACGGTCAGCGTTGCCGGCGACGGCATCGCGAAGGTCGAGGGTCTTCCCTCGGCCATGGCGAACGAGCTGCTGAAGTTCGAGGACGGCACCCTCGGTCTCGCCCTCAACCTCGAGGAGCGCGAGATCGGTGCGATCGTCCTCGGCGAGTTCAGCGGCATCGAAGAGGGCCAGCCGGTGCAGCGCACCGGTGAGGTGCTCTCCGTCGGCGTCGGCGAGGGTTACCTCGGCCGCGTCGTCGACCCGCTCGGCAACCCGATCGACGGTCTCGGCGAGATCGCGACCGACAGCCGCCGCGCCCTCGAGCTGCAGGCCCCTGGCGTCATGGTCCGTAAGTCGGTGCACGAGCCGATGCAGACCGGCTACAAGGCCGTCGACGCCATGGTGCCGATCGGCCGCGGCCAGCGTCAGCTGATCATCGGTGACCGTCAGACGGGTAAGACCGCTCTGGCCGTCGACACGATCATCAACCAGCGCGACAACTGGCGCTCGGGCGACGTGAACAAGCAGGTGCGCTGCATCTACGTCGCCATCGGTCAGAAGGGCTCCACCATCGCCTCCGTGCGCGGTGCCCTCGAAGAGGCCGGCGCGCTCGAGTACACGACCATCGTCGCCGCCCCGGCGTCCGACCCGGCCGGCTTCAAGTACCTGGCGCCGTACACCGGTTCGGCCATCGGCCAGCACTGGATGTACCAGGGCAAGCACGTCCTGATCATCTTCGACGACCTCTCGAAGCAGGCCGACGCCTACCGCGCCGTGTCGCTTCTGCTGCGCCGTCCGCCGGGCCGTGAGGCCTACCCGGGCGACGTGTTCTACCTCCACTCGCGTCTGCTGGAGCGCTGCGCGAAGCTCTCCGACGAGATGGGTGCCGGTTCGATGACGGGCCTCCCGATCGTCGAGACCAAGGCGAACGACGTGTCGGCGTTCATCCCGACCAACGTCATCTCCATCACCGACGGCCAGTGCTTCCTGGAGTCCGACCTGTTCAACGCCGGCCAGCGTCCGGCCCTGAACGTCGGTATCTCGGTCTCCCGTGTCGGTGGCTCCGCCCAGCACAAGGCGATGCGCCAGGTCTCCGGCCGTCTCCGTGTCGACCTCGCCCAGTACCGCGAGCTGGAGGCGTTCGCCGCCTTCGGTTCCGACCTGGACGCGGCCTCGAAGGCGTCGCTGGAGCGCGGTAAGCGCATGGTCGAGCTGCTGAAGCAGCCGCAGTACTCCCCGTACCCGGTCGAGGAGCAGGTCGTCTCCATCTGGGCCGGTACCACCGGCAAGATGGACGACGTCCCGGTCGAGGACATCCGTCGCTTCGAGAGCGAGCTGCTGGAGTACCTGCGCCGTGAGCGCAAGGACCTCCTGACCAGCATCGCCGAGGGCGCCAAGATGTCCGACGACACGCTGCAGTCGGTCGCCGACGCGGTCGCCGCCTTCAAGCAGCAGTTCGAGACCTCGGACGGCAAGCTCCTGGGCGAGGGCTGATCGATGGGCGCTCAGCTTCGCGTTTACAAGCGCCGCATTCGCTCCGTCACCGCCACGAAGAAGATCACCAAGGCGATGGAGATGATCGCCGCTTCGCGCATCGTCAAGGCGCAGCGCCAGGTGGCGGCGTCGACGCCGTACGCGACCGAGCTCACCCGTGCGGTGACCGCGGTGGCGACCGGCTCCACCACCAAGCACCCGCTGACCACCGAGGCCGAGACTCCGGCACGGGCCGCGATCCTGCTCATCACGAGCGACCGCGGTCTGGCCGGCGGTTACTCCTCCAACGCCATCAAGGCCGCGGAGCGACTGACCGAGCGGCTCCGCGGTGAGGGCAAGGAGGTCGTCACGTATGTGATCGGCCGCAAGGGTGTCGCCTACTACGGCTTCCGTGAGCGCAAGCTCGCGGATTCGTGGACGGGCTTCACCGACAGCCCGACGTACGCGGATGCGAAGCGGGCTGCGGCCCCGCTGATCGAGGCGGTCACCCAGGAGACCGCCGAGGGCGGCGTGGACGAGCTGCACATCGTCTTCACGGAGTTCGTGTCGATGATGACGCAGAACCCGGTCGAGGACCGGATGCTGCCGCTCAGTCTCGATGCCACGAAGGACGAGGACGGCAAGGGCGAGATCCTGCCGCTGTTCGACTTCGAGCCGTCGGCGGAGGACGTCCTCGACGCCCTGCTTCCGCGGTACGTCGAGAGCCGGATCTACAACGCGCTGCTGCAGGCCGCTGCTTCCGAGCACGCTGCCCGCCGCCGTGCGATGAAGTCGGCCACCGACAACGCCGGTGAGCTCATCAAGACGCTCTCCCGGCTTGCCAACGCGGCCCGCCAGGCCGAAATCACCCAGGAAATCAGCGAGATCGTCGGTGGTGCCAGTGCGCTGGCCGACGCGACCGCGGGGAGTGACAAGTAATGACGACCACAGTTGAGACGGCCGTTGCCACGGGCCGCGTCGCCCGGGTCATCGGCCCGGTCGTCGACGTGGAGTTCCCCGTCGACGCGATGCCGGAGATCTACAACGCGCTGACCGTCCAGGTGGCCGACCCGGCCGAGGACGGCAAGCTCAAGAAGCTGACCCTCGAGGTCGCCCAGCACCTCGGCGACGGCCTGGTCCGCGCGATCTCGATGCAGCCCACCGACGGTCTGGTCCGCCAGGCCCCGGTGACCGACACGGGCACCGGCATCACGGTCCCCGTCGGTGACATCACCAAGGGCAAGGTGTTCAACACCCTCGGCGAGATCCTGAACAAGCCCGAGGCCGAGGCCGAGGTCACCGAGCGCTGGCCGATCCACCGCAAGGCGCCCAACTTCGACCAGCTCGAGTCGAAGACCGAGATGTTCGAGACCGGCGTCAAGGTCATCGACCTTCTCACCCCGTACGTCAAGGGTGGAAAGATCGGTCTGTTCGGTGGTGCCGGTGTCGGCAAGACCGTTCTGATCCAGGAAATGATCTACCGCGTGGCCAACAACCACGACGGTGTGTCGGTGTTCGCCGGTGTCGGTGAGCGCACCCGTGAGGGCAACGACCTCATCGAGGAAATGGCCGACTCGGGCGTCATCGACAAGACGGCGCTCGTCTTCGGTCAGATGGACGAGCCGCCGGGCACGCGTCTTCGCGTCGCGCTGGCCGGTCTGACCATGGCGGAGTACTTCCGCGATGTGCAGAAGCAGGACGTGCTCTTCTTCATCGACAACATCTTCCGGTACACCCAGGCCGGCTCCGAGGTGTCCACCCTGCTCGGCCGTATGCCGTCCGCGGTGGGTTACCAGCCGAACCTGGCCGACGAGATGGGTCTGCTGCAGGAGCGCATCACGTCGACCCGTGGTCACTCGATCACCTCGATGCAGGCGATCTACGTCCCCGCGGACGACCTGACCGACCCGGCCCCGGCCACCACCTTCGCCCACCTCGACGCGACGACGGTTCTCTCCCGTCCGATCTCCGAGAAGGGCATCTACCCGGCCGTGGACCCGCTGGACTCCACGTCCCGCATCCTGGACCCGCGTTACATCGCGGCGGACCACTACGAGGCCGCCATGCGCGTCAAGGGGATCCTCCAGAAGTACAAGGACCTCCAGGACATCATCGCGATCCTCGGTATCGACGAGCTGGGCGAGGAGGACAAGCTCGTTGTCCACCGTGCCCGTCGTGTTGAGCGCTTCCTGTCGCAGAACACCCACGTCGCCAAGCAGTTCACCGGCGTGGACGGTTCGGACGTTCCGCTCGACGAGTCGATCGCCGCGTTCAACTCGATCTGTGACGGGGAGTACGACCACTTCCCCGAGCAGGCGTTCTTCATGTGCGGTGGCATCGAGGACCTCAAGGCCAACGCCAAGGAGCTCGGCGTCTCCTGAGCCCATGGCTCACCGAGGGGGGCGGGTGTGTCCCGTCCCCCTCACCACGCCCCGTAGAATTGACCCAACACCCGGCTCGAACGGCCGGGTGGTGACCCGAGGAGCCACCCTTGGCTGCTGAGCTGCACGTCGAGCTGGTCGCCGCGGACCGCAGTGTCTGGTCCGGCGAGGCCACCCTGGTCGTCGCGCGCACCACGTCCGGCGACATCGGCGTCATGCCCGGTCACCAGCCGCTTCTGGGTGTGCTGGAATCGGGCCCGGTGACGATCCGTACGAGCGACGGCGCGACCGTGGTCGCCGCTGTGCACGGCGGTTTCATCTCGTTCGCGGACGACAAGCTCTCGCTGCTCGCGGAGATCGCGGAGCTGGCGGACGAGATCGATGTCCAGCGCGCCGAGCGTGCGCTGGAGCGCGCGAAGTCGGACACGGACGCCGCCTCCGAGCGGCGCGCCGAAGTGCGACTGCGTGCGGTGGCGGTGCGCTAGCGCCCCGCGACAACGTAGCTTTACCCTCAGCCGCGGCCCGAGCTGGAGACCACTCCAGACCGTGCCGCGGCTGAGGCGATGCAGGTGCGGTTGTGGTTCTGGCGGTATCCGTTACTCGACGACGCGAGGAGGTCGGTGGAGATGTTCCTCGCGCTGTGGGTGGGCGGGCTGGTCGTCGCACTGGTTCTGATGGGACTCTTCGTCTTCGGTCTGCGCCGGCGGCTGATTCAGCGCTCCGGCGGGACCTTCGACTGCAGCGTGCGATGGAACGTTCCGGAGGAGCCCGATCTCTCGGGCAAGGGCTGGGTGTACGGGGTCGCCCGCTACAGCGAGGACCGGATCGACTGGTTCCGGGTCTTCTCCTACGCCCCTCGCCCGCGCCGGGTCCTGGAGCGCTCCGCGATCGAGGTGGTCGCCCGGCGGCTGCCCGAGGGCGAGGAGGAGTTGGCGCTGCTGTCCGACGCCGTGGTGCTCGGCTGTCTCCACCGGGAGACCCGCCTGGAGCTGGCCATGAGCGAGGACGCGCTGACCGGATTCCTCGCCTGGCTGGAGGCGGCGCCGCCCGGCCAGCGGGTCAACGTGGCCTGACCGACGAAGAGCTGAAGAAAGCCGGGGAGACAGGGGGCGGACCTGTCTCCCCGGCTGCTTTTCGGGGTGATGCGTGGTGCTGGTGGGGGGTTGCTTCAGGCCGTGGGGGCCGTTTCGGGCGGCGGGGTTACTTCAGGCCGCTGTTGATGGCGCCGACGAGTTCGCCGTTGGTGGTGTCGCCGCTGAACTCCCAGAAGAACGCGCCTCCCAGACCCTGGCTCTTCGCCCAGGTCATCTTGGACGCGATGGTGGCGGGGGTGTCGTAGCTCCACCAGTTGGTGCCGCAGTGGGCGTACGCGGTGCCGGCGACGGTGCCGGTGGCCGGGCAGCTGTTCTTGAGGACCTTGTAGTCCTCGATGCCGGCCTCGTAGGTGCCGGGGGCGGCGCCGGTGGCGGTGCCGCCGGGTGCGTCCTGGGTGACGCCGGTCCAGCCGCGGCCGTAGAAGCCGATGCCGAGCAGTAGCTTGGCGGCGGGGACGCCCTGGGCCTTCAGCTTGGCGATGGCGTCGGCGGAGTTGAAGCCGTCCTTCGGGATGCCGTTGTACGAGGTGAGCGGGGAGTGCGGGGCGGTCGGGCCCTTGGCGTCCCAGGCGCCGAAGAAGTCGTACGTCATCACGTTGTACCAGTCCAGGGACTGGGCGGCGCCGGCGTAGTCGGCGGCGTCGATCTTGCCGCCCGCGGAGCCGTCGGCGGTGATGGCGGCCGTCACCAGGTTGTTGCTGCCGAACTTCGAGCGCAGCGCCGAGGTGATGCCCTTCAGCGCGGCCGGGCCGCTGGTGTCACAGGTCAGACCGCAGGCGTTGGGGTACTCCCAGTCGATGTCGATGCCGTCGAAGACATCGGCCCAACGCGGGTCCTCCACCAGTTGGTAGCAGGAGTCGGCGAACGCGGCCGGGTTCTTCGCGGCCTCACCGAAGCCACCGGACCAGGTCCAGCCGCCGAAGGACCACAGGACCTTGATGTGCGGGTACTTCGCCTTGAGCTTGCGCAGCTGGTTGAAGCTGCCGCGCAGCGGCTGGTCCCAGGTGTCGGCGACGCCGTCGACGGACTTGTCGGCCGTGTACGCCATGTCGTAGTCGGCGTAGGAGTCACCGATCGTGCACTTGCCGCCCTGGACGTTGCCGAAGGCGTAGTTGATGTGCGTGATCTTCGCGGCGGAACCCGAGGTGTCCAGGTTCTTGACGTGGTAATTCCGGCCGTAGACGCCCCAGTCGGTGAAGTATCCGAGGTTGACCTTGCCGCCGGTGCCGGGGTCGGGGTTGCCGCCACCGCCGGTGGTGCGGACCTTGACCGCACTGCTGACCGGACCGGTCTGGCCGGCGGTGTCACGGGCCTGCACGGTGTACGAGTAGTCGGTGCCGGCCTTGAGGCCGGAGTCGGTGTACGTCGTCCCGGTGACCGTCGAGACGACCGCGCCGTCCCGCAGCACGTCGTAGTTCTTGATGCCGTTGTCGTCGGTCGCGGCGGTCCAGCTCAGCTTGGCCGAGGTGTCGGTGACGGCGCTCGCGGTGGGGGTGCCCGGTGCCGAGGGGGCGTTGTCGCCGGGGACGCTGCCGCCGTCGCAGGAGGCACCGTTCAGCTTGCAGCCGGTGGGGGCGCCGGGGCCGGTGCCGTTGAAGCCGAAGCTGACGGAGGCGCCGGGGGCGACCGAACCGTTCCAGCCGAGGTTCTTGGCGGTCCAGTGGGTTCCGGAGCTGGTGACGGTGGCGTCCCAGGCGGAGCCGACCGCGGTGCCGGAGGGGAAGTCCCACTCGATGGTCCAGGAGGACAGGGCGGTGGTGCCGGTGTTCTTCACCGTCCACTGGCCTTCGAAGCCGCTGCCCCAGTCGGACTTCTTGACGAAGGACGCGGTCGCCGAGGTGGCGGCCTCGGCGGGGGAGGCCAGGCCGACCATCGCGGCGAAGGGAAGCAGCAGCGCGGTGAGGCCGGCGACCGCTCTGGATCTGGTGGCTCTTCCGGTCCCGAGTCTGAATCGGGTCCGGCGTAGGGGGGTTTCAGTGCTCAACGGTGCTCCTCGGGTGAGGTCCGGACAAACGGGGGTGGTCCGTGGACTGCAAACCCTGCGCCGCCCTGAGCCCGCCATTGTCATGGCGTGCTCACCGCAGTGTGCTCGGTGAGATTAGGAAGGTCTGGACCAACCGTCAAGAGGTCTGGACCAAAGTTCGTGGCTGGGGTCTATCGTTTGGATCAGGCCGGACCCCGCTCCCTGATCCGGCCTGATCCAAACGAAGGACCCTCAACCTCGGACGCCCAACTCCTGTGCCAGGACGGCCGCCTGGACCCGGCTGCGCAGTCCCAGCTTGCCCAGCAGCCTGCTCACATGCGTCTTCACCGTCGCCTCCGCCATGGAGAGCCGGACCGCGATCTCGGCGTTCGACAGCCCCTCGCCGAGACAGCCCAGAACCTCCCGCTCCCGCCGGGTGAGAACGTCGAGCACCGAGGGGTCGGGCGCCTTCACCGGCCGTACGGGAGTCGTCCCGGCGAACTCGGCGATCAGACGGCGCGTCACCGCCGGGGCGATCAGTCCCTCGCCGCGTGCCACCGTGCGTACGGCTTCGAGCAGATCGCGCGCTTCGGTGTTCTTCAGCAGGAAGCCCGCGGCCCCCGCCCGCAGCGCCCCGAAGACGTACTCGTCCAGATCGAACGTCGTCAGCACCAGTACGTCCGCGAGCTGTTCGGCCACCACCTGTCCGGTCGCCGACACCCCGTCCAGCCGCGGCATCTGCACATCCATCAGCACCAGATCCGGCCGGAGTTCGCGGGCGAGGCGCACCGCCTCCTCGCCGTCCCCGGCCTCGCCCACGACCTCGATGTCGGGCGCGCTGCGCAGAATGAGCACCAGCCCCGCCCGGACGGCCGACTGGTCCTCGGCGACCACAACCCGGATCGTCATGTCCTCGATACTCCTTCCTCCACGGGCAGTTCGGCCCGTACCCGCCAGATCCTCGTACCGCCGTCGGCGATCGACGGACCGGCCTCGATCGCGCCGCCCAGCAGCGCCACCCGCTCCCGCATCCCCACCAGACCGGCCCCCGAACCCGGTGCGCGCGGCCCGGGGCGGTCCCCGAGCACGCTGCTGACCTCCACCGTGAGCAGCTGCCCGGACCGCCCGAGCCGCACCGCGACCGGGCCGGGCGCGGCATGCTTGAGCGCGTTGGTCAGGGACTCCTGGACGATCCGGTACGCGGCCAGCTCGACCGGCGCGGCAAGCGGCCCCCGTTCGTCCCGGGTGTCCTCGAACGCGCAGCTCAGGCCGCTCGACGCGGCGTTCGTACGGGTCTGCTCGACCAGGGTGTCCAGCGAGGCGAGGGTGGGGGACGCGGCCGGTTCCCGGGAGCCGCCGCCGGTGCGCAGCAGCCCGATCAGCCGGCGCATCTCGGCGAGACCGTCGACGCTGTTCTCCCGGATCACTCCGAGTGCGTCGCGCGAGGTGTCCGGGTCGTCGATGGAGAGCGCGGCGGTGGAGTGGATGGCGATCGCCGAGAGGTGGTTGGCCACCATGTCGTGCAGTTCGCGGGCCATCCTGGTGCGTTCCGCGGTCACCGCCTGGGTCCGGTCCATCTCGGCGAGCAGCGCGGTCTGGTCGGCGCGCAGCCGGGCGGCCTCGGCGGCGTCCCGGTGGTTGCGGACGCTGACCCCCGTGATGGCGGGCAGGAACGAGACCATGCCGGTGACCACGCCGATGAGCAGTGCCTGGGGGTTGCGGAACCAGGCCAGGAATCCGATGGTGATGCCGACCGTGATCAGGAACGTGGTCACCGGGATGCGGCGGGCGGCGGACGGTGTCCCGTACAGCACGGCCGCGTACATGAGATCCGTGAACATCAGGACCGTCGCGAGGTTCCCGACCGTGAACTGGTCCGCGACCAGCGCGATCGTGCCGATGACCAGGGCCGGCTGCGGGGCGGTCCTGCGTACCAGTTCGAGCCCCGAGACGACGGCGAGCGGCAGCAGGGAGACCCACGGGGCGACGAAGGCCCGGTTGCCCTGGAGGTTCAGGCCGAGCGCCCACAGGGCGAGACCGCCGAGGAGTCCGATGGCGGCCATGAGCACGTCGTCGCGGTGCGGCCGGGTGGGGGAGAACACCCTCCCATCCAACACGGCGGCCCCCGCCCGGACCTCCCTACCGGGGGTGAGGAGCGAGTACATCGAAGGATGCAGTCACGGTTCGTCACTGCCGACGACGATTCCGGGCGACGCGGCCGGAAGGCTGGAGGGAACGGGAAGGAGAAGTGCCGTGATCGTCACGCTGATCGTGCTCTGCGAAGTCGCCTTCTGGGTGCTGCTGGCCGCGGGGCTCGCGCTGCGGTACCTGGCGAAGAAGCCCACGCTGGGCGCGGCCGTGCTGCTGTGCGAGCCGCTGCTGGAGGTCGTGCTGCTGGTGGTGACCGCCATCGACCTGAAGAACGGGGCGCAGCCCGACTCGAAGCACGGGCTCGCCGCGGTCTACATCGGCTTCACGGTGGGGCTCGGCCACTCCACGATCCGCTGGGTCGACGCCCGGGTCGCGCACCGCTTCGCGGGTGGGCCGCCGCCGGTGCGGCCGCCGAAGTACGGCATGGCGCGCGCAGCGCACGAGTGGAAGGTCGCGGCGCGCTGGACGGTCGCGGCGGTGACCGCGCTGGCGCTGCTCCAGGCGGCCGTCTGGTACGTGGGCGGGGACGGCGACGTGTCGTCGCTGCGGGCCTGGCAGCAGAAGATGCTGTTGGTCATCGGGATCAACGTGGTCATCGCGGGGAGCTACACGTTGTTCCCGAAACGCGAGCCCGCCGGGCGCTGAGCGGCCGGCCGGGCGCGGCCTCGCACCCGTCCGGCCGCCGGGGCCATGTGGTCAGCGCTCGCCGCCCGGCACCCACAGCACGTCGCCGACCTCCTTGTTCGCCGTCCTCGCGAGGATGAACAGCAGGTCGGAGAGCCGGTTGAGATACGTCGCGGTCAGCGCGTTCATCACGTCGCCGTGCACCTCCAGCGCCGCCCAGGTGGACCGCTCCGCGCGCCGGACCACCGTGCACGCCTGGTGCAGCAGCGCCGCCCCGGGCGTACCGCCCGGCAGGATGAAGCTGCGCAGCTTCTCCAGCTGCTCCAGGAAGTGGTCGCAGTCCGCCTCCAGCTTGTCGACGTAACCCTGCTCCACCCGCAACGGCGGGTACTTCGGGTCCTCGACGACCGGGTTCGACAGGTCCGCGCCCACGTCGAACAGGTCGTTCTGCACACGGACGAGGACCTTCACGACGTCCTCGGAGAGCTGTCCGAGCGCGATGGCGGTACCGATGACGGCGTTGGCCTCATTGGTGTCGGCGTACGCGGAGATCCGCAGATCGGTCTTGGCGGTACGGCTCATGTCGCCGAGGGCGGTGGTGCCCTGGTCGCCGGTGCGCGTGTAGATGCGTGTCAGATTGACCATGCCGCCAGGCTAGTGCCCCTCCTGGCGGAAGACCCGGGCGCCCACCGCCACGGCCGCGACCGCGAAGGCGGTCGCCACCACCGCCCCGTACAGCATGTGCGAGGTGGCGTACGAGCCCACGTACGCGTCCCGTACCGCGTCCACGAGATAGCGCAAGGGGGTGAAGTGCGACGTGATGTCCAGCCACGCCGGCCCCAGTGTCATCGGCAGCATCAGGCCGGAGAGCAGCATCACCGGCATGGTCACCGCGTTGATGACGGGTCCGAACTCCTGCGGCGTCGCGACCTTCATGGCCAGTGCGTACGACAGCGAGGCCAGCGCGACCGTGAGCAGACCGACGAACGCGAAGCCGATCAGCACCCCGGGCAGGGGCGCGCGCAGGCCCATGACCAGGGCGGCCAGCACCAGCAGCACGGACTGGACCATGAAGAGCAGGGCGTCCCGCAGGACCCGGCCCAGCAGCAGCGCCAGTCTGCTGACCGGTGTCACCCGCATCCGCTCCACCACCCCGGTGGACTTCTCGACGATGATCGAGAATCCGGCGAACGAGGCTCCGAACAGGGCGAGTTGAAGCAGCAGGCCGGGGATCAGGACCTGCCAGGAGTCCCCGGACGAGCCGAGCGGCAGATCGTCGAGGAGCGGGCCGAAGAAGAGCAGATACAGCAGCGGCATCAGTACGCCGAAGAGCATCTGGAAGCGGGAGCGCAGGGTCTGGCGGGCGTACCGACCGAAGACGAGCGCGATGTCGTGAAGCAGCATCAGAGCCCCTGTACGGAGAGGGGTGCGGCATCGGCGGGCGCGGCGGCGCGGCCGGTGATCGCGAGGAAGGCGTCCTGGAGGGAGGCGGCGGGGGATCCCGCGTACTCGGCCCGCAGCGCGGCCGGGGTGCCCTCGGCCACGACCACGCCCCGGTCGATCACGATCAGCCGGTCGGCGAGCGCGTCCGCCTCGTCGAGGTAGTGGGTGGTGAGGACGACCGTCGTGCCGTGGCCGTCGCGCAGCCCGCGCACCAGGTCCCAGAGGTCGGTGCGGCTGCCCGGGTCGAGGCCGGTGGTGGGTTCGTCGAGGAAGAGGACGGGCGGCCGGTGGACGATGCCCATCGCGATGTCCAGGCGCCGGCGCTGACCGCCCGAGAGGGTGACCGCCTTCCGGTCGAGCAGATCGCCCAGGCCGAGCCCACGGGCCAGTTCGGTGGCCCGTACGGTCGCGTCCGCCCTGCTCAGCCGGTACAGCCGTCCCTGGGTGACCAGCTCCTCCCGCACGGTCAGGTGCGGGTCGACGCCGCCGGACTGGGCGACGTATCCGCACTTCGCGCGCACTCCGGCCGGATCGTCGGCGAGATCGTGCCCGGCGACGGTGGCGGCGCCGCCGGTGGGGGCGAGCAGTGTGGTCAGCATCCGCAGAGTGGTGGTCTTGCCCGCCCCGTTGGGGCCGAGGAGGCCGACGATCTCGCCCTCGGCGACCGTCAGGTCGACGGACCGCACGGCGTGCACCGGTCCGTTCCTGCTGTCGAAGGTCCGGGCGAGCCCGGCCGAACTGATGATTGGCATAGTGACCACAAAAACAGAGTTGCTGAAAAAATACAATGACTCTAATTTTTCACCGGCTCCCGCGCGGGCCTACCATGGACGGATGGCCGAGGGACTCAGGGAACGCAAGAAGCGCCAAGCCAGGCAGCACATCTCGGACCTCGCGACCGGGTTGTTCCTGGAGCGCGGTTTCGTCACGGTGACCGTCGCCGAGATCGCCGAGCTGGCGGACGTCTCCGTGAACACCGTCTACAACTACTTCCCGGCCAAGGAGGACCTCTTCCTCGACCGGATGAACGGCGTCACCCGGCGGGTGGCCCGCTTCGTCCGTGCCCGCGACAAGGGTGAGTCGGCGGCCGAGGCGGTTCTGCGGGAGCTGCGGTCCCTGGCCGTCGCGGTGTCGCCGGAGCTCGGGCTGATGGACGGCTTCGCCGACTTCATGCGGGTCATCGAGGAGGCGCCCACGCTCCAGGCCCGTCTCGGCCGCCTCCAGCGGGAGGTCCTGGACGCCGTCGTCACGACCCTGCGCGAGGAGACGGGCGCGCCGTCGGACGATCCGCTGCCGGACCTGGTCGGAGGTCAGCTCGCCTGGATCGAGGGGGCCCTCGTCGGTCACATCAGCCAGGAGATGCTGGCCGGGCGCAAGGCGGTCGAGGTCTCGCGCGACGCACTCGTCCTGCTCGACGAGATCGAGGACCTCCTCGGCGAAAAGGTCCTCAACTACGCCCGACGCGACGCTGAATGACGTGTGCCGGTGTGATGTCCGTCATGTGAGACGTGACGCGCATCTCTTCACGGCCCCAGCGCCCCTCACGGGTACTAATCTCCGCCGGAGAGCATGTGAACAACCGTTAAGACCGGCCGTGCAGGGACCAGCTGCAGAGGCGAACAGAAACCAAGGGGTGCACACGTGGCCAGGAAGCTCGCCGTCATCGGAGCCGGACTCATGGGGTCCGGCATCGCGCAGGTCTCCGCCCAGGCGGGCTGGGACGTGGTGCTGCGCGACGTCACCGACGAAGCCCTGACCCGTGGACGTGACGGCATCAAGGCCTCGTACGACAAGTTCGTCTCCAAGGGCAAGCTGGACGCGGCCGACGCCGAGGCCGCGCTCGCCCGCATCACGACCACCACCGACCTCGACGCGGTCGCCGACGCGGATGTCGTCGTCGAGGCCGTCTTCGAGAAGCTGGAGGTCAAGCACGAGATCTTCCGGGCCCTCGACAAGATCGTCCGGGACGACGCCGTCCTCGCCTCCAACACCTCCGCCATCCCGATCACCAAGATCGCGGCCGTGACGGAGCGCCCCGAGCGCGTCGTCGGGGTGCACTTCTTCTCGCCGGTCCCGATGATGCAGCTCTGCGAACTCGTACGCGGCTACAAGACCAGCGACGAAACCCTCGCCACCGCACGGGAGTTCGCCGAGTCCGTGGGCAAGACCTGCATCGTCGTCAACCGTGACGTGGCCGGCTTCGTCACCACCCGGCTGATCTCGGCGCTCGTCGTCGAGGCCGCCAAGCTGTACGAGTCGGGCGTCGCCTCGGCCGAGGACATCGACATCGCCTGCAAGCTGGGCTTCGGCCACGCCATGGGCCCGCTCGCCACGGCGGACCTGACCGGCGTCGACATCCTGCTGCATGCCACGAGCAACATCTACACCGAGTCGCAGGACGAGAAGTTCGCCGCGCCGGAGCTGATGCGCCGGATGGTGGACGCAGGTGACATCGGCCGCAAGAGCGGGCAGGGCTTCTACACGTACTGATCGTTTTCGGCCCTCCGGTTGCCTGATCCGCCGTCGATCAGGCCCGGAGGTCCGGGGGAGTCTCCCGGAAGCAGTGGATCCGAGTGGCCCTCGACCGCACCTCAGTCACTCCACGGGGTGAATTCGGTATCGGTTCGCTTACAGACGGAAACTTCCCTGTCTCCGCCGGAGTCAGTTGTGGCAGAGACAGAACAGACAGACGAACCTTGCTACGGAGCATTCCAGGGGAGCGCATATGCACATCAGGGGCGACCACGCCGAGCTGGTCGTCGGGGGCCGCCTCGACGTCCGAAGCGCGGCGGACGCCCGTACGGCCCTGCACTCGGCCCTCGACGACGGCGTCGGCGACCTGGTGCTCGACCTGACCGAGCTGGATTCCTGGGACGCCACCGGACTCGGCGTCATCATGGGCGCACACCGCCGGGCCGGACGGGCCGGGCGGCGGCTGGTGCTGCGTGGCGTGCCGCCACAGATGCAGCGCCTGCTGGTGGCGACCCGGCTGCACCGCATCCTGGCCATCGAGGGCGGAATCGCCGCGGACTCGCTGCCGCGCGTGTAGGGGCGTCCGACCGGTGAGTGACCGACCGGCGGGAGCGTCCTATCCGGCGAACGGCCACCGGCCGTGCACCGCGGAAGAAAGCGCACAATCCGCACGATAACGTGCGCTTCGGGCGGCGTGACCCCCCGACTGTGCGGGGACCCCGTGCGACGGTCTAGGGTTCGGCCGTCCGCCGATTGACGAACCCACCGGGCGGACACCGGACCAGAAGCGACAGCGGGGCGTGCGAGGCCGGAGGGGCAATCGTGCGCGACGCGTCTGGGGGCTTTGGCGATGGACCCGACACACCGGGGACCGGAACAGTACGGCCGGGACAACGAAAGCTTCGGTGAGGGGCCCGGCCGCAGACGGCCGGCCCGCGACCAGCTGACCCCGGATCCCGGTCAGCCCACGCCGCCGCAGGCACGCGTCGTCCGGCTCATATCGGGCGACTACCTCCTCACCGTCAACCCGGTCGACGGCAGCGAGGTCGAGCTGTGCCCACCGGGGGAGCAGCCCGGTCCTCCGGCCCGGCGCACCGCGGCGGGGCGCGCCGCCCGCGAACGCGCCACCGCGCCGCCCGTACCGCCCGGCCCGCCCGCCCCCCAACTGCCCCTCCTGGAGCGCGCGCAGGAGCGCGAACGACTGGTGCGCCTGCTGGCCCAGGGCCGCTCGGTGCGCCTCACCGGACCGGCCGGATCCGGCCGTACGGCACTGCTGGACGCCGTCGCGGCCGACTGCGCGGACCTCGCACCGGACGGAGTCGTACGGCTCAGCGGCTACAAGCGCACCGCCGCCGACCTGCTGCACGGGCTCTTCGAGGCCGTCCACGACTCGCCGCAGCACCGCCCCGACCGCGCCGGGCTGCTCGACAAGGTCCGGAGCATCGGGGCCGTCGTGCTGCTCGACGACCTGGAGTTCGGCGGGGCCGCGCTGGAGGAGCTGCTCGACGCGACGCCGGAGTGCGCCTTCCTGTTCGCGACGGTTCCCGATGTCGCCGCGCCCACCACGGACTCGCACCTCGAAGAGGTCTTCCTCGCGGGCCTCGGCCGCGGTGCCGCGGTCGACCTGCTGGAGCGGGCCGTCGAGCGCCCGCTCACCGACGAGGAGGCGAACTGGGCGGGGGACCTCTGGTTCGAGTCCGAGGGGCTGCCGCTGCGCTTCGTCCAGGCGGGCGCCCTGCTGCGCCAGCGCGACCTGCTGCGTACCGACCCCGAGGCGTACGGCGTGTTCGGCGGCGGCGACGGCCGGCCCGCGGACGTCCCCTTCGGGCACGACCAGGACGTCGACGGTGTCCACATACCGCTGCCCAGCCTCGGGGAAGGCGCTGCCCCGGCCGCACTGCTCGCCTCGCGGCTGAGCGGGTCCGCCCGCGACACCCTGCGCTTCGCGGTGGCCCTCGGCGGCGAGGTGCCGCACCAGGCGCATCTGCCGGCGCTCATCGGGGACACCCACGCGGACGCCGCGCTCGGCGAGCTGGCCGGCTGCGGGCTGCTCTCCCCGGCCGGCCCCCGCTACCGGCTGGCCGCCGGTGTCGTGACCCAGCTGGAGGCCGCCGGATACGGCGAGGACGCCACCGACCGGGCGCGGACCGCGGCCCAGCACTACGCCTGGTGGGCCGGTCACCCCTCGGTCACTCCCGAGCGGGTGACGGCCGAGGGCGACGCGGTCGTCGCGGCGATGGCGCAGCTGGTGCCCGGCGACGGGGCGGGGCAGACCAGCGTGGCCGTGCTGCTGGCCCGCAGCGCCTCGCCGGCCTTCGCTGCGGGCCTGCACTGGGGAGCCTGGGAGCGGGCGCTGCGGATCGGCCAGGAGGCGGCCAGGGTCGCCGGAGAGGTCGCCGAAGAGGCTTACTTCCACCACGAGTTGGGGGTCCTCGCGCTCCTCGCCGGCAATCCGGACCGGGCCAGGGCCGAGCTGGAGACCTCGATCAGCATGCGCGGGGCGCTCGCCGACAAGTCCGGCGCGGTGGCCGGACGGCGCGCGCTCGCCCTGGTCGCGGACCGTTCCGGCGGCCCGCTGCCCGTCGTCCTCACCCCGCCGGGAGAGGAACTGCCGGTCCCGCGGGCCGAGGGGCCGCCGACGCAGTCCACCCGTGCGACGCCCTCCGTGACGCAGACGCTGTCGGGGCCGTACGAGGGCGCCCCCACGGTGATATCGCGGCAGAGCACCGCCAAGGCCGCCGGGGGCGCCCGGGGAGGCCGCTTCGCGGTGCTCGCCGGGGCCCGGCGCAATCTGGTCGCGACGGCCGCGGGCGTACTCCTGACCGGTGTGCTCGGCACGGTGGTGGCGCTGGGACTGACCTCCGGCGACGACGACGTCCAGGGGAACCAGGACGTCACGACCGAGCAGTCGCAGAGCCAGGACGACGGCGAGGACGAAGTCCCGGCCGACAGCCCGGCGGACGGCTCGACGCCCGGCGTCCCAGCATCCAGCGGCAGCGCGGCGACGCCCGGCCCGTCGGGCGGCGAGATCACGCCGAGCGGCACCGGTACGCCGTCCACGGACCCCTCGGGACCGAGCGACAGCCCGTCGTCGGACACCCCGTCCAGCAGCAAGCCGCCGTCGCACAAGCCGACCAAGTCGCCTCGCCCGACGAAGTCGCCCACGCCGACGAAGTCGCCCAGCCCGACCGGGAGTCCGGACACCGACTCCCCGACGCCGACGGACACCGCCACCGAGCCCGAACCGTCCTCGCCCGACACCTCCGACTCGGCGAGCGGGCCCTCCTCGTCGTCGTCCTCGGCCACGGCGAGCGCGGACAGCAGTCCGACGGTGACCTGAGCGGCCCCGGAACCGACGAACGCCGGACGTGACACACACGTCCGGCGTTCGGGAGCGGAGGGAGCGGTGAGGGTCAGAACAGCCGCAGCTTGTCGTCCTCGATGCCGCGCAGCGCGTCGTAGTCGAGAACGACACAGCCGATCCCGCGGTCCGTCGCCAGCACCCGCGCCTGCGGCTTGATCTCCTGGGCCGCGAAGATGCCCTTGACCGGGGCGAGATGGGGATCGCGGTTGAGCAGCTCCAGATAGCGGGTCAGCTGCTCCACGCCGTCGATGTCGCCGCGCCGCTTCAGCTCCACGGCGACGGTCTGGCCGTCGGCGTCCCGGCACAGGATGTCGACCGGTCCGATGGCGGTGAAGTACTCGCGGCGGATCAGGGTGTAGCCCTCGCCGAGTGTCTCGATCCGGTCGGCGAGCAGTTCCTGAAGATGCGCTTCGACGCCGTCCTTGATGAGGCCCGGGTCGACACCCAGCTCATGGGACGAGTCGTGGAGGATTTCCTCCATCGTGATGATCAGTTTCTCGCCCGCTTTGTTCACCACGGTCCAGACGCCCGCGGTGTCGTCGCTGCCCTCCTTGAGGGTGCAGGGCGGTGACATCCAGTTGAGGGGTTTGTACGCCCTGTCGTCGGCGTGGATCGACACGCTCCCGTCCGCCTTCACCAGGATCAGACGGGGAGCGGAGGGCAGGTGGGCCGTGAGCCGGCCGGCGTAGTCCACGGAGCAGCGGGCGATGACGAGACGCATGGTCGGCAACGCTACTCGACGAGAGGTGTTCCACGCGATTCTCCCCCTGTCACACCCGTCACCGGGGTTGCCCACGAGGGGTGCCGTTCGGGCTTGCCCCTCTTTGCGCCCCTTCGCCAATGGCCGGTTGTGTTCCCAATCTCCTGGTGCGGCCAGGACTGCACCCTTACCGTGGAAGCAGGAGGTCGCCGTCTGTGTACGCTGCGTCGCCGTCCTCCTTCCCTGCCCGTAAGGCCCCGGCCCGGCGTCGGGGTCGCGAGAGGAGAACCCATGTCGCTCGACGTCTCACCGGCGCTGTTGGAACAGGCCGAGCGAGGCGAGGTCGACGAAGCCGACTTCGTCGACTGCGTCCGGACCTCCCTGCCCTACGCATGGGAGATGATCAGCTCGTTGGTGGCTCAGCTGAAGGTCGACGGCGGGCAGTTCGCCGACAACCAGACGCCCCCGCCCAACGAACAGGCACGTGGTCAGCTGCTGCGCGCGCTCGCGAGTGATGCGATACGCGGCGCGCTGCAGCGGCACTTCGGGGTGCGCCTGGCATTCCAGAACTGCCACCGCGTCGCGGTGTTCCCGCTGGATGCCTCGGTCGACGAGCGTCTGGCCCGCTTCACCTCGGTGAGGGGCCAGTTGCTCAATCAGTCGCCCGAACTTCGGGACTGCTAAACGCTTCTGCTGCCGTTCCGGGCGAGATCGTGCAACTCGCTCCGGGGCGGCAGCCCCGTACGTCTCACGACTCGTCAGGTGAGCAGCGGGAGCACTTCGGTGCCCAGCCGCGCCACGTTCTCCTCCGTGGCCATCAGATCCCCCGACCCCTCCACCAGGAGCGCGAAGCGGGTGATGCCCGTCCGCTCGGCGGTGGCGGCGAGCCGGTCGGCGGCGAGCCTGGGCGGGCCCACCGGATGAAGGCCGCACAGCAGTTCCGTGTACGCGACCGGATCGCGCATCACCCGGTGTCGGTCGTCGACCGTCACATGGGCGTCCAGCCCTTGTCGCAGCCAGCCCGGCATCGCCTTCACGAGTGTCTCCACCGCGTCCTCGGCGCGGTCGGCGATCTGGGCCACCCCCGCGGACACGTGCCCGGCCTCCCGGACGCTCTCGGGCGAGCGGCCCGCGGCGAGCGCGGTGGACCGCCACAGGGCGACCATGTCGGCCTTCTCCTGGTCCCCGCAGTGCATCCCGAGCAGCATCGGCAGGCCGTTCTCCGCGGCGAGCTTCACCGTCCCGGGAGAGGTGCACGCGACGACCACCTCGGGTCCGGAGCCCTCGCCGTCCCCGGCGAGCGGCTCGTCGGCCCGGGGCACCACGGCGACCTCGCGGAAGCCGTACCGCTCCCCGCGCCCGGCCACCCGTGGCTTGCCCAGCCAGTCGAGCAGCAGCTCCAGGGACTCCGGGAAGCCCTTCTCGTAGGCCTCCAGGCCGCCGCCGAACACCTCCAGATCCACCCAGGGACCGCCCCGGCCGACGCCGAGGGTGAATCGGCCGCCGCTGGTGAGGTGGAGCAGCGCGGCTTGTTCGCCGAGCGCCACCGGATGCTGGGTCGGCAGCACGCTCACCGCCGTGCCCACCCGGATTCTGCGGGTGCGGCCGAGCAGCAGCGCGGCCAGGGTGACGGCAGACGGGCAGACCCCGTACGGCACGAAATGATGCTCTGCCAGCCAGACCGAGTCGAGCCCGGACTCCTCCGCGACCTCGGTGGACCGGATCGCGCGGTGCAGCGCTTCCCCCGGCCCCTGCCCCGGAAACTGGGCTGCCAGTACGAACGTTCCCACGCGCATCGCCAATTGCCTCCTTGCGGCCGACGCGGCTCTCCTCTGTAGAGCAACAACGTCTGACACGTGCCAAAGGCACGGTCCGCAGGCAGGTTGTTGCGATTTTCCGGTAACTCACCCCGTCCGGGACGTCGCCCCGCGAGGCGCCGGACGCCCGGGTCGGCCAAATGGCCCTACGCTGGACGGGAACTGCCCAGACTGCCCCGTGAGGTGTCACGTGTCCCCGCGCCGCAACCGCCCCCGAGGCGGCGAGAGTCCCCACGACAGCACCGCGGCACCGGGGGACCGGTACGGCGGCGGCGGGCGCGCCGAGGAATGGCAGGGCGAGCAGTGGTCGGTCCGTCCGGTCAGCGGCGCGAGCGCGGCGGGCAAGCGGTACCGCTGCCCCGGCTGCGACCAGGAGATCCCGTCCGGCGTCCCGCACCTGGTGGCCTGGTCCGAGTACGGCGGGATCGACGACCGCAGGCACTGGCACAAGGCGTGCTGGAACGCGAAGGACCGCCGCACCACACAGGTGCAGCGGTCCAGGAACGCGCCTCGCTACTGAGCCCCTCCGGGCGGGGACGGGTCAGACGTCCCGGCGGTTCAGGGCGCCGAACGCACCGAGCAGGGCCACGGCCGTGACGCCGAGCATGATCCACAGCGGGTCCCAGCCGGACGGTCCCGAATCGGCGACCGAGGTGGAGTAGAACGCGCTGAGCTGGCTGGGGATCGAGTACTGGAAGAGCGCCAACCGCAGGTCGGAGAGCGACTTCGCGAACATGAACATGGCCAGCACGAGCGGCAGCAGCACCACTCCGATCATGATCGTGATCGCACCGGCGGAGTGCCGGATGAGAGCGCCGACCGCGAGGGAGAGCAGCCCCAGCGTCGCGATGTAGAGACCGACACCGACCGTCGCGCGCAGCCATTCGCCGCCGCTGGGTGTCGCGCTGTCGATGAACGCCGTCTGCATCACCGCGACCACCGCGGTCGTCACGGTCGTGATCACGAAGGTGAGCAGGAAGAAGACGATCGCCTTCGCGCACAGCACCCGTGCGCGGCTGGGGCAGGCGGTCAGCGTCGTACGGATCATGCCCGTGCCGTACTCCGACGCGATGGTCATCACACCGAGCGTGATCACACAGATCGAGCCCAGCAGCACCCCGAAGAAGCCGAGACTGAGCACCGGCGTCGAGCCGAGATCGGTATCGGAGGTGTCGACCGCGACCGCGGCCAGCAGCCCGATCCCGAGCAGCAGCACGATCATGACGCCGAGCGTCCACATCGTGGAGCGCACCGAGCGGATCTTGGTCCACTCGGAGGCGATCGCGTCGCCGAGGGTGGCCCGGCGCACCGGGATCGGCGAGGTGTAGGGGCCGGCCGGCGAGGCCCGGGGGCTGTGCTGCGGGGCCGGGGCCTGCCGCTGGGACGGCGCCTGCGGGGTCGGCGGCGTTGTCATCGGGCGTCCTCGCTGGTGTCGCGCTTGGTCAGGTCTGCGGGGGCCGCGGCGGACTCGGCCGGGGCCGCCGCGTACGGATTCTGTCCGGGCGGCGGCGGGGCGTACCAGTTCTGCTGGGGCGCTTCCGGGACCGGCGGCTGCCCGTACCCCGGCTGCGCGTACCCGTGGTCCGCCGGCTGCTGGAGACCTGCCTTCTGGTCCGCCGTCGAGCGGTAGTCCACGGCGCCCTGGGTCATCCGCATGTATGCCTCCTCCAGCGAGGCCTGGTGCGGTGAGAGCTCCCACAGCCGGACGTCCGACTCGTGGGCCACATCGCTGATCCGCGGCAGCGGCAGCCCGGTGATCCGCAGGGCCCCGTCCGGCTCGGACATGACCCGTCCGCCCGCCTCGGTGAGCGAGGCGGTCAGCTTCTCGCGCCGCTCCGCGCGGCCGTCGGCGACCCGTACCCGGGCGAAGTCGGCCGAGTTGGCCGAGATGAAGTCCTTGACGTTCATGTCGGCGAGCAGCTGACCCCGGCCGATCACGATCAGATGGTCGGCGGTGAGCGCCATCTCGCTCATCAGATGGCTGGAGACGAAGACCGTACGGCCCTCGGACGCCAGCATCTTCATCAGATTGCGGACCCAGAGGATGCCCTCGGGGTCCAGACCGTTGACGGGTTCGTCGAAGAGCAGCACCTGGGGGTCGCCGAGCAGCGCCGCGGCGATCCCGAGCCGCTGGCCCATGCCGAGCGAGAAGCCCTTGGACCGCCGCCGCGCGACGTCCTGGAGGCCGACGACGCCGAGCACCTCGTCGACCCGGGCGGCCGGGATACCGGCGAGCTGGGCGAGCGAGAGGAGGTGGTTACGGGCGCTGCGCCCGCCGTGCACCGCCTTCGCGTCCAGCAGCGCGCCCACCTGGCGCGGGGCGTTCGGCAGACTGCGGAAGGGGTGGCCGCCGATCGTCACATGGCCGGAAGTCGGCTGATCCAGGCCCAGGATCATGCGCATGGTGGTGGACTTGCCCGACCCGTTGGGACCCAGGAATCCGGTGACGCTGCCCGGCCGCACCTGGAAGGAAAGGTTGTACACGGCCGTCTTCGCGCCGTAGCGCTTTGTCAGGCCGACTGCCTCGATCATGCTTCAGCCCCATCGACTCACAGCTGTCGTCGGGGCCCAGGCCGAGCGGCCGCACACCCCCGTAAGACTTAGGAGGATATCCAGGCTCCGACGGTTCCGGCCAAGCCGTTGCGGGCGCGCGTCGCTGCCCGGACCGGGCGAACGGTCACGCGTCCCGCTTCTTGAGTACGAGATAGCCGCCGATCAGCGCGGCCGCCACCCAGGCGAGCAGGATTCCGAGCCCGCCCCACGGCCCGTACGGAGCCGGGTTGCTGTGCATGGCGTCGGGAACCACCTGCATGATCTTGGACCCGGCCTGGTCGGGGAAGTAGCGGGCGACCTTCTTCGCCCCCGGGACCGCCGACAGGATCTGGGAGACCAGGAAGAAGAACGGCATCAGGATGCCGAGCGACAGCATGGAGCTGCGCAGCATCGTGGCCACACCCATCGAGAAGATCCCGATCAGGCCCATGTAGATGCCACCGCCGACGACCGCGCGCAGGACGTTGTCCGCACCGATGTCCGTGTGGTGGTCGCCGAGCAGGGCCTGTCCGAGGAAGAACGAGACGAAGCTGGTCGCGATGCCGACCACCAGGGCCAGTACACCGGCCACCGCGACCTTGCTGAACAGGAACGAACCGCGCTGGGGCACGGCCGCCAGCGAGGTGCGGATCATGCCGGAGCTGTACTCCGTACCGACCACCAGCACCCCGAAGACGACCATGGCCAGCTGGCCGAGGACCATGCCGGAGAAGCTGATGAGGGTCGGGTCGAAGGTGGCCCGCTGCGCCACCGGGAGGTCGTCGAACTGGGCGTTCATCAGGGCGCAGAGCGCCGCGCTCATCGCGACGGTGACGACGAACGCGGAGATCAGCGTCCAGACGGTCGAGGAGACCGTACGGATCTTGGTCCACTCGGAGGTCAGGACCGCGGGTACCGATGCCATCGTCGTCACACCTCCTTGCCGGTGCCGCCACCGGTCCGCTCGTTCCATTGATCGCCCCACTGCGGGCCCGCGGGCGGTGGCGCCGCGGCGTGGTCCGAGTGTGCGTGGTACTCCACGGAGTCCGCCGTCATCTGCATGAACGCGTCCTCCAGCGAGGCCCGCTGGGCACTCAGCTCATGCAGCACGATCTGGTGCTGCGCGGCGAGCTCGCCCAGTGCCTCGGTCGTGGCACCGTCGATCTCCAGCGTGCCGCCTCCCGTCTCGACCACGATCAGGCCCGCCTCGTGCAGCACATCGCGCAGCCTCTCCTGCTGCGGCGAGCGCAGCCGCACGTAACTGCGGGAGTTCTGGTGGATGAAATCGGCCATCGAGGTGTCGGCGAGCAGCCTGCCCTGGCCGATCACGATCAAGTGGTCCGCGGTGAGGGCCATTTCGCTCATCAGATGGCTGGAGACGAAGATCGTCCGTCCTTCCGCGGCGAGCGCCTTCATCAGATTGCGGATCCAGTGGATGCCCTCGGGGTCCAGACCGTTGACCGGCTCGTCGAAGAGCAGCACCTTCGGGTCGCCGAGCAGCGCCGCGGCGATCCCGAGCCGCTGGCCCATGCCGAGGGAGAAGCCCTTCGACTTCTTCTTCGCCACCGCGGTCAGGCCGACGGTGTCCAGAACCTCCGCGACCCGGCTCTCCGGGATGCGATTGCTCTGCGCGAGACAGAGCAGATTGTTGTACGCGCTGCGTCCGCCGTGCATCGACTTGGCGTCCAGCAGCGCCCCGATGTACTTGAGGGGTTCTTCCAGGTCGCGGTAGTGCTTGCCGTTGATGCGCACCGATCCGCTGGTCGGGTTGTCGAGATCGAGCATCATCCGCATCGTCGTGGACTTGCCCGCCCCGTTGGGCCCCAGAAAACCCGTCACCATTCCGGGTCTGACCTGGCAGGAAAGCCGGTCGACGGCAACCTTGTTGCCAAAGCGCTTGGTGAGGCCATCGAGCTCGATCATGCGTTCACGCTAGAACGGCCGCGCGCCCGGCGCCACCACAAGGGCGGGACCGGGCGCGCAAGGAGGATGCTGAAGATCTTCAGTGTCCTCCTGGGGTGCAGCTGCGGTACTCGGGGTCAGCGGCCCTGCTGGGCCGGGACGCCACGGGTGACCGGCTCGTCGTCGGCGGGGGTGCCCGCCGCGGCGACCGCGGCACCGGTCAGCGTGGCCAGCATCTCGCGGACGTTGGTCAGCTGGGCGTTGATCGAGTCGCGGCGGTTGGTGAGAGCCGCCAGCTCGCGCTCCGACTCGCTGCGGATCCGGTCGGCCTTGGCGTTCGCGTCGGCCACGATGTCCTCGGACTGGCGCTGCGCGGTCTCCACCGTCTGGCGGGCCCGGCGCTCGGCGTCCGTACGGAGCTTCTCGGCCTCCAGGCGGAGCTGCTCGGCGCGGTGCTCGATCTCGGCGAGGCGCTTCTCGGCCTTGGCCTGACGGGACGCGAGGTCGCGCTCCGACTGGTCGCGGCGCTTGGCCAGGTTGGTCTCGAAGTCCGCGGCGGCCTGGGCGGCCTTGGCGCGGGTCTCCTCGAAGAGGGCGTCCGCCTCCTCGCGCTTCTGCGCGGCGTCCTTCTGGGCCTCCGTGCGCAGCGAGCCGGCCTCACCCTTGGCCTTCTCGACGATCCGGACGCCCTCGTCCTCGGCCTTCGCCTTGCGCTCGGCGGCGAACGTCTCGGCGTCGTTGCGCACCTGCTGGGCGGCCGACTCGGCGAGCTCACGGTGCTGCTCGGCGGCGCGACGGGCCTCCTCACGCAGGTCCTTCGCCTCCTCCTCGGCCAGGCGGAGGATCTTCTCCACCCGCGCGCCGAGGCCGGCGTACGACGGCTCGGCGTCGCTCACCTGGGCCTGGGCGTTCTGCGTTTCGAGGTGGAGCTCCTCGATGCGCTTTTCCAGAGACGTGATGCGGGTCAGGGCACTATCACGGTCGGCGACGAGCTTGGTAATGCGGTCATCCACCTGACCGCGGTCGTATCCACGTCGCACGAGCTCGAAGCCGAAGGGGGAGGAAGGGTCGCTCATGGGGTTCCTGTCGAATGAGACCGGTGAGGTGTTAGAGGGAATCCTAGGGGCCCGGACGGCGTGTCACCGAGCGGATGCCCTTTTGATCTGGAGAATGACACCTCTTTTGAGTGGCTGACCCCCGCAACTCTTGCCACTCGGAGGGTTGAACGTTCCTGTCGGAGCACGGGACCTGACAACGCGACTACCCCTCGGACGACTTGCCACTCGATCGAGTGCCCGCCGAGGCCCCGGCCTTGACGCCACCGGAGGAGCCGCCCGCGCCCTTGCCGCCGCCCGTGGGCGTCTCGAAGGACTCCAACGCCTCCAGCACGTCCTGGACTCGGGAGATCTCGGTGTTGATGTCCTCGCGCCGGCGCACCAGCAGATCGAGCTCGCGCTTGCCCTCCTCGACCGTGCGCTTCGCCTCGGCCTCGGCGTCGGACCGCAGCTTCTCGGCCTCGCGGACCAGCGTGGCCTTCTTCTGCTCGGCCTCCTTCAGCAGCGACTCGGCCCGCTTCACCGCGGCGATCCGGACCTTGCTCGCCTCCGAATTGGCGTCCGCCAGCAGCTCCTTGGCCTTGGCCGCCGCCTCGTCGCGCTGCTCCGTCGCCGCCTTCATCAGGTTGTCGACGCGCTCGCCCGCCGTCTTCATCTGCTCGGAGGTCTCCCGCCGGGCCCGGTCGTGCAGCTCCTCGATCTCGCCCTCGATCCGCGTCCGCAGCTCCTCGGCCCGCTCCCGGATCGCCGTGGCGTCCCGGCGCGCGCCGACCAGCAGCTCGTCCGCGTCCGTACGGGCCCGCTCCACCAGGGAGTTGCCCTCGACCGTCGCCTCCGAGGTGATCCGCACGGCTTCCTTGCGGGCCGCGCCGACCATCGTGTCGGCCTGCTCCTCGGCCTCGGTGGCGGCGCGCAGCGCCTCCTCCTGGGCCTTGTTGACCAGCTGATCGGCCTGCTCGGCGGCATCGGCCCGGCGCTTCGCCGCGGCCTCCCGCGCCTCGTCGAGCAGCCGGTCCGCCTCCTGGCGGGCCTCCGCGCGCATCTGCTCGGCCGCCGACTCCGCGTCGGCGCGCACCCGCTCCGACTCCTCGCGGGTGCGGGCCGCGTGCTCCTGCGCCGAGCCGACGGTGGCCGCCGCCTCCGCACGCAGCCGCTCGGCCTCGTCCGCGGCCTCGCCCGACAGCCGGGCCGCCCGCTGCTTCGCCTCGTCGACCAGCGCGGTGGCCTGCTGCGTCGCCTCGTCGACGAGCCGGGTGGCCTGCTGCGTCGACTCCGTACCGATCCGCTCGGCCTCGCTCGTCGCCTCGCCCACCAGCCGGTCGGCCTGGGTCGCGGCGTCGGAACGCATCCGGTTGGCGTCCTCGCGGGCCTCGGCGCGGCTGCGCGAGGCGTCCTGCTCGGCCGAGGCCAGCGCGTCGGAGGCCTCGGTACGCATCCGCTGGCTGTACTCGGCGGTGTCCGCCCGCAGCCGCTCCGACTCGCTGATCGCGTCGGCGACGGTCCGCTCGGCCATCGCCTTCGCGGCCTCGGACTCCTCCCGCGCCTCCTGGCGGATCCGGGCCGCGTCCTCGCCGGCCCGCTCCCGCTCGGCGTGCGCGTCGGTGCGGACCCGGTCCGCCTCCTCCTGCGCCTCGGACTTCGTCCGCTCCGCGACATGCTCGGCGGTCGAGCGCAGCCCGGCGATCTCCGCCTCGGCCTGCTCCTGCAGCCCGCTGACCGAATCCCGTACCTGCTGGGCGGTCTGCTCGGCCGCGGAGACCAGCTCGGTCGCCCGGCTGTCCGCCTCCTCGACCAGCCGCTGCGCCTCGGCCTGCGCCTGCTCGACCCGCTTGCGGGCGGAGGCGAGCAGTTCCTCGCTCTGCTCGCGGGCCCGCTCACGCTCCTGGTTCGCCTCGGTGCGTGCCGCGTCGAGGGTCTCCTCGGACTCCCGGCGGCGCCGGTTCGCCTCCTCCTGGGCGGCGGCCAGCGCCTCGGCGGCCTCCGTGCCGACCCGCTCCGCCGCGGCGGCGGCCTCGGACCGCACCCGGTCGGCGCTCTCCTGCGCCTCGGACTTGAGCCGCTCGGCCTCGGCGGCGGCCTCGGACCGCAGCCGTACGGCGACGGACTCGCCCTCCGCACGCGACTGCGACGCATCCGCCGCGGCCTCGTCGCGCAGCCGCTCCGCCTCGGTCTCCGCCTGCTCCCGCAGCGTCCGGATCCGCTCGGCGGCCTCCGTCCGCAGCCGCTCGGACTCCTCGTTCGTCTCGCGCCGGATGCGCTCCGCCTCGGCGCGCGCGTCCGTGAGCGCCTGCTCGGCAGTGGCGACCCGGGTCTCCGCCTCGGTGTGCAGCCGAGTCAGCTCCTCGGCCGCCTCCGCCTGCCGGGCCGCGACCGCGCGCTCGGTCTCCTCGCGCAGCTCCGCCGCCGCCCGCTCGGCCGCGGTGGTGGTCGAGCCCGCCTGCTCCTCGGAGTCGGTACGCAGCTGCTCGGCCTCGGCACGGGCGCGCTCCAGGGCCTCCTCGGCCTGCTTGCGCAGCGTGCCGGCGCGCTCGGCCGCCTCGGTGCGGACCCGCTCGCTCTCGGTGCTCGCGGTGGAGCGCAGCTCCTCCGCGTCCGCCTTCGCCTTGGCCAGCAGCTCCTCGGCGGTCTTCGCGCCCTCCTCGATCTGCTGGACGGCCTCGCGGCGGGCCTCGCCACGGATCCGCTCGCCCTCGGCGACCGCCTCGGAGCGCAGCTGCTCGGCCTCGCCGCGCAGCCGGCGCGCCTCCTCCTGGAGCTCGACCGTCTTGGCCCGGTACTCCTTGGTGTCGTCCTTGGCCGCGCCCTTGAGCTGATCGGCCTGCTCGGCGGCCTCGCCGCGCAGCCGGTCCGCCTCGGCCTCCGCCTCGCGGCGGATCCGGTCGGCCTCCTCGCCCGCCGCCCTGGTGGTGGACCTCGCGTCCTCGGACGCCTTGGTCAGCACCTCCTCGGCGCTCCTGGCGGCCTTGGCGAGCTGGGCCGCGGTGTCCTCGGCGGCGGCCGTGCGGGCCTTCTCGGAGGCCTCGGACTTCAGCCGGTCCGCCTCGGCCCGCGCGTCGGCGAGCGCCTGCTCGGCCTCCGCCTTGAGCGTCTCGGCGTCCTTGGTCGCCTCGCCGACCAGCCGGGCGATCTCCGACTTGGCCGTACGGGTGCGCTGCTCGTTCTGCGACTCGGCGGCGGCCAGCCGCTTGACCGCGGCCTCCTTCGCCTCGCCGGTGACCTTCTCGGCCTCCAGCCGGGCCTCGCGCAGCCGGGTCTCGGCCTCCTGCATGCGCTGCTCGGCGGCCCGGTTCAGCTCGGCGGTCTGCTGGCGGGTCTGCTCGGTCTCGGCCGACGTCGACGTACGCAGCTGCTCGGCGTGGCTGGTGGCCTCCTGCGCCTGGCTGGAGGCGGCGTCCAGCAGCCGCTCGGCGTCCTTGCGGGCGCGCAGCAGGATCGCCTCGGCCTCGGCCCGTGCCGACTCCGCCTCGGAACCGAGCCGCTGCCTGGTCTCCTCCGCAACCCGGTTCGCCTCGGCGCGCGCGGCCGTCAGGGACTGCTCGGCCTCGGCCCGCGACTCCTCCAGCAGCCGGCGGGCCTGGGACTCCGTCCTGGCCCTGAGCTGCTCGGCCCAGGCGACGTTCTCGTTGACATGGGACTCGACGGTCTGGCGGCGCTCCGCCAGCTCCTGGTCGAGCCGCTGGCGCCGCTGCACCGCCTCGTTGTGCAGCTCGGCCTGGAGCCGCGCCTGGTGCTCGGCGTGCTCCTGGAGGATCCGCTGCGTCTGCGCGCGGGCGTCGCGGAGCTCCCGCTCGGCGTCGGTCCGCAGCTGATCCGCCTGGATCTGGGCGTTACGGAGCAACTGGTCGGCCTGGTAGCCGATGTCCGCGCTGTCGTACGCGGGACGGGTCGCGAGATTGCGCCGAGCCTCGTGCAGCTTGGCGCGCAAGACCTCGACCTGGTAACCGAGGTCCTCGGCGTGCTGGACGGCCTTCTCCCGGTCGGTCTTCAGCCGGTCCATCTCGGCTTCGAACCGCGAGAGATGGTCGTCGTCAGCTCGGTGGCTCTCCTGGCGTTCGTAGCCCCGCACTGCGCGGTCCCATCCGTCCCCTGGTCGCAACTCTCCAACGAGTACCGTTCACCGGTGAACGGTCCCCCGGGGAATGGTGACAGATCAACGGCTGGGGACGCGGCGCGGCCCCGACCCGGCCCCGGCCCGGAACAGCCCACTCTACCGGGCCGGGTATCCGGAGGTCAGTGCTCCGCTGCGGACGTGACCAGTTCGGTGAGGACTCCATGGCAGTCCTTGGGGTGCAGGAAGGTGATCCGGGACCCCATCGAACCGGTCCTGGGCTCCTCGTACAACACCCTGACCCCCTTCTCCCTGATGTCCGCGGAATCGGCGTCGACATCCGCGGTGCCGAAGGCGATGTGGTGGACGCCCTCCCCGTTCTTCGCCAGCCACTTGCCCACGGCCGAGTCCTCCCGGGTCGGCTCCAGGAGCTGGAGGTAGGAAGCGCCGCCGTCGGACGTATCGTTGATCTTGAGCATGGCCTCCCGTACGCCCTGCTCCTCGTTGATCTCGGAATGGAACACCTCGAACCCGTAGGTCGAGCGGTAGAACTCGACGGTCCTGTCGAGGTCGAAACAGGCGATCCCGATGTGATCGATTCGCGTCAGCATGGAACCAGTGCAGCGCCACACGGATGGTTACGCAACGTGCGCGCCGTCACACCCGCTGCCGGATGACGGGCGAGGTACCGCTCAGTACATTCAAGTAAACCCTCGTTCACTCCTCATCCCAAGGGGCGCCCCTCATGTCTGGAACGACCGGTACCACCTCAGTGATCGTCGCGGGCGCGCGTACGCCCATGGGCCGCCTCCTCGGCTCGCTGAAGAGCTTCTCCGGGGCCGACCTCGGCGGCTTCGCCATCAAGGCCGCGCTGGACCGGGCCGGCATCGGCGGCGACCAGGTGGAGTACGTGATCATGGGCCAGGTGCTGCAGGCCGGTGCGGGCCAGATCCCGGCCCGCCAGGCCGCGGTCAAGGCCGGCATCCCGATGAACGTTCCCGCGCTCACCGTGAACAAGGTGTGTCTGTCCGGGCTCGACGCGATCGCGCTCGCCGACCAACTGATCCGCGCCGGTGAGTTCGACGTCGTCGTCGCCGGCGGCCAGGAGTCCATGACGAACGCCCCGCACCTGCTCCCGAAGTCCCGCGAGGGCCACAAGTACGGCGCCATCGAGATGCTCGACTCCATGGCGTACGACGGTCTGACCGACGCCTACGAGAACATCCCGATGGGCGAGTCCACCGAGAAGCACAACTCCCGCCTGGGACTGAGCCGCGCCGACCAGGACGAGATCGGCGCCCTCTCGCACCAGCGCGCCGCCGCGGCCCAGAAGAACGGCATCTTCGAGGCCGAGATCACCCCGGTCGAGATCCCGCAGCGCAAGGGCGACCCGGTCCTCTTCGCCAAGGACGAGGGCATCCGCCCGGAGACGACCGCGGAGTCCCTCGCCAAGCTGCGTCCGGCGTTCGCCAAGGACGGCACGATCACCGCGGGCACCTCCTCGCAGATCTCCGACGGCGCTGCCGCGGTCGTCGTCATGAGCAAGGCCAAGGCCGAGGAGCTGGGCCTGGACTGGATCGCCGAGATCGGTGCCCACGGCAATGTGGCGGGCCCGGACAACTCGCTCCAGTCGCAGCCCTCCCACGCGATTCTGCACGCCCTCAAGAAGGAGGGCCTGGAGGTGGCGGACCTCGACCTCATCGAGATCAACGAGGCCTTCGCCGCGGTCGCCGTCCAGTCGATGAAGGACCTCGGCGTCACCCCGGAGAAGGTGAACGTCAACGGCGGTGCCATCGCGCTGGGCCACCCGATCGGCATGTCGGGCGCCCGTGTGGTGCTGCACCTGGCGCTGGAGCTGAAGCGGCGCGGCGGCGGCACCGGCGCGGCGGCGCTGTGCGGTGGCGGCGGTCAGGGCGACGCGCTGATCGTCCGCGTCCCGGGCAAGTAGTACGTTCCGGGCCAGTGGTACGCGGTACACGTAGAGCACGCAGCGAGTGAACGGAGCGGTGATGGTGGACGTCCCCACCCTGGTCGAGCAGGCACGTGCGGGCCGGCCGCGGGCCGTGGCCCGGCTCATCTCCCTGGTGGAGGGGGCGTCGCCGCAGCTGCGCGAGGTGATGGCGGCCCTGGCGCCGCTGACGGGCAACGCGTACGTCGTCGGCCTGACCGGCTCGCCCGGTGTCGGCAAGTCGACATCGACGTCGGCGCTCGTCTCGGCGTACCGGCGGGCCGGCAAGCGGGTCGGCGTCCTGGCCGTCGACCCGTCCTCGCCGTTCTCCGGCGGGGCGCTCCTCGGCGACCGGGTCCGGATGTCGGAGCACGCCTCCGACCCGGGCGTCTACATCCGCTCCATGGCCACCCGCGGCCACCTGGGCGGCCTCGCCTGGTCGGCACCGCAGGCGATCCGGGTGCTGGACGCGGCGGGCTGCGAGGTGATCCTGGTGGAGACGGTCGGCGTCGGCCAGTCGGAGGTGGAGATCGCCTCCCAGGCCGACACCTCCGTCGTCCTGCTGGCACCCGGGATGGGGGACGGCATCCAGGCGGCGAAGGCCGGAATCCTGGAGATCGGCGATGTGTACGTCGTCAACAAGGCCGACCGGGACGGCGCGGACGCCACCGCGCGCGAGCTCAACCACATGCTGGGCCTCGGTGAATCACGGGGCCCCGGCGACTGGCGGCCGCCGATCGTGAAGACGATCGCCGCCCGGGGCGAGGGCATCGACGAGGTCGTCGAGGCGCTGGAGAAGCACCGGGCGTGGATGGAGGAGCACGGAGTGCTCGCCGAGCGGCGCGCGGCCCGCGCCTCCCGCGAGGTCGAGACCATCGCCGTGACGCGGCTGCGCGAGCGCATCGGTGATCTGCACGGCGACCGCCACCTCGGCGCGCTCGCCGAACGCATCGTGGCGGGCAGCCTCGACCCGTACGCGGCGGCGGACGAGCTGGTGGCGGGGCTCACCGGCGGGGGCTGACCCGCCCTTCCCCCGTTTCCGGTGCGGCGTGCGGGCCGCGTCCGGAAACGGGGAGGGAACCGGTCCGCGTGCGGTCTGCGGGCCGCACCGGGAACGGGCCCCGGCGGTGGCGCGCCCCGCCGCTCATGACTGATATCACGTCAGTCACCGGGCGGGAGTGCGCCATTGGCGTCTTCGGGCCCTGCTGCCGCCCCGTCCGTGACAGGATTGCCGCCGGTCACGTGTCATGCGCACGAGGGGGGAAGCGACACATGCTGGGTCCGCTGCGGCAGGACTCGCCCCGGCGGATCGGCCCGTACGCGATACGGGCCCGGCTGGGCGCGGGTGGCATGGGCGAGGTCTTCCTGGGCGACCGGGGCGACGGGAGCGACGCCGTGGCCGTCAAGACGGTCCGCCGCGACGTGGCGCAGGACCCCGGCTTCCGCAACCGCTTCCGCCGCGAGATCACCGTCGCCCGGTCCGTCACCGGCCCCCACCTCGCCCCGCTGCTCGACGGGGACGCGGACGCCGAGGTGCCCTGGCTCGCCACCGCGTACGTGGCCGGACCGACGCTCTCCGCCGCCGTCCGCGGCGCCGGTGCGATGGCCGAGGCCGAGGTCCGGATGCTGGGCGCCGGAATCGCCCACGCCCTGGCGGCCGTCCACGCGGCGGGGATCGTCCACCGCGACGTGAAACCCGGCAACGTGATGCTCGCCGCCGACGGGCCGCGCCTCATCGACTTCGGTATCGCCCGGGACGCCGGCGCCACGCCGCTCACCACCACCAGCCGGATGGTCGGCAGCCCCGCCTTCATGTCCCCCGAACACGTGGCGGGCAGCGGACGCGTCGTCCCGGCCTCCGACATCTTCTGCCTCGCCTCGGTGCTCTGCTTCGCCGCCACCGGCCGCGACCCGTTCGGCGACGGGCCCGTCGCCGCCGTCCTCTACCGGGTCAAGTACGTCGAGGCCGACCTGGACGACGTGCCCGAGGTGCTGCGCGCGGTCCTGGAGGACTGCCTGACCGCCGACCCCGCCGCCCGCCCCACGGCCGCCGGACTGGCCGAACGGCTCACGCCCGGCGCCGCCGCCGAGTGGTCCGCCCCGGTGGCCGGGCAGATCGCGGAGTACGGACGGGAGCTGGCCCGGGTCAGCGCGCTGGACGGGCCGCTGCTGCCGGGCTACACGCCCACCGAGGCGGCCACGGGGAGCCGGGCGGCGCCCCATCAACTGCCCACACAGGGAACGGACTTTGCGCCGGGCGTGCACATCGCCCCCACCCAGGGCCCCGGCCTCGCGGAACCCCGGCGCCGCTCCCGGCGGCGCCGGAACCTCGTCGCGGCCCTGGCCGCGCTCGCCCTGCTCGGAGCCGCGACCGGCGGCCTCCTGGCCCTGCGTGGGGGCGACAAGGGCGGCGACGGCGATCCGAAGGCGCCGGCCACGGTGCTCGCCGGTATCGACACCCAGGGCGGCCGGGAGGGCTCCGGTACCGTCCCGTACGGCCGTGACGTCCGTCCGGCCGGGTGGCACAGCTGGCAGAGCAGGATGACCGGGCAGCCGTTCGGCTGTGCGGCGGGCCGGGACGTCCTGGTCTGCCGCACCACGGCCGGCTCGTACGAGGGGCTCTCACCGGCCGACGGGAAGAAACTGTGGGACTACTCGGCCCGGCTGGACGCCGATGAGACCGGCGCCCGGGTCAGCCCCACGGGACAGGTCTTCACGCCGTCCGGATCGACCCGGCCCGCGGTCTACGGCGATCAGGTCCTGCTCGCCACCGGAGGCCGGCTCGTCTCGCTCGACTCCCGTACCGGGAAGACCCGTTGGGAGTCCCGTGCAGGGTCCGCCCACGGTTTCGAGAGTGCGCCGCTGGTCGCCGACGGAATGGTCTTCGCGGACATCGGCCCCAGCTCGCATGGTGCCCGGATCGCCGCGTTCGACCTGGCGACCGGCAAGGAGAGGTGGCGCAAGCCGCTGGTGGGCGAGGACATTGCCAAGGTCGAGGAGTACGACTTCTGGCCGCTGGCCACCAGGGACGGGGTGCTCTACCTGCTCGGCCAGGGCGGGCTGCGTGCCCTGCGTGCCGACGTCGGCACGGAGCTCGGCCGGGCGAAGGACGAGCAGACCTCCCAGTGCCACGACGCGCTGATCCGCGCCCCGCACGTCTACTGCTCCGTGTACACGTACTCCGCCGACGGCGAGCGCATGGCCGTCCACCGGCTCGGCACCCCCTCGCTCGAACCCGCCGGTGAGGTTCCGGTACCGGACGAACTCACCGACAACGGCAGACTCGTCGCCGTCGACGACCATGTGGTCGTCCTGGTCCGTAGCGCGCTTCCCTGGGAGGAGGACGACAGCGACCCGGAGATCGTCCTGGTCCGTGCGGACGACGGCAGGACCCTTGCCCGCTACCCGCTGGACCGGAGATCGTTCAGCAGCCGCATCAACGCGGCCTCGCTCCCGATGATCGTCGCGGACACCCTGGTGTGGGCGGACAGCACCAGTCTGTACAGCGTCGCCCTGCACAACGGATCCAAGCCCGGTCCGCTGCGCAGAACCGCGCTCAAGGGCGCTCCGGGGCCCGAACTGCGCAAGGAGTACGACACGCTCCAGTGGGGCGTCGTCATGTCCGGCGAGGTGCTGCCGCCGGAGGTCCTTCCGGTCGGCGGAGCCGTCTACGTCATTTACCACGGCGGCAGGGTGCTCTCCGTCCCGCTGCCCGGTCCGTCCGCGTCATGATCGAACGCCTGGCCCCCAACACCCGGACACGGATCGGCCCTTACCGGATCCTCGGACTGCTCGGCGCGGGCGGCATGGGCGAGGTGTATCTGGCCCGGCCGGCCGGGGAGCCGGCCGGCGGACTCGTCGCGCTGAAGACCGTCCGAGCCGATCTCGACCTGGACGACGGGTTCCGCGTCCGGTTCCGGCGGGAGATCGAAGCGGCGGCCGCCGTGCGCAGTCCCCGCACCGCGACGCTCGTCGGAGGCGACGCGACGGGCCGGACGCCCTGGCTCGCCACCGAGTACGTCCCGGGCCCCTCGCTGGCCGAGGCGGTGGCCCGCGACGGGCCACTGCCCGAACCCGTGGTGCGGACCCTGGGTGCCGGCCTGGCCCGGGGGCTCGCCGACATGCACGCCGTACGTGTGCTGCACCGCGACCTCAAACCGGGCAATGTGCTTCTCGGCCCAGACGGGCCCAAAGTGATCGACTTCGGCATCGCCCAGGCCTTCGACGCCACGCAGTTGACCCGTACCGGTGTCGTGGTCGGCAGCCCCGGCTACATCTCACCCGAGCACGTCAACGGCTCGCGGGCACTCGTGCCCGCCTCCGACGTGTTCTGCCTGGCTTCGGTGCTGGCCTTCGCGGCAGCGGGACGTGGTCCGTTCGACGACTCCGACATGGCAGCGGTGATCTTCCGGATCGCCCGTGGGGAGGCCGAACTCTCCGGCGTGCCGACACGGTTGCGCGAGGTGATCGTCCGATGCCTCGATCCGCGGCCCGAACAGCGCCCCGCCCCGCGGGAGCTGGCCGCTCTGCTGCTCCGGGAGCAGCCGTCGGTCCCGTTCCCCTGGACTCCGGGGGTAAGGGCGCAGCAGGCCGCGTACGAGCGGGCAGCCCGGGAGTGTGCCGGCGCCGCCCCGGCCGAGCCGGCCCCCGCGCCCGTCGTGCCGCCGCTGCCGGCCGGCCCGCCGCTCGCCGCCGCCGCCGTTTCCGGGGCGGGCACGTCGGTGGGCCTGTCTCGCCGGAAGCTTCAGGTGACCCTGACGGCCGTGGCGGTCACGGTCTGCCTGCTGCTGGGCTACCTGTTCTGGCCGGATGCCGGCCCCCGGGGCGGCGGCACCGGGGCCGGCTCCGGATCCACGGGGCCCGGAGCCGGACCAGCGAACGCCGGTGGGGCCGCCGGTGTGCGGGCGGTTCCCCGGGCCGACAGCGGCCGGACCGGGGACTTCGGCAAGGCCGCAACCGATCTGTCCGCCCGGCCCGCGGGATGGAAGGCCTGGCAGTCCACGGTCGAGGGGGCCGTGGGCGGTTGCAGCCTTGCCGAGTCGACCCTGCTGTGCGGCGGAACGAAGGGGGTCACCGCACTCGACGCGGCCGACGGCAAGCAGCGCTGGCAGACACCGAAGGGGGCACAGGGTGCCACGGCGGCCCTCGTCGCCGGCTTCACGAAGGGGACCGTGTACGCGTTCGTCGGCCATGCGATGGTCGGCTACCGGATCAAGGACGGCGCGGAGCGGTGGCGCGCGCAACTGCCCGCCGGAGACACCGGATCGGGTGCCGTCCAGGACGGCGACACCCTCTACTACGCCACCCGCGACGCCACCTCCGGCACCGGCAGGCTGGCTGCCCGCCGGCTCACGGGCGACCGGGGCGAGCTGTGGAACAAGCCCTACGCCGGCACACGGCCCGCCCTGGTCGCCGACGATGGGCGGCTGGTCGTGGTCGAGGGGAGCACCCGGATCGTCGACGGGGCGACGGGCACCGTGAAGGAGCAACTCCCCGCGAACGACTTCCCCTGCCGGGATCCGGCGCTCAAGGGCCGCTTGCTGGTCTGCCGGGCGACCGGGACGGGGGTCGCCGTCATGAACGACGTCACCCGGCCGCAGGAGCACCGGATCATCGCCGAGGACATCACGGTCCGGTACCCGGTGGCGCTGACCGACGACGGGACCGTGGTGGTCAACGACGGCGACCACCCCTACGCCTTCGACGCGGGCGACGGCCGGTCGAAGTGGTCGGGCGACCGGTCGGACGAGGGCGGCGAGCCGTCGGTGGCGGGAGACCAGATCCTCTCGGCCCTGGACGTGGGGGTGAGCACGTACCGACGGGCGGACGGGGAGCCGACGAACATCACCGGCTACACCGGCGTCCCCAACCCGCCCAAGGACCCGCCGCATCTGCTGGCCGCCGGTGATGTCGTATTCCTCACCTTCGACGACGGCACGGTCGTCTCCGGATACATCCCCTGAGGCAGGACCGCGACGGCGACTCCGTCAGTCCTCGTCCCGGTCATCGTCCCCGTGACCGTCGTCCGACCGGTCCACCGTCACCTTGCCCGACTTCGCGTCCACGTTCAGCTCGTGCTGCTTGCCGTCCTTGCCCCGGACGTCGACCTCCCAGTGCAGCGACCCGCCGCTCCGGCCGTCGTGGTCGTCCAGGTCGATCGACGTCACGGTCCCGGGGTTCGCCTTCATCGCGGCGTCGACGGCCGCGTTCAGCGACACGGGGGCCGACCGGGGCGCGTGCCGGTCGCGGTCGTCGTCATCGTCGGAGACGTGCTTGCCGAGCACCTTGCCGTTGCCCGCGTCCACCGTCACGTCGTGCCACGCCTTGTCGGAGCCGTACACGTCGAGCTCCCAGACGAGCCCGCCGTCCTCGTCGTCCAGCTCGGCCTCGGTGACCGTGCCCGGGACGGCCTTGACGGCGGCCGTGATGGCGTCCGCCACGTCGACGCGGGCGGTGCCACCGCTCGGCGCGCTGGACCGGGTCTCGCGGTCGTGGCTGTCGTCGTCCGCGAAGGCGACCGCCGTGGCGGCTCCGCCGCCGACGAGCACGGCCGCGGTGACTGCGGCGATGACGATCTTGCGCTTCATATGGGTTCCTCCCCGATCGGGTGGCCGGTTTCGACCAGGACCACACTGCCGGGGTGATGCTGAACGCAGCCTGAAGCCACCTGAAGCCGTCTTCAGGTTCGGTTTGCGACCCTGTGCGTATGCGCCTGTTGATCGTGGAGGACGAGAAGCGGCTCGCGACGGCCCTGGCCGCGGGGCTCACCGCCGAGGGCTTCGCCGTGGACGTGGTGCACGACGGTCTCGAAGGGCTGCACCGGGCCGCCGAGGGCGCGTACGACCTCGTCGTCCTCGACATCATGCTGCCCGGGATGAACGGCTACCGCGTCTGTGCCGCCCTGCGCGCCGCCGGACACGAGACACCGATCCTGATGCTGACGGCGAAGGACGGGGAGTACGACGAGGCGGAGGGCCTCGACACCGGGGCCGACGACTACCTGACCAAGCCCTTCTCGTACGTCGTGCTGGTGGCCAGGATCCGGGCGCTGCTGCGGCGCCGAGGAGGCGGCTCCGGCTCCCCGGTGGTCACCGTCGGCGCCCTGCGCATGGACACCGCCGCCCGCCGCGTCCACCTCGGCGAAGCCGAAATCATCCTCACCACAAAGGAGTTCGCGGTGCTGGAACAGCTCACGCTGCGGGCCGGACAGGTGGTGAGCAAGGCGGACATCCTGGAACACGTCTGGGACTTCGCCTACGACGGCGACCCGAACATCGTCGAGGTGTACGTGAGCGCGCTGCGGCGCAAGCTCGGCGCGGCCGCCATCCGCACGGTGCGCGGCGCCGGGTACCGGCTGGAGGCGCTGTGAGGTCGGTACGGGCCAGGGCCGCGCTGGGTGCCACGGTGGTGGTCGCCCTCGCGCTGATCGGCGCCGGGCTCTCCGTACTCCTCGTCCTGCGCGCCAACCTCACCGACCAGGCGGGCCTGCAGGCCGAGGTGGTGGCCCGGGAAGTGGCCGGGCAGCTGGCCCTCGATGTGCCGTACGACCGGCTGGAGATGCGCGACGAGGAGGACCATCCGGTCCAGGTGACCGACGAGGACGGGCGCGTGGTCGCCGTCTCCAAGGACCTCCGGGCGATCTCCGGCACCGGTACCGACCGGGTCACGCCGGTCCCGTCACCGACCGCCGGGGGGTCCGGCGGCGGGAGCGACGACGACAACGGGGGCGACGACGGAAGCGATGACGACGACCGTCACGCCACCCCCGCCCCCGGCCGCGGCGAAGTCGACTCCGACGAACCGGACTTCGGCAACGGCACCGCCGATGTCGACGGCGAAACGGCCGACTACCGTTTCGCGTCCGTGAAGGCGACGACTTCCGCCGGGGTGACCCTGACCGTCCACGCGGGTGCCCCGCTGGCCGCCGAGCAGGAGGCGGTGGGCACCGTGCGCGGTGCGATGCTGGTCGGGCTGCCGGTTCTGCTGCTCGTCGTCGCCGGGGTGACGTGGCTGGTGACCCGGCGGGCGCTGCGCCCGGTCGAGGGCATCCGGCGCGAGATGGCCGCGATCACCGCCTCCGAGGACCTGAGCCGGCGTGTGCCGGAGCCCGGCTCGCGCGACGAGATCGCCCGGCTGGCCCGTACGACCAATGAGACGCTCACCGCTCTGGAGGCCTCCGTCGAGCGTCAGCGGCGCTTCGTCGCGGACGCCTCGCACGAACTGCGCAGCCCGATCGCCTCCCTGCGCACCCAACTGGAGGTGGGGGCGGCCCATCCGGAGCTGCTGGACGTGAAGGGCGCGGTCGCCGACACCGTACGGCTCCAGGCGCTGGCCGCCGATCTCCTGCTGCTGGCCAGGCTCGACGCGGGGGAGCGGCCGGGCCGTACGGCGCTGGACCTGGGCGCGCTGGTCCGCGAGGAGGTCTCGCAGCGCACGGGCGACCGGATCGCGGTGACGGTGTCGGTGCCGGACTCAGGACCGGACTCCGGGCCGTTCGAAGTGGCCGGTTCGCGTGGGCAGTTGGCGCGGGTGATCGGCAATCTGCTGGACAACGCGGAGCGTCATGCGCGGAGCACGGTGACGGTCTCGGTGCGTGCCGCGGAACGGGGCGGCGTGGTCGTCGCCGTCACCGACGACGGGGCGGGAGTGCCGCCGGAGGAGCGTGAGCGGATCTTCGAACGTTTCGTACGGCTCGACGACGCCCGGACCCGGGACGACGGCGGCGCGGGCCTGGGCCTGGCCATCGCCCGGGACGTCGCCGCCCGGCACGGAGGGCGGCTGACGGTGGACGGCGCGCGGGAGGGCGGCGCCCGGTTCGAGCTCTGGCTGCCCGGAGCCCGCTGAACACCGCCCCGCCGGGGGTCACACCTTGCCGCGTCGTCCCCGCAGGTGTTCCGCGACCGGGGTCAGCGCCGCGTGCAGGTTCGCCAGCGCCTCAGGCGTCAGCAGGTCCATGAAGTGCTTGCGGACCGACGCCACATGGTGCGGCGCCACCTTGCGCATCGTCTCCGCGCCGTCCTCGGTGAGGACCGCGTACAGACCGCGCCGGTCGGACTCGCAGTTCTCCCTGCGGACCAGGCCGGCGTTCTCCATGCGGGTGATCTGGTGCGAGAGCCTGCTCTTGGACTGCAGCGTCGCGGCGGCGAGGTCGCTCATCCGCATGCGCTGGTCGTCCGACTCCGAGAGGTTGACCAGGATCTCGTAGTCGTTGTTGGTCAGGCCGAACGGCTGGAGATCCTTCTCCAGCTGGTGCATCAGCAGCCTGCTGACGTCCAGGTGGGTGCGCCAGGCGCACTGCTCCGCGTCGTTCAGCCAGCGGGTGGCCGTCTCGGTCTCCATATATGGATTCTACCTAAGAAGTTGAAAGCCGGACGAAGTGGGGAGGCGTGACGGTCGGCACCCGTCCGGAGACGGGTCCGGGTGCGGGGTGCGGACGTTCGACGTCACACTCCGCAGAGTACCGTTCACAAACCGAAGCGACGCTGGAGGTCCCCGAGCTGACCGGGCATACGGGGTGAGGCGCCAGGTTGACCCGCGCCGCCCGGGACCCCCGCCTGACCCGGCTCCGCGCCCGTCGGCTGTTCGGCCATCAGGATCTCGGTCGACTGGAGCAGCACCGTACCCGCGCCCACGAACTCGAACTGGTGCTCCTCGCCCGAGGTGCCTCCGAGGCCCGTCAGTGACCGCAGCCCGCCCAGTACGCCCGTCATGTAGCCGTGGTCGTAGTGGTGGCACGGCGAGGGGCAGTCCGCCCAGCCCACCAGGGCCTGCGGGTCGACCCGCAGCGGCGGCTCCATGAAGACCACCGGACCGTTGGAGGCGGCCACGAACTTCCCCGTACCGATCAGGGTCAGAAAGCCCGGCACGATCGACTGCTTGAGTGCCAGCGACGGCTGGTACGCGAGGAGATTGCCCGACCGGATGGTCAGATTCCCCTCTTCCAGGTCGTAGGAGTTCACGTCGAAGGCCCGGTCGGCGAGCAGCATCTTGCCGCTGCCCTCGGCCACCACCCAGTCGCTCGCGTGCAGCGGCGAGTGGAAGCTCGTACGGATCAGCCGCTCGAAGCGGCCGTGGCCGATGCCGTTGAAATCGATCCGCCCGTAGTAGGCGATCATCTTGCCCTTCTGCAGGAACCACTGGCTCCCCTTGAGCTCCACGCAGAAGGTGTACGAGTTGACGTTGTCGTCCGACGGCAGCGTCATCGGGTCGAAGACCACGGGCGTGCTCACAGCTTCTCCTCCGAGGCCTGGACGTACACCGCGCCACTGCCGCTCAGCTCCAGCTGGAACGCCTCGCCGGAGCCGCGCCCCACCATGTCGCGCCAGCCGAGCGCGGTCGAGAGCTTGTTTCGTACGTCGCCGTGGTGCGCGACATACGCCTGCGGGTCCACATGCACATCGCGGCCGGGGGTGATCGGCAGCTCGATCACCCCGCCGTGGGCCATCACCGCGACCGCGCCATGGCCCTTGAGCGTGGTGGTGAACAGGCCCTGCCCGGTCACCTGGCCGCGCACCATGCCCATCACGCCGCCCTGCGAGCCCATGAACATCGTGCCCTGCTGGAGCGTCCCGTCGAAGGCGAGCAGCCGGTCGGCCTCCACGTACAGGGTGTCCCCGGCCAGGTTGATCACCTGGATGTGATGGCCGCCGTGGCCGAACATCACCGTTCCGCTGCCCTCGACCGTCATCAGCGGGGTCGCCTCATTGGCCACCCGCCGGCCGATCATCGACATCACGCCGCCCTGGCCGCCCTGGATGTTCGGCGTGAACGACACCTCGCCGCGGTAGGCGAGCATCGCGCCCCGCTGGCTGTACATCTTCTGGCCGGGAACCACCGTCGCCTCGACCATCTTCGAGTTGATCTCACGGAACGGCATCAGACATCGCCCCCGATGGTGTTCCGCTCGCTGGGCTGGACGTAGACGACGCCCTCGCCCTCGAACCGGATCTGGAAGGACTCACCGGAACCCTCGCCGATCAGCGTCCGGAAGTTCACGCCGGACTGGAAGTGCTGCTGGAGGCTGCCCTGGTGGGCGATGTAGGCGCCGGGGTCGACGAACAGCGGGTACTGGGCCGAGACCCGCAGCGCCACCGCCGAGCCGTCCGACATGATCGCCACCTGGCCGGTGCCCTCGACGGTGGTGGTGAACAGGCCGTTGCCGCTCGCCCCGCCGCGCAGGCCGGTGAAGGTGGTGCCGGTGCGCAGCCCCGCGTCGGTGCACAGCAGATTGCTCGCCTCGACGTAGAGCTTGTCCCCGTGCAGCGAGACGAGACTGATCTCGCTCGCGCGGTCCGCGAAGTAACAGGTGCCCTGGCCGGTCACCTCCATCACGGACATCTGCTCGCCGGTCAGTCGGCGGGTCACCATGCCGCGCAGCCCGTCACCGCCGCCGGTCATCTTCTTGAACGTCATCCGGCCGTCGTAGGCGACCATCGAGCCGTTCTTCGCCTTGACGGCGTCGCCGGCCAGGTCGACGGCGAGCGTCCTGCTGCCTTGGAGTCGGAACATTGCCACGGGGCGACGTTAGCGGCAGGCCCCCCGGCCGGGACAGGGCCCGGAGGGGGGAACCGGACCCCTGAACGGCCCCTGATACGCATCCGGTACGGGACCCGTACGCAACCGGGACGTAAGCCCTGCCGGCGCGGACGCGTCCTTCACCCGGCCGACACGGCCCCCGGCGCCGAGCGCCGGCCACGCCGATGCCACAATGGGTCGAGCTTGTGCCTGTATTCACAAGCTGTCACCGTCCTCCCACCGAAGGTGCCCCCGTGGACATCAAGACCGCTACCGCCCTGCACCGGCTGCGCCTCATCTCGATTCCCGAGGCGCTCTCCTTCCCTGCGCTGATCATCTTCGGCTCGATCCTCAGCCGGGTCTCCGACATCGACTTCCTGATGATGCCGCTCGGCATCCTGCACGGCGTGCTCTTCGTGATCTACGCCGTCCTGCTGCTCGATGTCTGGTCCAAGACCAAGTGGCCGCTGAAGCGCGTCGCGTTCTTCTTCCTGCTCGCGCTGCTGCCCTTCGGCGGCCTGTACGGCGACAAGCTGCTCAAGCGCTACGAGGCCGACGGCGTCATCGCCGCCCGCGCCCGCCGCGAAGGCGTGGTCAGCGCCTGATCGTCGCGTTCTCGGTCAGCCCGCTGGGGGTCGGCGAGGATGTCGGCGAGTACGTCGCCGACGCCGTCCGGGTCGTCCGCGAGTCCGGCCTGCCCAACCGCACGGACGCCGTGTTCACCTCCATCGAGGGTGAGCGCGCGTACCTTTGAGTACATGACCTCAGTAGCGATCTACCTACGGTTGTCCCGCGAGGCCGACGACAGCGCCTCACTCGACAGCCAGCGCGCTGCCTGCCGCCGATGGCTGACCGCCAACGATCATGACCTCGCTGATGCCGTCGAGTACGTGGACAACAACGTCAGCGGTGCGAAGTCCATTGAGGAACGCCTCGGGCTCCGTGCGCTCATGGTGGCCCGCCCCGACGTGGTGATCACGTGGAAGCTGGATCGCTTCGCCCGATCGGTTGCGGAGTTCCTTCGGCTCGTGGCGTGGGCTGAGGCGGCGGGCATACGGCTTGCCACGACCGACAACACGGTGAATACGCTGACGCCGACCGGTCGCATGGTCGCCACCGTTCTTGCTTCGCTCGCTGAGTGGGAACGGGGGATGATCTCCGCCCGAATCGGCGAAGGGCACGAGACCCGGCGCAGCTTGGGGCGCTGGGGGGCCGGACGTGCACCGTTCGGGTACAGGACGGTCCGCCGGGACGGTGCCGCATACCTTGAGATCGACGACGCCCAGGCTGCTCAAGTTCGCACAGCCGTAAGGGAGTTGATCGACGGGGGCACTGTTGCCGGGACAGCGCGCGCGACTGGCTTGAGCGAACCCCAATGGCGACGGATGCTCAAGTCGCCGACGTTCCGGGGGCAGCGCGCCCATAAGGGGGAATTGGTCGTGGCCTCTGACGGGGTGACCCCGGTCGAGTTCGCCGAACCGATCCTGTCTGCCGCTGAACTCATGGCTGCTCGCCAACGGATGCTCGACCTTGCGACCGGCGCTGACCGTGCTCCTCGTCAGGCGGCGCCCCTATGCGCTGGAATGGCGTTCTGTCACCGCTGTGACGGTCGGTTGAACGGAGGTACCAGCGACAAGGGGGTGCGGCTCTACAGGTGCAAGGCTGGTCACGTCACCATCTACGCAGAGACCCTTGACCAGCGGGTTGAGGCCGAATTTCTCAAGGTGTGGGGACGCTTCAACGAAGTCAACGTTCACCTTGAAGGCGGCAACGACCTTTCGGCGGAGATGATCGAAGCCCAGGAGCAAGCGGCGTGCATCGGTGCCCAGATGGCGACGGCCGGACCGCTGATGATGGGCACGTACGAAGAGATGAGCGCGAAGCTCGAAGCCGCCTATGCCGCACTCCTGGCCGCACATGACCCCGAAGTTCGCGAAGTGGCCACACTGACTGGCCGCACCATGGGCGAAGCGTGGGCGGCGCTGGATGATGCAGGTAAGAGCCGGTTGCTTGAAGCAATGCACCTCACGGTGACGCTGCACCCGAAGCAACGGGCAGAGCGCCTTGAAATCACGTGGGGTCCGGCCGATCCTGAGGCGGTAGAACGCGCGGCTATTGCGGCGGATGAGGCTGAGGAGTCGCCCCGTCGGCGCGTCGTGTCGGCGGAAGAGCATGAGGAGACAGCAGTCGCTACGGCAGGTAGCGAATCCCTCTCATTCGTCACTGTGCGTCACCATGATGTGTCAGTTTGCGCACGAGCGGGTGAGGGGGTGGGGGTGGACCCGCTGCGGCGACCCGAGTGATCGAGTCTTCACCGACAAGGCGAGCGGGAAGAACGCCGAGCGTCCGGAACTGACGGCCGTTCTCGACTACGTCCGCCCCGGAGACACCCTGTGTATGTGGAAGCTGGACCGGTTCGCGCGCTCGCTGATCGACCTGGTGAACATGGTGGACGCTCTTGCCGTGCGGGGTGTCGGGTTCAAGGTGCTCACGGGTGCGCTGGCGAGCATCGTTCCGAACACCCCGGACGGCCGTCTCATGCCAAGTCGCGGGCGCCATGCCGGAGTTCGAGCGGTCGTTGATTCAGGAGCGGACGCGCGCGGGTCTCGACGCTGCCCGTGCTCAGGGCCGTACGGGTGGACGTCCGGCGGTCATGGATGCCGACAAGCTTGCGGCTGCCAAGGCACGCCGCGCGAAGGGAGAGAGCGTCACGGCGGTGGCCAAAGCGGTGGGTGTGTCCCGTGCGACGCTGTACCGGGCGCTTGCCGGCGCGGAGTGATCCGACCTCAACCCGAGAGACCGTCCACTGACAGGGTGGGCGGTCTCTCACGTGTCTGGCCCGGAAGTGCCCCCAACCGAGCTGCAACAGCCGCACACGGACGGTGCGTCCCTGGGGGGTGAGCTGCGCCACTGTGCCGGCATCCCGCAGCAGTGGGGGCAGCACCGCTGAAGCGACACCCGGAGGGGCACGGGTGATCGCGCGCGACGACATCGGCGCACATGTGGAGGACGCCACGGGGCGTGTCGGCATCCTGCGGGACGTGATCCCCGACTATGAGGACCCTGCCGAGCCACCGGGGCTGCGTCGCAGGCGTCCTACGGCGTTCCTCGGGCCCGTGGGCGGGGGCGCTGAGTGGCTGGTGTCCCCGGAGCATGTCAGGCGGGCCCCGTAGGTCGTGGCCGGTCTCATGCGCTCTAGGCTTACCTATCGAGAGCGAATGGGGCGAGGTCATGGACGTCGTCAAGCGGGCCGTCGCCGCCGTCGAGGCCCGCGCCGGACGCGTCTCCCTCGTACTGAAGGCCGATATCCGCCCCGGCGTCACCGACGGACTGACCTCGAAGGTCGAGACGGTCGAGCGGTACCTCGCGGACTGACGCCCCGCCGCGCAGTGCCCCCGTGACGAGCTCCCGGCTCCCGGCCGGGGGCTCGCCTCGTTACCCCTGGCCGTGCTCCGGCACGGCCAGGGCGATCCCGAGCGGAGTCCGCTCGTACAGCACCTGATGCCCGTACCGGCGCGATGTCAGCAGTCCCGCCGCACGCAGCACCGACAGGTGCTCCGACACGGAGGACACCGCGAGGCCCAGGCGGTGCGCGAGCGCGCTCGGGCCGGCCGGTTCGTCGAGCGCGCAAAGGACGTCGGCCCGGCCGCGCCCCAGCAGCCGGGCGAGCGCCTGCGGGGTGCGGTCGGCGGGCTCCGTCCACAGGCCGCCGATGCCCCGCGCCGGGTAGACGATCGCGGGCTGCCACGGCGGCTCGAAGCCGCTGACCGCGTCCGGCCAGCAGAAGACACTGGGGATCAGGACCAGCCCCTGCCCGCCCAGTACCCGGGTGTGCCTGCCGTGCGTCCCGACGATGGTGAGCGTCGACTCCGACCAGCTCAGCTGCGGGCTCAGCTCACCCAGCAGCCGCTCGAAGCCGACCGCGGCGAGCCGTCGGGAGTGGTAGGCGATGTCCGCCTCCAGCAGGGCGCGCAGCCGGGGCCAGTGCGGCTCGATCAGCACCCGCCAGGCCTGTTCCAGCAGGTCGGCCAGGTCCCGGACGGTCTGGACGGGATCGGCGAGCATCGCCTGCCCGGCGGGGGAGTGCAGCAGCTCCGGCCGGTTCGCCAGCGACAGCGCGATGTCCTGGCGGGCGACCTCCGGATCGACGGACCGCACCCCCGCGATCTCCTCCTCGAAGGTGGTGACCGGACCGGGCGGCGGCGGGCTGAAGAAGTCGGGGTTGTGCCCGTGCCGTGCCATCAGCAGCCACAGCGGCCCGAGTTCGAGGCCGTCGGCCGCGTCGCGGATCAGCCGGAGCCACGGCAGGTGGTACCCGTGCCGCTCGGGCTGGGCCAGGACGCGCACGGCCGCCTGGGTCTCGCCGAGCGGTGACAGCGCGAACCGGCAGCGCAGCAGATCGCCCTCGTCGAGGTGCAGATGGAACGGCACGCGCCGACCTCCCCCGTAACTTTCGGCGTGGGCCGAAAGTCTACGGAGGGCCGCCGGCGGGCCCCCAGGCTGCGACCATGCCGTCAGACACCGGAAACCCAGCAGTCCCTCCCGCCCCCGACACGACAGCCCCCGACACGACTGACGCCGGTACATCCGGCGGCTACCGTGCCGTCTTCGCCGTACGGGAGTTCCGGGCGGTCTTCGCCGCGCATCTGCTCTCCCTCCTCGGCGTCGTCGTCAGCGAGCTCGCACTCACCGTCCTGGTGTACGGACTCACCGGCTCGCCCCTGCTCAGCGCCCTCACCTTCGCGCTCGGCCTTCTTCCGTACCTCGTCGGAGGCACCCTCTTCGCCGGGGTCGCCGACCGGTACCCCGCCCGCCGGGTCCTCGTCACCTGCGATCTGATCTGCGCCGGCTGCGTCATCGTGATGGTGCTGCCGGGCACCCCGGTCGGCGGACTGCTCGCGCTGCGCTGCCTGATCGCCGCCGTCTCGCCGGTCTTCACCGGGACGCGGATGGCCGCCCTCACCGACATCCTGGGCGAGGGCGAGCGCTACATCCTCGGCCGCTCGCTGCTGCGGATCGTCTCGCAGAGTGCGCTGCTCGCCGGCTTCGGAGTGGGCGGGGTGCTGCTCGCCGCGCTGTCGCCACGCGGTGCGATCACGATCACCGCGGTGACCTTCCTCTGCTCGGCGGCCCTGCTCCGCTTCGGCACCCGGGACCGCCCCGCCAGGTCCGGTGGGGACGACCGGGGCGCCCTGCTGCGGGAGTCGCTCGCCGGAGCCCGCGGCCTGCTCGGGAACCGCAGGATCCGCGCGCTGATGCTGCTCTTCTGGGTGCCCCCGCTGTTCGTCGTCGCACCGGAGGCGCTGGCGGCTCCGTACGCCGACGAGATCGGGGCCGGCCCCGTCGTGCTCGGGTTGCTGATGTGCGCGATGCCCGTCGGCCAGATCGCCGCCGAGCTGTACGTCGGCGCCGCGCTGAGCCCCCGGCTGCGCGCCCTGGTCGTGCTGCCGGCCGCCACCGCGGGACTGCTGCCCCTGGTGGTGTACGGATTCCGCCCCGGCACGGTCGCGACCGCGCTCGCCCTGGTGCTCGCCGGGGCGGGCGGGGCGTACGTCATCGGCCTCGACCAATGGTTCGTCGAAGCCGTTCCGGAGCCGTTGCGCGGCAGGGCCATGACCCTGCTCACCGCCGGCCTGATGACGCTCCAGGGGATCGGCATGGCCCTCGCCGGGCTCGCGGCCGAATTCCTCCCCGTGCATCAGGTGGTCGCCGGAGCCGGTGCGGTCGGCGCCCTCTGCGTGCTGCTGCTCGTCCTGGAAGTCAGGAGAACCGCGCCCAACGGTCGGATTCGGACCGAAGTTCGAGACGGGGCTGACCAGCATATGACCAGTGGGTAAGGTCGGTGCCGTGCCGAAGCCGCTCAGTCTCCCCTTCGATCCCATCGCCCGCGCCGACGAACTCTGGCAGCAGCGCTGGGGCCCCGTGCCCTCGATGGGGGCGATCACCTCGATCATGCGCGCCCAGCAGATCCTGCTCGCCGAGGTCGACGCGGTCGTCAAGCCGTACGGACTGACCTTCGCGCGGTACGAGGCACTGGTGCTGCTCACCTTCTCCAAGGCCGGTGAGCTGCCGATGTCCAAGATCGGCGAGCGGCTCATGGTCCACCCCACCTCCGTCACCAACACCGTGGACCGGCTGGTGCGCTCCGGCCTGGTCGCCAAGCGCCCCAACCCCAACGACGGCCGCGGCACCCTCGCCTCCATCACGGAGAAGGGCCGCGAGGTCGTCGAGGCGGCGACCAAGGACCTGGTCGGCATGGAGTTCGGGCTCGGCGTGTACGACGCCGAGGAGTGCGCGGAGATCTTCGCCATGCTGCGGCCGTTGCGGATCGCGGCCAAGGATTTCGAAGAGGCATAGGACGACCTTTCGAGGGCCCGGCCCGCTGCAAGATCGCCCCGGGCGTCCGGTTACGCTCGATGCCATGAAACGCAGTGTGCTGACCCGGTACCGGGTGATGGCCTACGTCACCGCCGTCATGTTGCTGGTGCTCTGCACCTGCATGGTCTTCAAGTACGGCTTCGAGAAGGGCGAGGGTCTGACGCTCGTCGTCTCCCAGATCCACGGTGTCCTCTACATCATCTACCTGATCTTCGCCTTCGATCTCGGCTCCAAGGCGAAGTGGCCGATGGGCAAGCTGCTCTGGGTACTGATCTCCGGTACCATCCCGACGGCCGCGTTCTTCGTCGAGCGCAAGGTCGTCCGTGAGGTCGAGCCGCTGATCGTCGACGGTTCCCCCGCGACCGCCAAGGCCTGAACCGGCCGGACCCCGGTCCGCGCCGCCCGAACCGCCCCGTGCGAAGCACCGGGCGGTTTGCCATCGACATTTACTAGGACGTCCTAGTAAATTCGATGGTATGGACGCTGACGCGATCGAGGAAGGCCGCCTCCGCTGGCAGGCCCGTTACGACAAGGCCCGCAAGCGTGACGCGGACTTCACCACACTCTCCGGGGATCCGGTGGAGCCCGCGTACGGCCCCCGTCCCGGGGACACGTACGAGGGGTTCGAGCGGATCGGCTGGCCCGGCGAGTACCCCTTCACCCGGGGGCTCTACCCCACCGGCTACCGCGGCCGGACCTGGACCATCCGCCAGTTCGCCGGCTTCGGCAACGCCGAGCAGACCAACGAGCGCTACAAGATGATCCTCGCCGCGGGCGGCGGCGGGCTCAGCGTCGCCTTCGACATGCCGACGCTGATGGGCCGCGACTCCGACGACCCCCGCTCGCTCGGCGAGGTCGGGCACTGCGGTGTGGCGATCGACTCCGCCGCCGACATGGAGGTCCTCTTCAAGGACATCCCGCTCGGCGACGTCACGACGTCCATGACGATCAGCGGACCCGCCGTCCCGGTCTTTTGCATGTACCTGGTCGCGGCCGAGCGCCAGGGCGTCGACCCGGGCGTGCTCAACGGCACGCTCCAGACCGACATCTTCAAGGAGTACATCGCGCAGAAGGAGTGGCTCTTCCAGCCCGAGCCCCATCTGCGCCTCATCGGCGACCTGATGGAGCACTGCGCCCGCGACATCCCCGCCTACAAGCCGCTCTCCGTCTCCGGCTACCACATCCGCGAAGCCGGGGCGACGGCCGCGCAGGAGCTCGCGTACACCCTCGCCGACGGCTTCGGTTACGTGGAGCTCGGCCTCTCCCGCGGCCTCGACGTCGACACCTTCGCGCCCGGCCTCTCCTTCTTCTTCGACGCGCACCTCGACTTCTTCGAGGAGATCGCCAAGTTCCGCGCGGCCCGCCGGATCTGGGCCCGCTGGATGAAGGAGACCTACGGCGCGAAGACCGACAAGGCGCAGTGGCTCCGCTTCCACACCCAGACCGCCGGTGTCTCGCTCACCGCCCAGCAGCCGTACAACAACGTCGTGCGGACGGCCGTCGAGGCGCTCTCCGCGGTCCTCGGCGGCACCAACTCGCTGCACACCAACGCCCTCGACGAGACCCTCGCGCTCCCCTCCGAGCAGGCCGCCGAGATCGCCCTGCGCACCCAGCAGGTGCTGATGGAGGAGACCGGCGTCGCCAACGTGGCCGACCCGCTGGGCGGTTCCTGGTACGTCGAGCAGCTCACCGACCGGATCGAGGCCGACGCCGAGAAGATCTTCGACCAGATCAAGGAGCGCGGCACCCGGGCCCACCCGGACGGGCAGCACCCCATCGGGCCCATCACCTCCGGCATCCTGCGGGGCATCGAGGACGGCTGGTTCACCGGCGAGATCGCCGAGTCGGCCTTCCGCTACCAGCAGTCGCTGGAGAAGGGCGACAAGCGAGTCGTCGGCGTCAACGTCCACCACGGCTCGGTCACCGGCGACCTGGAGATCCTGCGCGTCAGCCACGAGGTCGAGCGCGAGCAGGTCCGGGCGCTCGGCGGCCGCAAGGACGCCCGCGACGACGCCCGGGTGAAGTCGGCGCTGGGCGCGATGCTGGCCGCCGCCCGCGACGGCTCCAACATGATCGTGCCGATGCTCGACGCGGTGCGGGCCGAGGCGACGCTCGGTGAGATCTGCGGGGTCCTGCGCGACGAGTGGGGCACCTACACGGAGCCGCCCGGCTTCTGACGGGCGCGGGAGAGGGCCCCGCCGCCCGGCGGGTCCCCGCCCTCGAACGTCAGCGTGAACAGCGCTCCGCCGCCCGGCGCCGCTCGTGCCATCAGGTCCGCGCCATGAGCACGGGCGATCTGCCGGGCCATGGCCAGCCCCAGTCCCGAGCCCGGCAGCGCACGGGCCGCGTCAGCGCGGTAGAAGCGGTCGAAGACGTACGGGAGGTCCGCCGCCGCGATCCCGGGACCGTGGTCGCGGACCGTCACCTCCAGCCCGTCCCCGAACGCGGTCAGACCGATCTCCACCGGGGCGCCCGGCGGGCTGAACTTGGCCGCGTTGTCCAGCAGATTGGTCAGCAGCCGACTCAGGCGGGCGGGCACGCCGGGCCGGGTCACCTCCGCCGCCGGGGGCGCGATCTCCAGCAGGAAGCGGGTCTCCGGCCAGTGTTCCCGGGCCGTGGTCACCGCATGCCCGGCCAGGTCCGCGATGCGTACCTCCTCCAGCAGTGGCAGCGGCTCCTCGTCCCTGGCCAGCTCGATCAGGTCGTTCACCAGGCCGGTCACCTCGCGGATCTGCCGACCCAGCGCCTTCGCCGCCCGGTCGCGCTGTGCCGGCGTCAGCCGGTCGGTCCGGGCCAGCAGCTCCGCGTTGGTGCGCAGCGCGGTCAGCGGGGTCCGCAGTTCGTGCGAGGCGTCCGCGACCAGCCGGCGCTGGGCGGTCACCGACTGCTCCAGCTCACCGAGCATCGTATTGAAGCTGGCCGCCAGCCGGGTCACTTCGTCCTGGCGTCCCGGCGGCCCCGGCGGCAGCTCGATGCGGTGGCGCGGGTCCCGGGTGGCCGCGATCCGCTCGGCGGTCGAGGTGAGCCGGGCCACGGGCGCCAGGCCGGTGCGGGAGACCCCGTAGCCGAGCGCCGCCGCCAGCAGGACGCCCGCCCCGCCGACGCCCGCCAGCAGTACGGCAGCCTGCCGGACGCCCTTCTCCACCGGGTCCGAGCGCAGCGCCACCTGGAGCGCCCGCCCGTCACCGAAGCGAGTCGTGAGCATCCGCAGGGGCTGCCCGAAGCGGGTGATGTTGCTGAAGTACGGGGGCCGGTCGCCCGCCGCCACCTCTCGTACCGGAGCGGAGACCGGCAGCGGATACGCCTCGCCCGGGTCCGCCGCCGGGGCGGCCGGGACCACCTGCGCGCAAGCGGGCGCGGAGAGGTACCGGCACTCGCCGGCCAGTACCTGCGGGCCGCCGCCCCGGTTCTCCTGGGTCAGCCGCGTCGCGGACTGCGTCAGATTCAGGTCCAGCTGGTGCAGCAGCTCGTAGCGGATCACGAAGAAGGCGGCCGTGCACACCCCGACCGCGACCAGTGCCACCGCCGCCGACGCCGCCAGTGCCAGCCGCGTACGCACCAGGCGTCGACGTCGCCACCGGGCGCCCAGCCGGCGCACCCCGCTCATGCCACGTCCAGCCGGTAGCCGAGACCGTGCACCGTGTGGACGAGCCGCGGTTCGCCGCCCAGCTCCAGTTTGCGGCGCAGGTAACCCACGTACACCGCGAGCGAGTTGGAGTCCGGCCCGAAGTCCTGCCCCCAGACGCGCTCCAGGATCATCGCGCGGGGGAGTACCTGGCCCGGGTGGCGCAGGAGCAGTTCCAGCAGGGCGGCCTCGGTGCGGCTGAACTCCAGCGGGCGGCCCGCTCGTCGCCCCGTGCGGGCCACCGGATCCAGTGTCAGGTCCGCGAAGGACAGTTCCGCCCCGTCCGCCGCGGGCGGGGCGGCCCGCCGCAGCAGGGCCCTGACCCGGGCCACCAGTTCGTCCAGCGCGAACGGCTTCACCAGATAGTCGTCGGCGCCCGCTTCCAGGCCGTCGACGCGCTCGCTGACGGAGGCCAGGGCGGTGAGGACCAGGACCGGGGTCCTGTCCTCCATCGCGCGCAGCCGGCGGCACACCGCGAGCCCGTCCAGGACCGGCATCATCACGTCCAGGACCAGCGCGTCGGGCTGCCAGGACGCCACCGCCGAGAGCGCGGCCAGGCCGTCGCCGACCCCTCGTACCTCGTACCCCTCCACGCTCAGCCCGTCCTCGACGGCGGCCCGCACTTCCGGATCGTCGTCGGCCACCAGAATCCTGTTCATACCCCGAAGAATGCCAAAGCGGACTCTTAGAACCTTCTTAAGCCGCTTCCCGAGAGTGGTGGCCATGCGCACACCACTCTCCGTCGTGATCGGTGCGGGCGGCACCGGCGGCCACATCTACCCAGGGCTCGCTCTCGCCGAGGCCCTGCGCCGCGCCGACCCGGACGCGGTCATCTCCTTCGTCGGGACCGAGCGGGGCCTGGAGACGACCCTGATCCCGGCGGCCGGATACCGGCTGCACACCGTCGACATGATCCCCTTCGACCCCGCGCTGGGAGCCAAGCGCTTCCTGCTCCCGGCCGCCCTCCTGCGCTCCGGCGCGCAGTGCCGGTCCATCCTGCGCACCCAGCGGGCCCAGGTCGTCGTCGGCATGGGCGGCTACCCGAGCGCCCCCGCAGTCCTCGGGGCCCGGATGGCCGGGCTGCCCAGCGTCATCCACGAGTCCAACGCCGTCCCCGGCCGCGCCAACCAGTTCGCTGCCCGGCTCACCGAACACCTCACGGTCGCCTTCGACGGCAGCCGCCCGCACCTGGCGGGCGGAGAGCGGGCCCGGACCGTCGGCATGCCGATCGCCGCCTCGCTGGCCGCCCTGGACCGCCCCGCGCTCCGCGACGAGGCCCGGGGCGCCTTCGGTATACCCGCCGGAGCCCGCGTCGTCCTCTTCAACGGCGGCAGCCTCGGCGCGGCCCGGCTCACCGCGGCCGCGGTCGGCCTCGCCGCCCGCTGGCGCGACCGCCGGGACGTCCACCTCCTGATCAAGACGGGTCCGGCGGCGCTCGCGGAGACCCGACAGCGGCTCGCCGACGCGGGCGCGGGCCCGGTCGCGCAGGCCGTCCCCTACCTGGACCGGATGGACCTCGCCTACGCCGTGGCCGATCTGGTGGTCTGCCGGGCCGGGTCCGCCACGATCGCCGAACTCGCGACCACCGGGGTGCCCGCCGTCCTCGTGCCCTACCCGCACGCCCCCGGCGACCACCAGACCCACAACGCCCGGGTGCTGTCCGAGGTGGGTGCCGCATACCTCGTGCCGGACGCCGAAACCACCGCCGACCGGCTCGCCGCCGTCGTCGAGCCGCTGCTCACCGACCCCGGCAGGCTCGCCGCGATGGGCCGCGCCGCCGACTCCGGCAACCATGCGCGGGCTGCCGACCTGCTCGCTGCCACCGTCATCCGCCTCGCCACCGCCCAGTAACCTCGCCCACCGCAAAGGAATCCACCGCATGAGCACCGACCGCAACGGCCGCAGCATCGACTGGAAGGGCCGCAAGGTCCTCGTCACCGGCGCCGAGGGCTTCATCGGCTCCACCCTCGTGGACCTGCTCGTCGAACGCGGCGCGCACGTCCGCGCGTTCGTCCACTACAAGCCGTACGCCGAGAAGGGGCACCTCGCCCGCTACCTCGACGACCCGCACGGCCCCGTCGAGATGATCGCCGGGGACATCGGTGACGCGGGCCGTGTGATGGACGCGGTCGCGGGCTGCGACACGGTCTTCCACCTCGCCGCGCTCATCGGCATCCCGTACAGCTACGACGCGCCGGCCGCGTACGTCCGCACGAACGTCGTCGGCACCGAGAACATCGCCGAGGCGTGCCGCCGCCACTCGGTGCGCCGCCTGCTGCACACCTCCACCAGCGAGGTGTACGGGAGCGCGCTGACCGCCCCGATCAGCGAGAATCACCCGCTCCAGCCGCAGTCCCCGTACTCCGCCTCGAAGATCGGCGCCGACATGATGGCGCTCTCGCACTGGCACGCCTTCGAGCTTCCGGTGACCGTCGTCCGCCCGTTCAACACCTACGGCCCGCGCCAGTCCGCCCGAGCGGTGATCCCCACGATCCTGGCCCAACTGCACGCCGGCGCACGGGAGATCCGCCTCGGCTCACTGACCCCCACCCGGGACTTCACGTACGTCACCGACACCGCGGCCGGATTCCTGGCGCTGGCCGACTGCGACCGGGCCCTGGGCGAGAGCGTCAACCTCGGCACCGGCCGGGAGATTTCGGTCGGCGACCTGGCCAAAGCCCTGATCACCGCGTCCGGTCGGGACGCGGAGGTGGTGGTGGACCCGGCGCGGCTGCGGCCCTCCGGCAGCGAGGTCCAGCGGCTGCTGTCCGACAACACCCGGGCCCGCGAGTGGGCGGGCTGGCGCCCCGAAGTCCCCCTGGCGGAGGGCCTGGAACGGACCTCCGCCTGGGTGGAGAAGCACCTCCACCTCTTCGCGCCGGGGCGCTATCAGGTCTGAGCCCCGGCCAGGCCGAGCAGCAGCAGAGAGGTGAAGCTGCGCGCCCACTCGGCGTCCACCGGCTCGGCGCTGACCAGCGTCCGGTGCACCACGGCACCGGCGATCACATCGAAGATCAGGTCCGCGTTGTGGGCCGCCGTCTCGGCATCCTCCTCGTACGACAGCTCGCCGCGGGCCTGGGCGCGTTCCCGGCCGAGGACGACCAGGCGCTTCTGCCGGTCCACGATGGCCGACCGGATCCGCAGCCGAAGCGAATCGTCCCGGGTGGACTCCGCGACCACCGCCATCAGTGCGGTCCGGGTCTCCGGCCGCTCCAGCAACGCGGCGAACTGGAGCACGACGCCCTGCACATCGGCCGCCAGGCTGCCCCGGTCGTGGAGCTCCAGCTCGTCGAAGAGGACCGCGACCGCGTCAACGACCAGCTCGTTCTTGCCCGCCCAGCGTCGATAGAGGGTCGTCTTCGCGACCCCCGCCCGGGTCGCCACATCGCTCATGGTCAGCTTTGACCAGCCCAGATCGACCAGGGACGCCCTGGTCGCTTCGAGGATCGCGGCATCGGCAGCGGTACTGCGCGGACGTCCTGTCCGGGAGGGGGTTTGGTCGCTGTGGCTCAGCATGCGGTGACCATACCGGTCAGTAGCAAGAACGGGACGGCCCCGGTGTCCGTGAGACAGATCACCGGGATCATCTGTTCGAGAGAGCCCATCGGCAGTTACGCTACGGGTCGTAGCGTAAGGAAGGCGGCCAGGGCGCCGCGTCCCGCGCCACGAACGAGCGACAACCACAGGCGCCGGGTGGGGACCCGGAGCCGCACCAGGCACCGGGCGGGGGTCCGGCTGCCGAACCGGGTCTTTCAGGGGCCCACCGGGGTTTTTTCGACCCCTTCCGGGGTCCTTTGCGGGGCCCGGGAACGTGTCTGTCCGCCCGCCCCGCACACCGGCCGGGGCCGCGGACCGATCCGGTTCCCGTATCGCTTTCCGGATCGGCGCACCGAGGGGGGAGGATGTACGTATGCAGCCTAGGAACATGTCCATGAGCGGCGTCGTCGACCTCGCCGCGGTGAAGGCGGCCGGCGAGGCCAAGGTGAAGGCGGAGCAGGCCCGTGCCGAGGCCTCCCGGCAGGGTGGCGGCGGTGCCGTACCGCCCTCCGCCCTGGTGATCGATGTCGATGAGGCGGGCTTCGAGAACGATGTCCTCCAGCGTTCCGCCGAGGTCCCGGTCGTCATCGACTTCTGGGCCGAGTGGTGCGAGCCGTGCAAGCAGTTGGGCCCGCTCCTGGAGCGTCTGGCCCTTGAGTACAACGGCCGCTTCGTGCTGGCCAAGGTCGATGTCGACGCCAACCAGATGCTGATGCAGCAGTTCGGCATCCAGGGCATTCCGGCGGTCTTCGCCGTCGTCGCCGGACAGGCCCTCCCGCTCTTCCAGGGCGCGGCCCCCGAGGCCCAGATCCGCCAGACGCTGGACCAGTTGATCCAGGTCGGCGAGGAGCGGTTCGGGCTCACCGGGATCGCGGTCGACCAGGACGCCGCCGTCGAGGAGGGCGACGCGGCTCCGGCCGAGGCGCCCGCGGGGCCGTACGACGCCCTGCTCGAATCGGCCGTACGGGCCCTGGACGCCGACGACTTCGCCGGTGCCGTCCAGGCGTACAAGAACGTCCTGTCCGACGACCCGGCCAACACGGAGGCCAAGCTCGGTCTCGCTCAGGCCGAACTCCTCTCCCGGGTCAAGGACATGGACGCGCAGCGGGTCCGCGAGAACGCCGCCGCGAACCCGGCCGACGTCACGGCACAGCTCGCCGCCGCCGATCTGGATCTGGTCGGCGGTCATGTCGAGGACGCCTTCGGCCGGCTCGTCGAGACGGTGCGGCGCACCTTCGGTGACGACCGGGACGCCGCGCGGGTGCGGCTGCTGGAGCTGTTCGAGGTGATCGGCCCCGACGACCCGCGGGTCGTCGCCGCGCGTACGGCGCTGGCGCGGGTCTTGTTCTGATGTGACAAGTGGCCGCGGTGCCCTACGGGGGACCGCGGCCTTTTTCGCGATCCGGCGATAAGAGACGCCCCTGCTTTACCAAATCTTGATAAAGCCAGGGCCTGTTACTCGCAGTAAATCGTGCACCGGGATCTGTCCGTATTGGTGACCTGATCCTCCCTTTGGTCCTTCGGCTCGGCGCCACCCTGTGTGGCCGGGCGGTACCAGCCGGTCGCGCATCGGTTATCGGGCCGTTACTAGCGAGTAACGAACCCCCTTGTGTCACGGGCGGGAATGCACCACGATCGGCCACGCTCGGTCCAATAACGCCAGCCCGGCTGCCAGTCGGTGCGGCGGCCCTGTTGGGTCCCCACCGAGTGGGCCGGCGGCAGTGGCGCCGGCTCCGGGCAGGGGGGTTCCTGTCGTCCGGCAGGGCCTGTCCGAACAGGTTGCGCGAATGCGTGGCCAGTGGTTGTCGCTCGGGGGTGATCGCCGGTGATTCGGACGCGGTTCATGCCTCCGTCCGCAGGCGCTCTCCTTGCCGAGGACGTAGCACTTCTCCCATCCCAGGACGGGCCCAGCCCGGACCGGAGATGTACGTCCGAGAAGGAGGAAAATTATGAGTTCCCAGGTTCGTGGCGGCACCAGATGGAAGCGTTTCGCTCTGGTCATGGTGCCGAGCGTCGTCGCGACCGCGGCGGTGGGTGTCGGTCTCGCGCAGGGCGCCCTCGCGGCGTCGTTCAGCGTGTCCGGCCAGAGCTTCAAGGTGCGTGCGGACAAGCTCGTCGGCCATGACTTCGTCCAGTACGGCAGCGTTGCTACCGGCAAGGACCTCAAGGGCGACGACGCGGCGCACGCCGTGGCCGTGTCCGGCTTCAGCGATGCCACGATCACCAACATGTGCCAGTCGGTGGTCACTCCGAACCTTCCGTTCGGTCTCGGCAACGTCACGCTGCAGCTGAACGCGGGTACGGACCCGAAGAAGCCGGTCGAGGCGACCAACCTGTACCTCGATGTCGCCGAGCTCGACGCCGACGCGTACTTCGAGCACATCGACATCGGTGTCGCCGCGGGAGATGTCGGCAAGCCCGGCATCCAGTCCGGTACCGAGAAGAAGGTCAACCCGAACGGCTTCTCGCAGCGCGCCGAGACGGCGACGCTGACCAACGTGAAGCAGACGGCATGGGCGACCACCGCCGGCACCTTCAAGCTCAGCAACCTGAGCCTGCGGCTGCACAGTGGCGTCAAGGAGTGCTACTAAGCACCCGCCGGGTGGCCGGAGCGCTCCTGCAGGGACTCCGGCCGCCCACCTTTTCTCTTCTCACAGCAGTACCGGTTCCAGGGAGCTGTTTTCCATGAGCCCCGAGTCCACAGGGCAGAACGAGCACTACCTCCGCGTCTTCTGGCGGAGATTCCGCACCTGGCGGGGTAACCGGCCGTTCTGGGCGGGCCTGTTCACCATGGTGGGTGGTCTACCCATCGCGTACTTCCCGTACGCCAACATGCACCTCGGCAACGTCACACTGGCGATGTCCACCACCGCCGGTGCCGGATCCCTGATCATCGGGATCCTGCTCGTCACGCTGGGCCTCACCATGTGGTTCCACCACATCGTGAGAGTGTTCGCCGGAGTCGCCGCGATCCTGCTGGCGCTGATCTCCCTGCCGGTCGCCAACATCGGCGGATTCCTGGTCGGTTTCCTGTTCGCCCTGCTGGGTGGAGCGCTCTCCGTCTCCTGGGCCCCGGGCGAACCGAAGCCCGACCTCGGGGAGAAGTCCGAGGGGAACGGCCCCGGGACGCAGGAGTTCGGACCCGAGTTCCACAGCACGGCAGCGGTGCCCCAGCAGCGGCCGGAGCAGTACGACACGACAGTTGAGGTCGACGGCGGGAGGCATCGTGCGGGGTGACGAGACGCAGCTGAACTCGACCGGGGAGGGCCTCGGGACGAGAAGCGGACCGCGCCACGCGGCCCCCAGGAAGTCGTTGCTGACGAAGCTGCACATTCCCGCGGGCAAGGCGTTCGCGCTCGCCGCGATGCCGACGGCCGTCTTCGTGGGAATGGGGCTCACCCCCAAGCTCGCGCTGGCCGATGACAGTTCGGACATTCCCTTCGCACCCGGCCCCTGTGTGACCCGCTCCGACGAGCCGAGCGAGGGGCCCTCGCCGTCCGCGTCGAAGTCGCCGTCCCCGTCGCCGTCCGCCACCGACTCCGGTGACACGGGCGACACGGCGACTCCGAAGTCCTCGGCGACCCCGAAGCCCTCGACGACCCCGTCCGCGAGCGACACGGCGAAGGCGAAGACGAAGGCCGCCGCGGCCGCCGCGGCCGACGCCCCCGCCGCCACGCCGAGTGCCTCGCCCACACCCACGAAGTCGAGGAACCCGCTCGACCCGCTGGGCGTCGGCGACGCACTCAAGGACCTCTTCGACGGACCGGACAAGGAGACGGCGAGCCCGTCCCCGAGCGCGAGCACCGCGTCCCCGAAGCCGTCGCGGACCGACACCGCCGAGAAGCCCGCCGAGAAGCCCGCCGAGAAGGCCACGGACGCCGCGAAGGAGACGGCCGACAAGACCGCCGCCGCCATCCGTGAAGCCGCGGGCAGGGCCGGCAAGTCGGTCAAGGAGCTCGACGACAGCGCCAAGGGGCTCGACGCCAAGAAGGACGAGGACATCCCGGACGGCGCCAAGGAGCGCTTCCCGTGTCCGACCGCCGACCCCGAGGCGCTGGCCGCGGCCGATCTGGAGACGGGCGTCCCGCTCCTCCCGACCGACCCGTGGATCCTGGAGAGCTCGATGCTCACCCTCAACGGGCTCGACTACAAGGGCATCGTCGAGGTGAAGACGTACGACGGCACCGTCAAGAAGGTGCTGAAGTTCACCGCGAGCTCCATCGACATCGACAACCTCCACCAGAAGACGGTCGGTCCGGCCGGTACGACGGCCCATGTCGAGGCGCGGAAGGGCTCCAGGTCCACCATCCGCAACGGCACGGTGACGATGTACACGGAGGAGCTGAAAGGCAACCTCTTCGGCCTCATCCCGGTCACGTTCAGCCCGGAGACACCGCCTCCGCTGAACGTACCCTTCGCCTTCTTCACCAAGGTCAAGGTGACCCAGGCCGGCCAGTTCGGCGGCTCGCTCAAGGTCCCCGGGCTGCACAACTACTTCACCGGCGGCAACAACTAGGGCCTGTCCGGGAGCCGCACAGGGCTGTGGGCCGCACTCCCCGGGGAGTGCGGCCCACAGTCGTGCTCACGGGTGGACGCGTCAGTCGCGCGCGCCGCCGCCGACGTGGTGCACCCGCACCATGTTGGTCGTGCCCGGGATGCCGGGGGGCGAGCCGGCCGTGATGACCATGGTGTCGCCCTCGTTGTAGCGGCCCAGCTTCAGCAGCTCGCCGTCGACCAGGTCGACCATCGCGTCCGTGTTGTCCACGTGCGGCACGACGTGGGCCTCGACGCCCCAGCTCAGCGCGAGCTGGTTGCGGGTCGACTCGTCCGTGGTGAAGGCCAGGATGGGCTGCGCCGCGCGGTAGCGGGAGAGCCGGCGGGCCGTGTCACCGGACTTGGTGAAGGCGACCAGCGCCCTGCCGTTCAGGAAGTCCGCGATCTCGCAGGCCGCACGGGCCACCGAACCGCCCTGGGTACGGGGCTTCTTGCCCGGCACCAGCGGCTGGAGTCCCTTGGCGAGCAGCTCCTCCTCGGCGGCGACGACGATCTTCGACATCGTCTTGACCGTCTCGATCGGGTACGCGCCCACGCTGGACTCGGCCGACAGCATGACCGCGTCCGCGCCGTCCAGGATCGCGTTGGCGACGTCGGACGCCTCGGCGCGCGTCGGCCGCGAGTTGGTGATCATCGACTCCATCATCTGGGTCGCGACGATCACCGGCTTGGCGTTCCGCCGGCAGAGCTCCACCAGGCGCTTCTGCACCATCGGGACCTTCTCCAGGGGATACTCGACGGCCAGGTCGCCGCGGGCGACCATCACACCGTCGAACGCCATGACGACGCCCTCCATGTGCTCGACGGCCTGTGGCTTCTCGACCTTGGCGATGACGGGGACCCGGCGGCCCTCCTCGTCCATCACCTTGTGGACGTCCTTGACGTCATCGGCGTCCCGCACGAAGGAGAGCGCCACCAGGTCGCAGCCCATCCGCAGGGCGAACCGCAGGTCGTCGACGTCCTTCTCGGACAGGGCCGGGACGTTGACCGCCGCGCCGGGGAGGTTGATGCCCTTGTGGTCGGAGATGACACCGCCCTCGATGACGATGGTCTTCACCCGGGGGCCCTCGACCGCGACGACCTTCAGCTCGACGTTGCCGTCGTTGATCAGGATCGGGTCGCCCTTGGCGACGTCGCCGGGCAGACCCTTGTAGGTCGTGCCGCAGATCGACTTGTCGCCGGGGACGTCCTCCGCGGTGATGGTGAACTCGTCCCCGCGGACCAGCTCGACGGGGCCCTCGGCGAACTTCGCCAGGCGGATCTTCGGGCCCTGGAGGTCGGCGAGCACGCCGATCGCACGGCCGGTCTCGGCGGCGGCCTTGCGGACCCGGTCGTAACGGCCCTGGTGCTCCTCGTGGCTGCCGTGACTGAAGTTGAATCGGGCCACGCTCATGCCGGCCTCGATCAGAGCGACGAGCTGCTCATGGGAGTCGACGGCGGGACCGAGTGTGCAGACGATTTTGGAACGGCGCATGAGGCGGATCCTATCGGTTTGTTTCGCTACGGAATATTCCGTCTGGCGGAAGGTACAAAGGGGCGCGGGGGTGCTCAGTTGTGGGCTTGTCCGACGAGGCCGCGGGCCTGTCCGACGAGCGCGAAGGTCTGGACGGCGATCTCCAGTTCCTCGTCCGTCGGCACCACGGCGACCGCGACCCGCGCGTAGTCCGGCGAGATCAGCCGGGGCTCGTCGGACCGCACGTCGTTCAGGTCCGCGTCCACCGCCAGGCCGAGCTCTTCGAGACCGGCGACGGCAGCCTCCCGCACCGGTGCCGAGTTCTCCCCGACCCCCGCCGTGAACACCACGGCATCCACCCGGCCGAGGACCGCCGAATAGGCGCCGATGTACTTCTTCAGCCGGTGCACATAGATGTCGAACGCCAGCGCCGCGCGCTCGTCGCCCTCGTCGATCCGGCGCCGGATCTCCCGCATGTCGTTGTCGCCGCAGAGGCCGACCAGGCCGCTCTTCTTGTTGAGCAGCGCGTCGATCTCGTCCGCCGACATCCCCGCGACGCGCATGAGGTGGAAGGTGACGGCCGGATCGATGTCCCCGGAGCGGGTGCCCATCACCAGCCCCTCCAAGGGGGTCAGCCCCATCGAGGTCTCCACGCACCGGCCACCGGCCACCGCCGAGGCCGAGGCGCCGTTGCCCAGGTGCAGCACGATGACGTTGACCTCCTCGGGGGTGCGTCCCAGCAGCTCGGCGGTCTTGCGGGAGACGTACGCGTGCGAGGTGCCGTGGAATCCGTAGCGCCGGATGCGGTGCGCGTCGGCGGTCTCCGTGTCGATCGCGTACCGCGCCGCGTACTCCGGCATCGTCGTGTGGAAGGCCGTGTCGAAGACCGCCACCTGCGGAAGGTCCGGTCGCAGGGCCCGAGCGGTGCGGATGCCGGTGACGTTCGCCGGATTGTGCAGCGGGGCCACCGGGACCAGGCGCTCGATCTCCTTCAGCACCTCGTCGTCGATCACCACGGGCTCGGTGAACCGCAGCCCGCCGTGCACCACCCGGTGGCCGATCGCCGCGAGCTGCGGGGAGTCCAGTCCGAGCCCGTCGGCCGCCAGCTCCTGTGCCGCCGCCTTCAGCGCCGCCTCGTGATCGGCGATCGGGCCGGTGCGTTCGCGCCGCTCGGCGCCCCCGCCGACCAGTGAGGTGTGCACCAGACGGGAGGTCTCCTCCCCGATCCGCTCGACCAGCCCCACCGCGAGCCGGGTGCGGTCGCTCATGTCCAGCAACTGGTACTTCACCGACGAGGAGCCGGAGTTGAGGACCAGCACGCGATACGCGCCCGTCGCGGCGGAGCCCTCGGTGGTCGGGACGGTCATCCGTTCACTCCTTGCCCTGCGCCTGGATCGCCGTGATGGCCACGGTATTGACGATGTCCTGGACGAGCGCGCCGCGGGACAGGTCGTTGACGGGCTTCCGCAGCCCCTGGAGCACCGGTCCGACAGCCACCGCGCCCGCCGAGCGCTGCACGGCCTTGTAGGTGTTGTTGCCGGTGTTCAGGTCCGGGAAGATCAGCACCGTCGCCTGGCCCGCCACCTCGGAGCCCGGCAGCTTCGTCGCGGCGACGCTCGGCTCCACCGCGGCGTCGTACTGGATCGGACCCTCGATCCTGAGGTCCGGCCTGCTCGCGCGGACCCGGTCCGTCGCCTCGCGCACCTTGTCCACATCGGCGCCCGAGCCGGAGGTGCCCGTCGAGTACGACAGCATCGCGATCCGCGGCTCCACACCGAAGCGGGCGGCGGTGGCGGCCGACTGCACCGCGATGTCGGCGAGCTGCTCCGCGTCCGGGTCCGGATTGACCGCGCAGTCGCCGTACACCAGCACCTTGTCGGCGAGGCACATGAAGAAGACGGAGGAGACGATCGAGGCGTCCGGATTGGTTTTGATGATCTCGAACGCCGGGCGGATCGTCGCCGCGGTGGAGTGCACGGCCCCGGAGACCATGCCGTCCGCGAGCCCCTCCTGGACCATCAGGGTGCCGAAGTAGTTGACGTCCGCGACGACGTCGTACGCCAGCTCCACCGTGACCCCGCGGTGGGCCCGCAGCTGCGCGTACCGCTCGGCGAAGGTCTGGCGCAGCTCGGAGGTCTGCGGGTCGATGAGCTGGGTGCCGACGAGATCGATGCCGAGGTCGGCGGCCTTCTTGCGGATGACGTCGGGGTCGCCGAGCAGGGTGAGGTCGCAGACGTCGCGGCGCAGCAGTACGTCGGCGGCGCGCAGCACCCGCTCCTCGGTGCCCTCCGGCAGGACGACCCGGCGCCGGTCGGCGCGGGCCTGCTCCAGCAGCTCGTGCTCGAACATCATCGGGGTGACGCGGCCGCTGCGGGCGACCGAGATCCGCTCCAGCAGGGCGCCGGTGTCCACGTGGCGCTCGAAGAGGCCCAGCGCGGTCTCCGCCTTGCGGGGCGTCGCGGCGTTCAACTTGCCTTCCAGGGCGAAGAGCCGGGCCGCGGTGGGGAAGGATCCGTCGGCCACCGACACGACCGGGGTGCCGGGTGCGAGTCGCGCGGCCAGCCTGAGTATCTCCTCGCCGGGGCGCTCGTCCAGGGTCAGCAGCACCCCCGCGATGGGCGGGGTCCCGGCGCTGTGCGCGGCCAGCGAGCCGACCACCAGGTCCGCCCGGTCCCCGGGCGTGACCACCAGGCAGCCCGGCGTCAGCGCGTTCAGCATGTTCGGCAGCATCGCGCCGCCGAAGACGAAGTCCAGGGCGTCCCTCGCCAGCCCGGAGTCGTCGCCGAGCAGCACCGCGCCGCCGAGCGCCGCGGTGATCTGGGCGACGGTCGGCGCGGAGAGCGCCGCGTCGTCGGGCAGGACGGAACAGGGAACGGGCAGCGTGGCCGCCAGCCGCTCCGCGATGACGTCACGGTCATCGGCCGCCACCCGGTTCACGATCACCGCGACGACGTCGCAGCCCAGCCCGGCGTACGCGCGGTAGGCATTGCGGGTCTCGGCCCGTACCGACTCCGAGGTCTGGCCCTTCCCGCCGACCACCGTGATCACCGAGGCGCCGAACTCATTGGCCAGGCGTGCGTTGAGCGCCAGCTCGTCGGGCAGCTGGGTGGCGGCGAAGTCGGTGCCGAGCACCAGCACCACCTCGTACTTCTGGGCCACCTGGTGGAACCGGTCGACGAGCAGGGAGACCAGCTCGTCCGTGCCCCGCTCCGCCTGGAGCGCGGACGCCTCGTGGTAGTCCAGCCCGTAGGCCGACTCGGGGTCCTGGGGGAGCCGGTAGCGGGACCGCAGCAGTTCGAACAGGCGATCGGGTCCGTCATGGACGAGCGGGCGGAACACCCCGACCCGGTCCACCTGACGCGTCAGGAGTTCCATGACTCCCAGATCGACGACCTGCCGGCCGTCTCCCCGGTCGATCCCGGTCACGTACACGCTGCGCGTCACGCGTGTTCTCCCGTCCAATCTCGGTTTGGGATGGTATCGCCATGTCGACGATACCTGTGGGGGTCGAGACGTCGCCCGCCGGGCGAAGCCCCGCACCGGGGCGGCCGGCAGCGCGAGGTCCAGACCTGACGTGGGACAATCGACGTGGCTCACGGTACGGGGGGCTTCTGTGGACGTCCCCCGGAATGCACGGCACTAGCGAGCAGGAGACACAGCACGATGCGCATCGGAATTCTCACCGCAGGCGGCGACTGCCCAGGCCTGAACGCAGTGATCCGGTCGGTCGTGCACCGCGCCGTGGTGGGGCACGGAGATGAAGTCATCGGCTTCGAGGACGGGTTCAAGGGACTCCTCGACGGTCACTTCCGCCCCCTCGACCTCAACGCGGTCAGCGGCATCCTCGCCCGCGGCGGCACCATCCTCGGTTCCGCCCGGCTGGAGCGCGACCGGCTGCGCGAGGCCGCGGAGAACTGCGCCGAGCTGAGCCGTCGTTACGGCATGGACGCCCTCATCCCGATCGGCGGCGAGGGCACCCTCACCGCCGCCCGGATGCTGGCGGACGCCGGGATGCCCGTCGTCGGCGTCCCCAAGACCATCGACAACGACATCTCCGCCACCGACCGGACCTTCGGCTTCGACACGGCGGTGGGTGTCGCCACCGATGCCATAGACCGCCTCAAGACCACCGCCGAATCGCATCAGCGGGTCATGGTCGTCGAGGTGATGGGCCGGCACGCGGGCTGGATCGCGCTGGAGTCCGGAATGGCGGGCGGCGCGCACGGCATCTGCCTCCCCGAGCGCCGCTTCCAGGTCAAGGACCTGGTGAAGATGGTCGAGGAACGCTTCGCGCGCGGCAAGAAGTTCGCGGTCATCTGCGTGGCCGAGGGCGCGCACCCGGCCGAGGGCTCCATGCCGTACGCCAAGGGCGAGATCGACCAGTTCGGCCACGAGCGCTTCCAGGGCATCGGCAACCGGCTGGCCATCGAACTGGAGACCCGGCTCGGCAAGGAGGCCCGGCCGGTCATTCTCGGCCATGTGCAGCGGGGCGGCACGCCGACCGCGTACGACCGGGTGCTCGCCACCCGCTTCGGCTGGCACGCGGTCGAGGCGGCGCACCGCGGCGACTTCGGCCGGATGACGGCGCTGCGCGGCACGGACATCGAGATGGTTCCGCTCGCCGACGCGATCACGCAGCTCAAGACGGTGCCCAAGGACCGGATGGACGAGGCCGAGTCGGTCTTCTGACCCCGGCCGCGCGGCAGCGCACAGCGGGAACGGCCCGGCGGCCCTGACTGTCCCCCCGTGGACGGTCAGGGCCGCTTGCCGTTCCCCCGGCGCCCGGGGCCGTTCCGGACGGTCGGATCCGGGCGGCCGCGGTGCCGGAAACCACTCTTGAGCCGGCGGACCGGATCAACAAGGCTTGTCCCTTGTCCCGGACATGTCCCAACCCTGTCCGGGCGTGGAATCCAGGGGGGAGGCACAGCGCATGGTGGTCGAGGGCGGGGCTCCGGATCCTCGTGAGGCGCGCAGCGCGCCCGAGTTCATAGCACTGTTACGGGTGCTCAAGGACGCCTCGGGGCTGACGTTGCGGGAACTGGCCCGGCGGGCCGACGCGGTCGGGGACGTACTGCCGCGCTCCACGATCGCCAACATGCTGGGGCGTACGTCGGTCCCGCGCGAGGAACTCCTCGCCGCCTTCGTACGGGCCTGCGGCTGCGGGCCCGCGGAGGCGGCGAACTGGCTCGCCGTACGCAAGGAACTCACCGCGCGCGGGCAGCGGGCCGGGGGAGGGGGCGCGGGTGGGAGCGAGGCCGGAGCCCAGGATTCCGGGACGGCACGGGACGCACCGGCCGGGCGCGCCCCGGAGGAGTCGGCCGAGCAGGCCCCGGAGCCGCCGTCCGAGCTGCCGTCCGAGCCGCCCACCGTTCCGGACCCCGCGCCGTCCCCCGCCCGTCGTCGCCGTTCCAGGACCGTACTGGCGGCTGTCGTCTCGCTGGTCGTGCTCGCCGCCGCCGCGGTGGCCGTCGTCCTTCTCGTACAGGGCGACGACCGGCCGGGAACCGCGCCCGTGACCGGTCCTGTGGCGGGGCGGACGGTGCAGATCCGGTCCGTCCACTCCGGCTTCTGCCTCTCCGAGCACCGGAGCACCGACAGCGGACGGCTGTACCAGCTGCCGTGCGACGGGCGTACGATCCCGAGCTTCTCGCTCAGACCGCTGGGCGACGGCGTCTGGCGGCTCGTGACCGACCACCCGGACTACGGCAAGGGCTGCACGGGTGTCTGGAACGGGACACGGGAGGCCGGTGCCTCGATGCAGGACCAGACGTGCGGCAGCCGGGGCGCCGCGGAGGCCTTCTGGATCGAGCCCGTGGGCCGTCCCGTCGAGGGCTACCGGATCCGCCCCGCCCACACCCACCTGTGCGTCGGTGCCGAGGCGGGCAGCAGCAGGCGTGATGCCGAACTGGTGCAGATGGGCTGCGACGGGGTGGACCGGGGGAGTCTGTTCTCCTTCGACCCGGTGGCCGTGGACGCTTCCGACGGCTGAGCGCCTGTCGGGTGACCTCCGACCGGGCGGCCACGCCCTGGCACGCACGCTTCCTGCGTTGTCACCCGACAGGTTCTGAGGACATCGTCGCCGACCGGGCCGGGCGGCTCACCCGTCCGGCCCCGGCACCCCCGCCGCCCGCCAGAACCGTTCCAGGATCTCCGCCAGGAACACCCGTCCCGCGTCGCCCGTCGCCCCGGCCCGCTCCGTACCCGTGCTGCTCCAGCTCAGCGTCGACACCATCAACGACTGGTAGTCGGCGTGCAGCTGGTCCAGTACGTCCTGGAGGAAGCCGCGCTCCAGCGGCACCAGCTTCGCCACCGCCCGCAGCTGGGCCTGCCAGCGCGTCGTCACCGCGCCGCGCAGCAGCTCCGCCAGCTCCTCGTCCCGGCCGGACACCGTCACGAACCCGGCGGGCGTCAGCCCCAGCACCTCGGCGAGCGCCGCGGACTGGCGTTCGTTGCCGCGCCAGCGCCCCGAGTCCTCCATCCGCAGATACGCGGAGGCGGTCAGCCCCAGCAGCCGTGCCAGCTCCTCCACGGCCAGCTCCCTGGCCACCCGGTGCTCCCGCAGGGTGCGCGCGGCGGTGAGCAGTTCGCCCGGTGAGCACCACAACACCCCGGCCAGCGCCGTGAGTTCGTACTCGCCCGGGACGGCGAGCCCGCGCTCCCAGGCGACCACCGTCTCGGTGCTGATCCGGAGCCCGTACTGGGCCCCGAGACCGTACGCGACGTGGCCGGGAAGCATCCCCAGGGCCTCGCGCAGTCGGCGCGCGGCGGGGGCGTTGAACGGCGGGGAGGGGTGCACGGCCCCACCGTAGGAGTCAAGGCATGGAATGACTACGGTGTGTTCCACCGATATCCACGGCTCGTAGGAACGTCCGAGGGCCCGTCCGGCGGACCATGGCCGGGCACGGCTCAGAGATTCTGGCTCACCCACCGGTAGTGCAGCTCCGGGCGCCCGATCTGACCGTACTGCGGACTGCGCACCGCACGTCCCACTGTCACCAGATGCTCCAGATAGCGGCGTGCGGTGATCCGCGAGATGCCCAGCTCCTCCCCGGCCGCCGCCGCCGTCACCCCGTCCGGGGCGGCCCGCAGGGCGCGGGTCACGGCCTCCAGCGTCGGGCCGCTCAGCCCCTTCGGCAGCCGGGCCGGCTGCGGCGCGCGCAGGGCTCCGAGCGCCCGGTCCACCTCGTCCTGGCCGCTCGCCTCACCGGCCGCCGCGCGGAACTCCGCGTAGCGCACGAGCCGGTCGCGCAGGGTGGCGAAGGTGAACGGCTTCAGCACGTACTGGACGACACCGAGCGACACCCCCTCCCGGACCACCGCCAGATCGCGCGCCGACGTCACCGCGATGACATCCGCCGAGTGCCCGGCCGCGCGCAGCGAGCGCAGCAGTTGCAGCCCGTGCCCGTCGGGCAGATACAGATCAAGGAGCAGCAGATCGACCGGTGTACGGTCCAGCGCCCGCACCGCCTCCGCACGCGAACGCGCGACGGCCGCCACCGTGAACCCGGGGACGCGGCCCACGTAGAGCCGATGGGCGTCCGCGGCTACGGGATCGTCCTCGACGACCAGCACCTGGATCATGCCGTGGCCTCCTTCGTGGTGTACGCCGGACGGCCGGCGACGGTCAGCGGCAGCCGTACCGTGAATCGCGCCCCGCCGTCCGGGCCGCCGTCCAGCGCGACCGTCCCGCCGTTGCGGTGCACCGCCTGCTGGACGAGCGCCAGCCCGATCCCGCGGCCGGTGCCGTGCGTCGACCAGCCGCGCTCGAAGACCTCGGCGGCGTCCCGGGGATCGATCCCGGCCCCCGTGTCGGCGACCCGCAGCAGCAGTTCGCCCTCCCCGGCCAGCGCGGTGACGGTGACCCGGGCACGGGCGGCCCGGCCGCTCCCCGTACCCCGCTGGGCGGGCACGGACCCGGGACCCGGCACTCCGGTCACCGCCTCCGACGCCGCGTCCACCGCGTTGTCGATCAGATTGCCGAGGATCGTCACCAGATCCCGCTGCGGCAACGTCGCCGACAGGGCGCCGTCGTCGATCAGGCTGTCGTCCGCGAGCACCAGCTCCACCCCCCGTTCGTTCGCCTGCGCCGCCTTGCCGAGCAGCAGTGCGGCCAGCACCGGTTCGGCGACCGCGCCCACCACCCGGTCGGTGAGGGCCTGGGCCAGCTCCAGCTCGGCGGTGGCGAAGCCCACCGCCTCCTCGGCCCGGCCCAGTTCGATCAGCGAGACGACGGTGTGCAGCCGGTTCGCCGCCTCGTGCGCCTGCGAGCGCAGGGCCTGGGTGAATCCCCGCTCCGAGTCCAACTCGCCGGACAGCGCCTGGAGTTCCGTGTGATCGCGCAGTGTCACGACCGTGCCGCGCTGCTCCCCGCCCACCACCGGACGGGTGTTGACCACGATCACCCGGTCCGCCGTCAGATGCAGTTCGTCGACCCGCTCCTCGGAGGCGAGCAGCGCACCGGTCAGCGGCGCCGGCAGATCCAGCTCGACGACCCTGCGCCCGACCGCACCCGGCTCCAGACCGAGCAGCTCCCGGCCCGCGTCGTTGATCAACGCGATCCGTCGCCGTCCGTCGAGCATCAGCAGCCCCTCGCGCACCGCGTGCAGGGTGGCCTGGTGGTAGTCGTGCATCCGGCTCAGCTCGGCGGCGTTCATGCCGTGCGTGTGCCGCCGCAGCCGGGCGTTGATCACATACGTGCCGATGCCGCCGAGCGCGAGCGCCCCGCCCGCCGCCAGCCCCAGCGCCCCGAGCTGCGCCCGCACCTGCGAGGAGACCCGTTCGACCGTGATGCCCGCGCTGACCAGACCGGTGATCCTGCCACCGTCCCGGATCGGGGTGACGACCCGGATCGAGGGGCCGAGCGTGCCGGTGTACGTCTCGGTGAACGTCTCGCCGCGCAGCGCCCGCGCGGTGTGCCCGAGGAACTCCTCGCCGATCCGGTGGGAGTCCGGGTGCGTCCAGCGGACCCGGTCCGGGGACATGATCGTGACGAAGGCGATCCCGGTGTCCTTGCGGACCTTCTCCGCGTACGGCTGCAGCACGGCGGACGGGTCCGGGGTACGGATCGCCTCCCGTACCGACGGCGACTCGGCGATGGCCAGCGCGGCCGACCTGACCTGCTTGGCCGCGGTCTCCTTCGCCTGCTCGCTGCCGGAGGCGTAGGCGAAGAACGCGCACCCCGCCACCACCGCTGCCACCAGCACCACCTGCATGGCGAAGAGCTGACCGGCCAGGCTGCGCGGGCGGGTACGGGGGCGGGGGAGACGCATGGCCACAGTCTGCCTGGCCGAAAACCAATGAACGAAATGCACGCAACGGTGACCGGCGTCACAGGGAGCGAGATATTCGCCAAGGGTTTTTCCGGCTCCCATCCGCCGGGCGGCCCTTGCGCCCCCAGGGACGGGGGAGTGACCCGGACGAACCGAGGAGAACCCCCGTGGGAGTGGCAGCCGCCAAGCGGGACCGCACGCACTATCTGTATCTCGCCGTGATCGCGGCGGTGGGGCTCGGCATCCTCGTGGGCTTCGCGGCCCCGGGCGTCGCCGTCGAGCTCAAGCCGATCGGCACCGGCTTCGTGAACCTGATCAAGATGATGATCTCGCCCATCATCTTCTGCACGATCGTGCTGGGCGTCGGCTCGGTGCGCAAGGCCGCCAAGGTCGGCGCGGTCGGCGGCCTCGCCCTCGGCTACTTCCTGGTCATGTCGACCGTCGCGCTGGCCATCGGTCTGCTCGTCGGCAACCTCCTGGAGCCCGGCCAGGGCCTCCACCTCACCGAGGCCGTACGCGCCGCGGGCGAGAAGCAGGCGGCCGGCGCGAGCGAGTCCACCGCCGACTTCCTGCTCGGCATCATCCCGACCACGATCGTCTCCGCCTTCACCGAGGGCGAGGTGCTGCAGACCCTGCTCATCGCCCTGCTCGCGGGCTTCGCGCTCCAGGCCATGGGCTCGGCGGGCGAGCCGGTGCTGCGCGGCATCGGCCACATCCAGCGCCTCGTCTTCCGGATCCTCGCCATGATCATGTGGGCGGCCCCGGTCGGCGCGTTCGGCGCGATGGCCGCGGTGGTCGGCGAGACCGGCGTCGACGCGCTGAAGTCCCTCGCGATCATCATGATCGGCTTCTACCTCACCTGCGCGATCTTCGTCTTCGTGGTGCTCGGCACGATCCTGAGGCTGGTCGCCGGGGTCAATCTGATCGCGCTGCTGAAGTACCTGGGCCGCGAGTTCCTGCTGATCCTCTCCACCTCCTCCTCCGAGTCCGCCCTGCCGCGACTCATCGCGAAGATGGAACACCTCGGGGTCAGCCGGCCGGTCGTCGGCATCACCGTGCCGACCGGCTACTCCTTCAACCTCGACGGCACCGCGATCTACCTCACGATGTCCTCGCTCTTCATCGCCAACGCGATGGGCGACCCGCTGAGCGCCGGTGAGCAGGTCTCGCTGCTGCTCTTCATGATCGTCGCCTCGAAGGGCGCCGCCGGAGTCACCGGCGCGGGCCTGGCCACCCTCGCGGGCGGCCTCCAGTCGCACCGCCCGGGACTGGTCGACGGCGTCGGCCTGATCGTCGGCATCGACCGCTTCATGAGCGAGGCCCGCGCCATGACGAACTTCGCGGGCAACGCGGTGGCCACCGTCCTGGTCGGCACCTGGACCAAGGAGATCGACAAGGAGCGCGTGGACCAGGTCCTCTCCGGTGCGCTCCCGTGGACCGAGCAGATGCTCAACCAGGACGCCGACACGGGCACCGTCCCGGAGCCCCGGGGCGGCGAGGAGCAGCCCGTCGTGGCGAAGGTGTAGCCACCCGGAACACCTACAGGGCCGCCGCGGGACTCCCGCGGCGGCCCTTCGCGCTTGCCTTGACGTCGGCGTCAAGGTCTACCGTCGAGGACATGCGAATCGGGGAGCTGGCCGAACGGGCCGGGACGACCACGCGGACTCTGCGCTACTACGAGTCACGCGGGCTGCTGTCCGCGCGGCGGGCCGACAACGGCTACCGCGCGTACGACGAGGACGATCTGCGGCTGGTCCAGCAGATCCGGACCCTGCAGGACTTCGGGTTCGAGCTGGAGGAGACCCGGCCGTTCGTCGACTGCCTGCGCGCCGGCCACCCGGCCGGTGACGCCTGCCCCGCCTCGCTCGCCGTCTACCGGCGCAAACTCGGCGAGCTCGACTCGCTCATCGAGCAGCTCCAAGCGGTCCGCGCCCAGGTGGGCGCAGAGCTCGTCAGGGCCGAGCTGGAGGCCGGGGCAGCGCTCCCCGGCGGTCCGGAACCACGTTGTGAACTGGGAGGATGACAGATGATTCATGCAGAGGGCGTGGCCGAGGTCACCGACACCACCTTCGACACGGAGGTGCTCGCGGCGGACTTGCCCGTGCTGGTCGAGTTCACCGCCGACTGGTGCGGCCCGTGCCGCCAGATCGCCCCCGTGCTCAGCGCCGTCGCCACCGAGCTGGCCGGGCGCATGGAGGTCGTCCAGCTCGACATCGACACCAATCCGGGCATCGCGAGCCGGTACGCGGTGCTGTCGGCACCGACCCTGATGGTCTTCCGCTCCGGCGAACCCGTGAAGTCGATGGTGGGCGCCCGCCCCAAGCGCCGGCTGCTCCAGGAACTGGAGGACGTCTTCGAGACGGTGTGAGAGCTCCGGGGCGCGTGGCCCGCGGCCAGGAGAACGAGACGGTCGCGGGCCACGCGCCGTGCGTCAGACCGGCTTCAGCCAGACCGTCGCCAGCGGCGGCAGCGTCAGCAGCAGGCTGCCGGGCCGGCCGTGCGCGGCCACCGGCTGCGGCTTCAGCGGATCGAGATGGCCCACGTCGCTGCCGCCGTACCGGGCGGCGTCGGTGTTGAGGACCTCCGCCCACGCCACCCGGTCCCCGGGCGCGTCCGGGACCCCCACCCGGTACTCGTGCCGCACCACCGGGGAGAAGTTGCTGATGGCCAGGAGCGGTGAGCCGTGCGCGTCGTAGCGCAGGAAGGCGAAGACATTGTCCTCGGCCGCGCCGCCGTCCACCCAGTCGAAGCCCTCCGGAACGGTGTCGCGCTGCCAGAGCGCGGGGGTCGCGCCGTACACCGCGTTCAGGTCGCTCACCAGGGTGCGTACGCCCCGGTGGTCGCTCTCCGCCGCGTACGAGGGATCGAGCAGCCACCAGTCCGGGCCGTGCCCCTCCGACCACTCCGCCCCCTGGGCGAACTCCTGGCCCATGAACAGGAGTTGCTTGCCCGGGTGGGCCCACATGAAGCCGAGGTAGGCCCGGTGGTTGGCGCGCTGCTGCCACCAGTCGCCGGGCATCTTGGAGACCAGCGACCGCTTGCCGTGCACCACCTCGTCGTGCGAGATCGGCAGGACGTAGTTCTCGCTGTACGCGTACACCATCGAGAAGGTCATCTCGTTGTGGTGGTACTTGCGGTGCACCGGCTCCTTGGACACGTACTCCAGGGAGTCGTGCATCCAGCCCATGTTCCACTTCAGCCCGAAACCGAGGCCGCCGAAGCCGCCGGGGCCGACATGGTGGGTGGCGCGGGTGACGCCGTCCCAGGCGGTGGACTCCTCCGCGATGGTCACCACACCCGGATTGCGGCGGTAGACGGTGGCGTTCATCTCCTGCAGGAAGGCGACGGCGTCCAGATTCTCCCGCCCGCCGTGCTCGTTCGGGGACCACTCGCCCTCCTCGCGCGAGTAGTCGAGATAGAGCATCGAGGCGACGGCGTCGACCCGCAGCCCGTCGATGTGGAACTCCTCGCACCAGTAAGTGGCGTTGGACACCAAGAAGTTGCGCACCTCGGTGCGTCCGAAGTCGAACTCCAGCGTGCCCCAGTCGGGGTGCGCCGCCCGCGACGGATCGGAGTGCTCGTACAGCGGCCGGCCGTCGAACTCGGCCAGCGCCCAGTCGTCGCGCGGGAAGTGCGCGGGCACCCAGTCGACGATCACGCCGATCCCGGCCCGGTGCAGGGAATCGACGAGGAAACGGAAGTCGTCGGGGGTGCCCATGCGCGACGTCGGGGCGTAGAAACCGGTGACCTGATAGCCCCAGGAGCCGCCGAAGGGGTGCTCGGAGACCGGCATCAGCTCCACATGCGTGAACCCCAGATCCCTTACGTAAGCCGGGAGTTGGGAGGCCAGCTGGCGGTAGGTGAGCCCCGGGCGCCAGGACGGAAGATGCACCTCGTACACGGACATCGGCGCCTCGTGCACCGGGACGTCCCCGCGGTGCGCCATCCACTCCTGGTCCCGCCATTCGTGGTGCGAGGCCGTCACGATCGAGGCATTGGCGGGCGGCACCTCGGCGTACCGGGCCATCGGGTCGGCGCGCAGCGTGTGCGAACCGTCCGGGCGGCAGACGTCGAACTTGTAGAGCGCGCCCTCCCCGATCGCGGGCAGGAACAGCTCCCACACCCCGGTGGAGCCGAGCGAACGCATCGGGAAGCCGGTGCCGTCCCAGTAGTTGAAGTCCCCGACGACCCGCACACCGCGGGCGTCGGGCGCCCAGACGGTGAACCGGGTGCCTGCCACCCCCTGGTGCTCCATGGGCTGCGCGCCGAGGGCCGTCCACAGCTCCTCGTGCCGCCCCTCGCCGATCAGATGCAGATCCAGATCGCCGAGCGCGGGCAGGAAGCGGTACGGATCCTCCACCTCGATCTCGTTGTCGTCGTAGGCGACCAGCAGCCGGTACTCGGGCAGTGCGGGCATCGGCAGCAGCCCGGAGAAGAAGCCGTCGCCGTCGTCGTGCAGCCGCGCCCGCAGCCCCTTGGCGAGCACGGTCACCGATCGGGCGTACGGGCGCAGCACCCGGAAGGTCACACCACCCCGGACCGGGTGCGCGCCGAGCAGGTCGTGCGGGGCGTGGTGCTCACCGGCGAGCAGCCGTCCCCGGTCGCCGTCGTCGAGGGGGCGCGCCTGTCGTACGCCCTGGCTGCCGGCGCTCCGGCGGGGGTGCGGCGTCGCGGTGCCGGCACGCTCGGCCGCCGGATTCTTCCGCCCGGCGGGGGCGGCCGGTTCCGGCGACGGCGCCGCCGCCTCGGCCGGGCCCGCGGGGGCCGGCGCCCCGTCGGGTGCCGGTGGCTGGACTCGGGGGACCTCGACGGGGGCGGGCGTTTTGGCGGACGGCTTTCGGGACGGCTTGCGGGCGGTCACAGGGACAGCCTCCTCGAAGGGTGTTGAGAGGGGGAGAGAAGGGGACGGGAGAGCGACGGGAGGTGTGCGCCGGGCCGTCAGTCGTCGGCGGCGGCCAGACGGTGGATCGCGGCCATCGGGACCGGAAGCCAGTCGGGCCGGTGCCGTGCCTCGTACAGCACCTCGTACACCGCCTTGTCGGTCTCATGGGCGCGCAGCAACTCCGGTTCGCTGCGCGGGTCGACGCCCGCCGCGTCGGCGTACCCCTCGCAGTAGGCGGTCCGGCAGCGGGCCGCCCAGTCGGCGTTCCACGGGCGGTGCGAGCGGGCCGCATAGTCGAAGGAGCGGAGCATCCCGGCGATGTCGCGCACCGGGAGCTGCGGCCGGCGGCGCTCGGGCAGCGGTCTGGCCGGTTCGCCCTCGAAGTCGATCAGTGACCAGAAACCGTCGGCTGCGCGCAGGGTCTGGCCGAGATGGAGATCGCCGTGCACCCGCTGGGCCGCCCAGTCGCGCCCCCGGTGCCCCAGCGCGGCCACCGCGTCGAAGGCGGCACGCAGCCCGGGGACGTACGGCACGAGCTCCGGCACCGCCTGGGCGGCGGCCTCCAGCCGGCGCACCATCGAGGCGGCGAGGCGCTCGGTCTGGGCGCGGTGCAGGGCGGGCGTCGGCAGCGCGGCGGCGAGCGCGGTGTGGACCTCGGCGGTGGCCCGGCCCAGCGCGTGTGCCTCGTCGGTGAAGTCCAGGCCCGCGGCCAGGGCGCGCAGGGCGAGCCGCCAGCCGTCCTCGGCGCCGCTCAGGAACGGCTGGAGCACACCGAGGGTGAGCGGCCGGGGGGAGATGGACTCGAACCAGGCGACGGGGGCGGGCACCCGCCCGCAGCCCTCCTGTGCGAGCGCCAGCGGAAGTTCCAGGTCGGGGTTGGTGCCCGGGAAGATGCGGCGGAAGATCTTGAGGATGTAGGCGTCGCCGTAGACGAGCGAGGTGTTGGACTGGTCGGTTTCGAGCAGCCGCGGTGCGAGTTCCGCGGCGATGGCCGGACCGCTCCGGTCGAAGCGCAGGGCGCCGAGCGTGCCGGGGGTACGGAACCGTTCCAGCAGGAGTCCGGCGAGGCGCGGGTCGTGCAGCCCCTCGTAGACGGTGCGGCCGGCCAGCGGCCCCTCGGTCACCCGGCCGATGAGCGCGGGCGCCAGCCGGGGCGGCAGCGCGGCCCGTACGCCGAGCAGCAGTTGGTAGCAGTCGTCCGGCGACTGCGCGGGCGTGGCCGGGTGATGGGCCCGGACCAGCAGATGGAGCAGCCCGGTTCCGGTTCCGGCGGCGACGGAACCGGTGCCCACCGGCAGTATTTCGGTCGCCGACACCAGCGAGAACGCGGTGACCGGCCGCCCCTTGCCCGCGAACCAACGCTGCCGGGGCAGCCATTCGTGCAGCAGGGGGGCGAGAGACGGGAGCAGAGCTGTGCTGTCAGCCAGGGCGACCCGAGTGGATGCAGCCTCCGACATGGCATCGCGTCCTTTCCCCGGGCACACCACAGGATGCGAAGAGTGTCCCGGATTGCGGCAATTGCTGTCCGGCTGTGCGGGACGTGTCGGGTCAGGATGGTCCGTACGGACTCGACTCGATGGGATCGAAACGCCAGATGGGACCCGGAAGGGGCCGTACGTGTGTGCGATGTGGGGGAGGGTGCCCCGTGCGGGGCGGCGGAAACCGCCCCGCGGTCGGTGTGGGAGAGGGTGTCCGGTCAGTTCGGCGGCGCGTCCTTGCGCAGCCGGAACCAGTAGAAGCCGTGCCCCGCGAGAGTCAGCAGGTAGGGCCATTGACCGACGGCGGGGAAGCGCACCCCGCCGATCAGCTCCACCGGATGACGCCCGGTGAACGACCGCAGATCGAGCTCCGTCGGCTGCGCGAACCGCGAGAAGTTGTGCACGCACAGCACGAGATCGTCCCCGTGCTCACGGGTGAAGGCGAGCACGGCCGGGTTCGACGACGGCAGTTCGTTGTACGAGCCGAGACCGAAGGCGGGGTTCTGCTTACGGATCTCGATCATCCGCCGCGTCCAGTGCAGCAGCGACGACGGCGACGCCATCGACGCCTCGACATTGGTGACTTGGTATCCGTAGACCGGATCCATGATCGTGGGGAGGTAGAGCCGCCCCGGGTCGCTGGAGGAGAACCCGGCGTTCCGGTCGGGCGTCCACTGCATCGGGGTGCGTACGGCGTCCCGGTCGCCGAGCCAGATGTTGTCGCCCATCCCGATCTCGTCCCCGTAGTAGAGGATCGGGGAGCCGGGCAGGGACAGCAGCAGCGCGGTGAACAGCTCGATCTGGTTGCGGTCGTTGTCCAGCAGGGGCGCGAGCCGCCGCCGGATGCCGATGTTGGCCCGCATGCGCGGATCCTTGGCGTACTCCGCGTACATGTAGTCGCGCTCTTCGTCCGTGACCATTTCGAGGGTGAGTTCGTCGTGGTTGCGCAGGAAGATGCCCCACTGGCAGTTCTTCGGGATCGCCGGTGTCTTCGCCAGGATCTCGGAGACCGGGTAGCGGCTCTCGCGCCGGACGGCCATGAAGATCCGCGGCATCACGGGGAAGTGGAACGCCATGTGGCACTCGTCGCCGCCGGCCTGGTACTCGCCGAAGTAGTCGACGACGTCCTCCGGCCACTGGTTGGCCTCGGCGAGCAGCACGGTGTCCGGGTAGTGCGCGTCGATCTCCTTGCGGACCCGCTTGAGGAAGTCGTGCGTCTCCGGGAGGTTCTCGCAGTTGGTGCCCTCCCGCTGGTAGAGATACGGCACGGCGTCCACCCGGAAACCGTCGATGCCGAGGTCCAGCCAGAAGCGGAGCGCGGAGACGATCTCCTCCTGCACCGCCGGGTTCTCGTAGTTGAGATCGGGCTGGTGGGAGAAGAACCGGTGCCAGTAGTACTGCTTGCGCACCGGGTCGAAGGTCCAGTTGGACGTCTCCGTGTCCACGAAGATGATCCGGGCGTCCGGGAACTGCTTGTCGTCGTCGGCCCAGACGTAGTAGTCGCCGTAAGGTCCCTCCGGGTCGGTGCGGGACTGCTGGAACCAGTCGTGCTGATCGCTCGTGTGGTTCATGACGAAGTCGATGATCACGCGCATCCCGCGCTGGTGCGCGGCGTCGACGAACTCCACGAAGTCGGCCAGATCACCGAACTCCGGCAGCACGGCCGTGTAGTCGGAGACATCGTAACCGCCGTCGCGCAGCGGCGACTTGAAGAACGGCGGCAGCCAGAGGCAGTCGACGCCCAGCCACTGCAGATAGTCCAGTTTGGCGGTGATGCCCTTGAGGTCGCCGATGCCGTCGCCGTTGGAGTCCTGGAAGGACCTGACGAGGACCTCGTAGAAGACGGCGCGCTTGAACCAGTCGGGATCGCGGTCCTTGGCCGGGGTGTCCTCGAACGTGTCGTGGACGGGCTCATTGACGATCATGGTGTGGGTGACCCTCCGGTCGGCGGGGACGGTCGCAGGACGACGATGTGCGCGGGCGTGACGCCCGGCTCCAGACGCACATAGAAGGTCCTGCCCCAGTGATAGGTATCGCCGGTGAGCTCGTCGCGCACCGGCACGCGCTCGTGCCGGTCGAGGCCGAGTCGCGGCATGTCCAACGAGACCGTGGCCTCGTGGGTGTGGTGCGGGTCGAGGTTGACGACCACCAGAACGATGTTCGACCCCGAACGCTTGCTGTACGCGATCAACGCGTCGTTGTCGGTGGAGTGGAAGTGCACGTCGCGCAGTTGCTGCAGAGCCGGGTTGCGGCGCCTGACGCGGTTGAGCGTGGTGATGAGCGGGGCCAGCGAACGGCCCTCGCGCTCCGCCGACTCCCAGTCCCTGGGCCGGATCTGGTACTTCTCCGAGTCGAGGTACTCCTCACTGCCGGGCCGGACCGGGGTGTTCTCGCACAGCTCGTAGCCCGCGTACACACCCCAGGAGGGGGAGAGCGTCGCGGCGAGGACGGCCCGCGTCTCGAAGGCCGGGCGGCCTCCGTCCTGGAGATAGCCGGACAGGATGTCCGGCGTGTTCACGAAGAAGTTGGGCCGCATGTAGGAAGCGGTTTCGCCGGACAACTCCGTGACGTATTCAGTGATTTCCTGCCGGGTGTTGCGCCAGGTGAAATACGTGTAGGACTGCTGGAAGCCGATGGTCGCGAGCGTCTTCATCATCGCGGGTCGGGTGAATGCCTCGGCCAGAAAGATCACATCGGGGTCGGTCCGGTTGATGTCCGCGATCACCTTCTCCCAGAAGATCACCGGCTTGGTGTGCGGATTGTCGACACGGAAGATCCGCACCCCGTGATCCATCCAGAACCGCAGAATGCGCACGGTCTCGGCGACCAGTCCGCGCAGATCCTTGTCGAAGGCGATCGGATAGATGTCCTGGTATTTCTTCGGCGGATTCTCGGCATAGGCGATCGAGCCGTCCGCACGATGGTGGAACCACTCCGGGTGTTTCTCCACCCAGGGGTGGTCGGGAGAACACTGGAGCGCGAAATCGAGGGCGATCTCCATGCGCAGATCGCGGGCTGTCCTGGCGAAATGATCGAAGTCGTCGAGGGTGCCGAGCCCGGGATGGACGGCGTCGTGACCGCCCTCCGCGGAGCCGATCGCCCACGGTACCCCCACGTCGTGCGGGGCGGGGGAGAGCGAGTTGTTGGGGCCCTTGCGGTGGGTGGTTCCGATGGGGTGGATCGGCGGGAGATAGACCACGTCGAAGCCCATCGCGGCGACCGCGGGAAGCCGCTCGGCGGCCGTGCGGAAGGTGCCGCTGACGATCCTCGCCGGCTTTCCGGCCCTGCTCGCCCCGTCCTTCCTCCTCGTAGGCGCGGCCGGTTCGACCCTGGCCCCCTCCGAGCGCGGGAACAGCTCGTACCAGGAGCCGAACAGGGCCCGTCGGCGCTCGACCACCAGCGGCAGCGGCCGGGACGCGCTGACCAGTTCGCGCAGCGGATGGCGGGCGAGCGCGGCCTGCGCCTCGGGGGCGAGCGCCGCGGCCAGCCGGGCGGCGGCCGGGCGGGACGCGTCGCGCAGCGCGTCGACGGCGGCCAGCACCGCCTCGCGGCCGTCCCGCTTGGGTACGCCCCCGGCGGCCCGCTCGTACAGCTCGGCACCCTCCGCCAGGACGAGCGCGGTGTCGATCCCCGCCGGAATCTTGATCCGGGCGTGCTGCCGCCAGGTGGTGACCGGATCGCTCCAGGCCTCGACCGTATACGTCCAGCGGCCCTCGGAGACCGGGGTGACATCGGCGCCCCAGCGGTCGGTGCCGGGGGCGAGCTCGCGCATCGGCGTCCATGGACCGGGGCGCCCGCTCGGGTCCACCAGGACCACATTGGCGGCGACGGCCTCGTGGCCCTCGCGGAAGACGGTCGCGGTGACCTGGAAGGTCTCATCGGCGACGGCCTTGGCGGGCCTTCTGCCGCAGTCGACGAGGGGGCGGACGTCGAGGACGGGAATGCGACCGATCATGGAATCACCTGGGGACTGGGGTTCGGGCTGAACGGGGCGCGGCACAGTGGCGGAGGGTGAAATGCGCGCACCGCTGCCGATGGGGTCCGTCCTTTCTAGCTGCTCCGTCGACGGCTGGTGGGGTGTGGGCATGGCCGCTCCTGTCCGCATTCACTCGAATGGCAGTCGAATGAGCTGAGCACGGGTATGTTGCGCGGATGTGAACCGGATGGAAACCGGACCGCGGATGCCTCGCATTCGTGCTGCATTCGGGCGTTATTCACATGGCACCCGGGGCGCACTCGGGCTGTGTACCGGAGAAGCCTTCCCGCGATTCCCGGTGGGCCGATCCGGTGGTTCTGTCAACTGCTCGGGCGTATCCATGACGACCTGTTCGCACCGGCGCCGCCCACGGTGCGCGGGCCCGCCGGTGACCTTCCGGACGCCACTGGGCAGCTTTCCCTCTGGTGCGAAGTGCCACAAGACCGAACGAGGGAATGGAATCGGCCATTACCTGTGTGGTCGGTGTGCCCGGACGGGCCGCGAGTGAATCCGGATACGGATGGGGCGGGGCCCGCCGCCACCGTCGAGAGTGACGCAGCGGCGCACCCCGTGGTGCGTCCCCCTCGGATCAGTACGTCCCCTGTAAAGGTGGAATACGTGAAGGCCATTCGTCGATTCACCGTGCGTCCCGTCCTCCCCGAACCCCTTCGACCGCTCAGCGACCTCGCCCACAATCTGCGCTGGTCCTGGCACACCGAGACCCGTGAGCTGTTCCAGGCCGTCGACCCGGAGGTCCGGCGGACGGCGGAATGCGATCCGGTGCGGCTGCTCGGTGCCGTATCCGCCGGACGACTCGCCGAGCTGGCCCGGGACCAGCAGTTCCTGCACCGGCTGACCGAGGCGTCCCAGGACCTCCGGGACTACCTGCACGGACCCAGGTGGTACCAGGAACAGCTGGAGCGGGGAGCGCAACTCCCGGCCGCCGTCGCCTACTTCTCGCCCGAGTTCGGAGTGACCGCGGCCCTGCCCCAGTACTCCGGCGGGCTCGGCATCCTCGCCGGCGACCATCTCAAGGCCGCCAGCGATCTGGGCGTCCCCCTCGTCGGGGTCGGCCTGCTCTACCGGCACGGCTACTTCCGCCAGAGCCTGTCGCGCGACGGCTGGCAGCAGGAGCACTATCCGGTACTCGATCCGAACGAGCTCCCGGTCGCCCTGCTGCGCGAGGCCGACGGAACCCCGAGCCGGGTGGTGCTGTCCCTGCCGGGCGGCCGTTCGCTGCACGCCCACATCTGGCAGGCCCGGGTCGGACGCGTACCGCTGCTGATGCTCGACTCCGACGTGGAGGAGAACGCGCCGGGCGAACGCGAGGTGACCGACCGGCTGTACGGCGGCGGCAGCGAGCACCGGCTCCTCCAGGAGATGCTCCTGGGCATCGGCGGCGTACGGGCCGTGCGGACGTACTGCCGGCTCACGGGGCACCCGGAACCCGAGGTGTTCCACACCAACGAGGGGCACGCCGGCTTCCTCGGACTCGAACGCATCCGTGAACTCTCCGGCACCGGACTGGACTTCGACTCCGCGGTGGAGTCCGTACGGGCCGGCACGGTCTTCACCACCCACACGCCCGTGCCCGCCGGGATCGACCGCTTCGACCGCGAACTCGTCGCCCGGCACTTCGGCGACGACGGCGAACTCCCGGGCGTGGCCGCCGAACGCATCCTGCAACTGGGCATGGAGACCCGCCCCGACGGTGAGACCGGTCTCTTCAACATGGCGGTGATGGGACTGCGGCTCGCCCAGCGGGCCAACGGGGTCTCCACCCTCCACGGCTCGGTCAGCCGGGAGATGTTCGCCAGGCTGTGGCCGGGCTTCGACGCGGCCGAGGTGCCGATCACCTCGGTGACCAACGGGGTCCACGCCCCCACCTGGGTGGCGCCCGAGGTCTTCCGGCTGCGCAGCCGCTACGGCGCCACGCCCGGACGCTGGGACTCCGCCGCCGAGGTCCCGGACCGGGAACTGTGGGACCTGCGGCGGTCCCTGCGCGGACAGCTGGTCACCGAGGTGCGTGAACGGCTGCACGCCTCATGGCGCGCCCGGGGCGCCGAACCGGCCGAACTCGGCTGGATCGACGGCGTGCTGGACCCGGACGTGCTGACGATCGGCTTCGCCCGGCGCGTTCCCTCGTACAAGCGGCTCACGCTGATGCTGCGCGACCGCGACCGGCTGATGGAACTGCTGCTCCACCCGACCCGCCCGATCCAGATCGTCGTCGCCGGCAAGGCCCACCCCGCCGACGACGGCGGAAAGCGGCTGGTGCAGGAGCTGGTGCGGTTCTCCGACGATCCCCGGGTGCGCCACCGCATCGTCTTCCTGCCGGACTACGGGATGGCCATGGCGCGGAAGCTCTACCCGGGCTGCGACGTATGGCTGAACAATCCGCTGCGCCCGCTGGAGGCCTGCGGTACGAGCGGGATGAAGGCCGCGCTCAACGGCTGCCTCAACCTCTCGGTGCTCGACGGCTGGTGGGACGAGTGGTTCGAGCCGGACTTCGGCTGGGCGATCCCGACCGCCGACGGTCTGGCCCTGGACGAGGACCGCCGGGACGATCTGGAGGCCGCCGCCCTCTACGAGCTGATCGAGGACAGGGTCGCGCCCCGCTTCTACGACCGGGGCGACGCGGGGCTTCCGGAGCGCTGGATCGAGATGGTCCGCCGCACGCTGGGCACGCTCGGTCCCAAGGTGCTGGCCGGGCGGATGGTGTGCGAGTACGTGGAGCGGCTGTACGCGCCCGCCGCGCGCGCCCGGCGCGCGCTGGACCCCGGGACGGCGCGCCGGCTCGCCGACTGGAAGGCCAGGGTCCGTGCCGCCTGGCCGCGCGTGGCCGTCGACCATGTGGAGGCCGTGGCGCCCACCGCGGCGGACGGTTCGGCCGAGCTGGGGGCGACGCTGACGCTCCGGGCCAGGGTCGCCCTCGGGGTGCTGGAGCCGGACGACGTGGAGGTGCAGGCGGTGGCCGGCCGGGTGGATGCCGCCGACGGGATCTCGGACGCCCAGGTCTTCCCGCTGAAACCGGCCGGGGGCCAGGACCTGGAGGGCCGCTGGCTCTACGAGGGGCCGCTCGCCCTCGACCGCACGGGGCCGTACGGCTACACGGTGCGGGTGCTTCCGGCCCATCCGCTGCTGGCGACCGGCGCGGAACTCGGCCTGGTGGCGCTGCCCACGGAGGCGGCGAGGGACGGTGCGGGCGTGCTGATGCGCTGAGAGCCGGTCGGAGGCCACCCGACAGGCTTCGACACGGAACCGCCCGGCAGGGGCGCGAGCTCCTGCCGGGCGGTGGTCACCGGGTCATGACCGGTGCGGGGTTCAGAAGGTGAGCTTGAAGCTGTTGATCTTGCCCGTGTCACCCGAGTAGACGTCCTGGACCTTGAGCTTCCAGGTGCCGTTGGCGACCTCGGACGACGCGTCGACCGTGTAGGTGCCGCGGACGTCGTCCGCCGGGTCGCCGGCCGAGGAGTTCTTCAGCCGGTAGGCCGTGCCGTCCGGGGCGACGAGGTCGACGACCAGGTCACCGCGGTAGGTGTGGGTGATGTCCACGTCGACCTTGAGGGCGCTGGGCGCGTTGCCGGTGACACCGGTGACGTTGACCGAGCTGGTGACGGCCGCACCACGGTCCGGGATGGCGACCGACGTCTTGCTCTCGAAGACCTTGCCGCCCGGGTCCGGGTTGCCGCCGTCACGGGTGCCGACGTTGATGGCGGCCCAGGCGTCCCCGACGGCCTTGTACTCGGCGCTGGTCGTGCCGTACAGCTCACCGGCCACGGCGAGGGTGCCGGTGCGGGCCGCCGCGTAGTTGGTGGTGGAGGTGAACTTGGTGGTGAGCGCCTTGAACCAGATCTGCGCGGCCTTGTCGCGGCCGATGCCGGTCACCGGCAGGCCGTCGGAGGTCGGGGAGTCGTAGGAGACGCCGTTGATGACCTTGGCGCCGCTGCCCTCGGAGAGCAGGTAGAAGAAGTGGTTCGCCGGGCCCGAGGAGTAGTGGACGTCGATGTTGCCGATGCCGGAGTACCACGCGTCCTTGGACGCGCCGTCCTTGCTCGGCTTGTCCTGGTAGCGCAGCGGGGTGCCGTCGCCGTTGATGTCGATCTTCTCGCCGATGAGGTAGTCGCCCTTGTCGCTGGCGTTGTTGGCGTAGAACTCGACCGCGGAGGCGAAGATGTCACTGGTCGCCTCGTTGAGGCCACCGGACTCGCCGCTGTAGACCAGGTTGGCGGTGGCGGCGGTGACACCGTGCGACATCTCGTGCGCGGCGACGTCGAGCGCGGTCAGCGGGGCGTTGTTGCCCGAGCCGTCGCCGTACGTCATGCAGAAGCAGCTGTCCTGCCAGAAGGCGTTGACGTAGTTGTTGCCGTAGTGGACGCGGGAGTACGCGCCGACACCGTCGCCCCGGATACCGGTGCGGCCGTGCACGTTCTTGTAGTAGTCCCAGGTCTCGGCCGCGCCGTAGTGGGCGTCCGCGGCCGCGGTCTCGGCGTTCGACGGGTTGCCGTTGCCCCACACGTCCGTGGAGTTGGTGAACAGCGTCCCGGTGCCGGACGTGCCGTGGTTCAGGTTGTACGTCTTGTGGTTGCCGCGGCCCGTGTCCGTCAGCGTGTACGACGGTGCGGTGCCGAGGGTGACCTGGCCGCTGAACTGGGTGTTGCCGGTGCCGTTCTCGACCCCCTGCCACTCGTACAGCTTCGCCCCGGTGGCCGCGTCCGTGATGACGTGCAGCTCGTTGGGGGTGCCGTCCTCCTGGAGTCCGCCGACGACGGTCTCGTAGGCGAGCTGCGGCTTGCCCTGCGCCATCCAGACCACCTTGCGCGGTGCCCGGTCGGCCTCGGTCTTCTTGGATCCGTCGGCCTTGGCGAGGCCGAGTGCCTGCTTCTCGGCCACCGCGGGCGCGACGTCGGCCGCCGTGTCCACGGTCTTCAGCTGCGCGCTGGAGACCTTGGAGGCCTTGGTGACGCTCTGCGTGGTGCCGGCCTTGGTCTCCTGGACGACCAGGTCGCCACCGAGCACCGGGAGTCCGGCGAAGGTGCGCTCGTAACGCGTGTGCGTGGTGCCGTTGTTGTCCTGGACGACGTCCTTGACGACGAGCTTCTCCTGCGAGCCGAGACCGAGGTCCTTGGCCGTGTCCGCCTTGCTCGCGTTGGCCTCGCGGATCAGCTCGGCGCGCTGGGACGGGGAGAGCTGCTTGGCCAGGGCACCGTGGTCGGCGCCGGCCGCCGCCGAGGTCGCCGCTGTGGCGCTGCTGGGAGTGGCAGTGGCCGTTCCGGTCTGGACGCCGACGGCGAGGAGGGCTGCTGCGGCTATCAGAGCGCCGGTCGCGGTGGCACGACGGCTGGGCGTGGATCTCACGCGGACTCCTTCTGCGAGGGGGGTACCGGCGGCTCGGTGAGCCGTCCGGGGTGAGCGAGAAGTGCGCAGAACGGGGTGAAGAGTGTCAGCAGGAAGCCGTCTCTGTCAGGACCGCGTCAACAACTTGGCCGGAACTCGTCCGTTGCCGGAAAGGTCATGTTCGTTAAGCGGACGTTTCACGGATCATCACCGCGATGCCGTAGGGCGTCCTCCGTGCCCGGAATTCGAAGAGAGAGCCGAGGTCGGGCTTGAAGCCTTCGTGTTCGAACAGCGGGCCGGGGAGTGGGTGTTCGGCACTGGCCGAGATGGCGTCGAGATGTGGCTGATTTCTTACCGTCCCCGTCCCGTTGGAGAGCCGGTGTCCTGAAGCGTGCACGTGTCCGGGCGGCCGACCGCGGCGGCCGTGGCCGGTTTCGCCGCGTTCGCCCGGCGGTCCGACCGCGGGTACGTCAGGGGTGGAGAGGCCGGTCGTCTCCGCCGCGGGCTTCTCTCGGCCACCCGTATCGGGGGACTCGTCGCTCCGGACGACACCCACCGGTTCGGCCGTCTACGGCCGGGGCGCGGGCACTACGGCGCCCGTCGTAGCCGACGCCGCGCGGGCGGCCCCGGGAGGAGCGGTCGCGGCGGCCCGCCGACTCCCGTACCACCTGCGGGAATCGCTGCTCTCCTCGACGTTCGGCACAGGTGCCCGCAGCGCGAGCACGGCTGCGACCGGCGCCGCTCGTACCGAGGAGCGGAACCGGTCGCGGTGAAGCCCGGAAGGTCCGGGCGTCAGGCGGTGGTGAGCACCATCCGGAAGCGGGCGGCGCCGGACAGCATCTTCCGGTACGCCTCCTCCGCCGCGTCCAGCGGCACCGTCTCGGTCATCGGGCGGATCCCGTGCAGGGCGCTGAACGCCAGGGTGTCCTGCACGTCCTGCGCGGTGCCGGCGGGGTGGCCCCGGACGACCTTGCCGGTCATCAGCAACTGGTTCGGGCTGATCCCCAGCGGCTCCGGGTCCGCGCCGATGACCACCAGCTCGCCGCGGGGCGCGAGCCCCTCCACGGTGGCCGTGATGGCCGCGGAGTTGGCGGCGGTGGCCAGGACGACCCGGGCACCGCCCAGGGACTGCAGCGCGTCCGCGACGGTGGTGCCCGCGGTGCTGTCGATGTAGTGGTGCGCGCCGAGCTCCTTCGCGAAGTCGGCCTTGGCGGCTCCGCGGGCGATCGCCACCGTCTCGAAGCCCATCGCGGCCGCGTACTGCACGCCCAGGTGTCCGAGCCCGCCGATACCGAGCACGGCGACCAGGTCTCCCGGCCGGGCGGCGCTGCGCCGCAGTCCGTTGTACGTGGTCACTCCCGCACAGCCCATGGGTGCCGCGTCGGTCGCCGACAGCGCGTCGGGGATCCGGGCCAGGGCGTCCGCCGGGACGGTGACGCTCTCGGCATAGCCCCCGTCGTACGCCCACCCGGGCACCTTCAGGTTCACGCAGACCATGAAGTCGCCCTGCCTGCACGGTGTGCAGTGGTGGCAGCTGCCGCCGAACCAGCCCACCGCCACCCGGTCACCCACCTGCCAGGCGCTGTGCGTGCCGTCGCCGAGTTCCACGATCCGGCCGGCGATCTCGTGCCCGGGGACCACCGGGAACCGTACGCCCGGGAGCACGCCGTCCACGAAGAGGGCGTCGCTGTGGCAGACGCCGCAGGCGTCCACGGCCACCCGGACATGACCCGGACCCGGCTGCGGCACCGGGCGCTCGACGATCTCGAATGGACCGCCGGCGGCGATGGCCTGCGCGGCTCGGTAGACGCTGGGGACGCTCATCTGGATCTCTCCGGGACATGGGAGTGGACGGCCCCCTGGAAACAGCAGACCAGCTCCGGCCCGGTCGCGCGCGCCGGGCGGCGCGGACGGGGGGCGGGCCCCGCCGCGTCCGGGCGTCACCGGCTCAGGAGGAGGGCGGGCCTTCGCCGTGCCAGGAGCGCCAGAGCGCGGCGTAGGCGCCGTCGGCCGCCACGAGATCGTCGTGGGTGCCGAGTTCGGTGATCCGGCCGTCCTCCATCACCGCCACCCGGTCGGCGTCGTGAGCCGTCTGCAGGCGGTGCGCGACGGCGACGACGGTCCGGCCTTCGAGGACGCCGGCCAGCGCCCGCTCCGTGTGCCGGGCCGTCCTCGGGTCCAGGAGCGCGGTGGCCTCGTCGAGTATCAGCGTGTGCGGGTCGGCCAGCACCACGCGCGCCAGGGCGAGCTGCTGTGACCGGGCGCCGTCCGGCCGATGCCCGCCGTGGCCCAGATCGGTGTCCAGGCCGTCCGGCAGCTCGTCGGCCCAGTCGGCGCCGACGGCGGCGAGTGCCGCGCGCATTTCGGCATCGGTGGCGCCGGCCGAGGCGATCTTCAGGTTGTCCCGGACCGTGCCGAGGAAGATATGGTGCTCCTGGGTGACCAGGACGACGTGCCGGCGCAGCCGCTCGGGGTCCAGCCCGGCGACCGGGACCCGCCCGACCGTCACCGAACCGGTGCGCGGTGCGTCCATGCCCGCCAGCAGTCTGCCCAGGGTGGTCTTGCCCGCGCCGGAGGGGCCGACGATCGCGAGCCGCTCGCCGGGACGGACCGTCAGGCCGACACCGTGCAGCACGTCGCCCCCGCCGTCGTAGGCGTAGCGCACATCCGTCACCTCGATCCGGTCGTCGGCCGGTGCGGAGGAGACGGCCCGTGGCGTGTGCGCCGCCAGGCCGAGGCCCTCGACCCTGGCGAAGGAGGCACTGCTGCTCTGCAGCTGTTCGAGCCGCTGGAGGATGGTGTCCAGGGGCTGGGAGAGCTGCCGCAGATACAGGGCCGAGGCGACCACCGCGCCGAGGCTCATCGTGCCGTGGTCGTGCAGTACGCCGCCGACGAGCAGGACACCGGCCACCGGAATGACGTACGAGATGTCCACGGCCGGGAAGAGCACACTGCGCAGGAACAGCGTCCGGGTCCGGGTGCTCCAGCACTTCTCGATGGCTTCCCGGCATGCCGTGACGCGGCGCTGCTGAAGCCCGAGGGCCTCCACGGTGCGGGCCCCGGCGGCAGTGGCCGCCAGCTGCTCCGCGAGAGCCGAGTTGGCGGCTCCCTCGGCCAGGTACGCGGTGAGCGCCCGGCGCAGATACCAGCGGGCCGCGAACCAGATGCCGAGCAGGCCCAGCACCCCGCACGCACCGAGCAGCGGGTCGAGCGCGAAGACCGCACCGAGGATGAACAGCGCCTGGACCCCGGCGATGAGGACCTCCGGCCCGGCGTCCCGGAGGGTGGCGCCGACCGCGGCGACATCGGTGGTGCCGCGGGTCATCAGGTCGCCCGTGCCGGCCCGCTCGACCACCGGGGCGGGCAGCGCGAGCACCCGGTCGGCGAACTGCTCGCGGATGCGCGCCAGGGTCCGCTCGCCGAAGCGGTGTCCGACGTAGCCGGCGCAACGGACCAGGAGGAGCTGCGCCAGGGCGAAGACGAGGATGGTGAGCGCCAGGCGGTCCACCGCGGCCACCCCGCCGCCGGCCCTGACCTCGTCGATGATGCGGCCGAGCAGCCACGGGCCGACGAGCCCCGCACCGGCGGCCAGCGCGTTGAGGCCGATCACGGCGGCGAAGACGCGAGCGTCCAGCCGGATCAGCCGGAGCGCCGCCCGGCGTATCCGGGACGGTTCGGCGATGGGCAGGGCCTGGGGCGTCGGCTCGGATCCGGTGGTCATCGCACGGCCTCCCGGGACGGCGGGACGTTTCCTTCGTCGGCGGGGTCGTCGTCCGTACCGCGGGACACCAGGAGGCGGTAGCCGGACTCCCGGTCCAGGAGTTCACGGTGGCTGCCGACGGCCGCGACGCGACCGTCGACCAGGTAGTACACGGTGTCCGCCCGGTCCAGCAGGAGCGGTGAGGTGCTGGTGACGACCGTGGTGCGGCCGGAGCGCGCGGCGCGCAGCCGGGTCGCCATGGCCGCCTCGGTGTGTGCGTCGACCGCCGAGGTGGGCTCGACCGCCAGGAGCACCTCGGGATCGGCCAGCAGGGCCCGGACCAGCCGGACGCGCTGGCGCTGGCCTCCGGAGAGATTGCGGCCCTGCGCGTCGACGGGCGAGTCGAGTCCGTCCGGCAGACCGCGGACGACGTCCTGCGCCACGGCCGTGTACAGGCAGCGGTCGATGGATTCCTCGTCCCGGTCCCGGGCGCCGCTGATCACCTCGCGCAGCGGACCGGCGAACAGATCGGCCTCGTTGTCCGCGACCAGGATCCGCCGCCGCACCTGCGTCAGGTCGATCTCGTCCAGGCGTATCGCGCCCCAGGTCGCGGCCGACCCGGTGAACCGGCCGAGCCGCTCGACCACCGCCGCGGACTCCGACGGCCGGGCGCCGACCAGGGCGGTCAGCCTCCCGGGCACCACTTCCACGCCGGAGTCCGGATCATGGAGCGCGGCCGGCGGACCGGGCCCGTCCACGGCCGCCTCACCGCCCGCGGAATCGGGCTCCAGGTCCAGGAAACGTATGACCCGGCGGGCGGCGACCAGCCCGCGGCTGAGGTCGTAGCCACCCTCGATGAAGAACGAGACCGGCACCACGAGCACCGCGGCGTAGCCGTAGACCGCGACCAACTCGCCGACGCTGATGGTTCCCTGAGCGGCCATCCGGGCCGCCAGCCAGGTCACGGCCCCGAGGAACAGGGTGGGCAGGCCGACGCCGAGGGCCTGGATCCAGCTGGTCACCGCGCCGACGCGGTACCCCTCCGCCCGCAACTCCTGCGAGCCGCGCCGGTAGCGCTCGGCGTACACCTCCTTGCCGCCGATGCCGTTGAGGACGCGCAGGCCCCCGACCATGTCCTCGAACCGGTCGGCGAGCCTGCCCTGCCGCTCCCGGTACGCCGCCTCGGCGCCCTGCAGCCGCCCCAGCAGCGGTCCGACCAGCACCGCGAGCAGCGGGACCCCGAGCAGCACCACCGCGGCGAGCAGCGGTTCCACGGCCAGCAGCAGCGCGGCCACGACGACGAAGGCGAGGACCGCGCCGACACCGGGCCCGGTGATGGTCAGCGTGCCGGCGATCACAGCGACGTCACCGAAGCCGATCGTGACGACTTCCCCGGCCGTGACCCGGCGCGGCAGCGCCCCGCCCAGCCGGGTCGCCTGCGCGACCACGGCCTGCACGGAACGGAAAGCGGCGTCCAGCCGCACCCTGGTCATCGTGCGGTGCCGCATGATGGCCAGCCACGCGTTCAGCACACCCACACCCAGCAACGCCGCGACCCAGCCGATCAGAGCGGGCCACCGCCCCGGTTGCAGCCCGTCGTCGATGGCGCGGGACAGCAGGTACGGCGGCAGCGTCAGGCACACCATCCAGGCGCTGCCGAGCAGCGCCCCGGCGGAGACCCGACGGCGCTGACAGACGATCAGCCACCACAGGTACCGCAGGGCGCTGCGGCGGTCCGGGGGCCGTATCGGGTGCAGTGAGCGATTCTTGATGTGGATCCCTCCCCGGGGTGGCAGCGGAACGCGGTCGCGGGCGCCTGCTCCCTGGATCGTACGGACAGCGTGTACGTGCAGTCCGTGTCGGGGACGACGACGAGCAGCGGGGCGCCGCGCTTGAGGTGTGCGTGGGCGGCGCGTCGGCTCTCGCGGACGAAAGCCCCGCCACGCGCCCGGAGTTCGCCGGGAGCATGGCGGGGCTCAAGCGGTTACGAACGGGCGCCCTGCGACGACCGAGTCACCCGTTGGTTCAAGTCCTGATCCAGCGAGAACGGCGCCCGGTGCATCGAGATGCACAGCGGAGTGGCGACTGCGGAGCTCACCGGCCCGCTCGCCCCGGCTGATCCCCGGCGCCGAAGACGGTCATTTGCCGAATCGCCGTTCACGATTCGCGTACGAACGAAGTGCGCGCAGGAAGTCGACGTGACGGAACGCCGGCCAGTAGCAGTCCACCCAGTGCATCTCGGCGTACGCGGACTGCCAGAGAAGGAAGCCGGACAGCCGCTGTTCTCCGGAGGTCCGGATGATGAAGTCGGTGTGGTCGGCCGTTGGCGAGTACAGATGCCGGGAGATGTCCTCGATCTCGAACCGCTCGGCCAGCTCGGCAGGGTCACCACCGGCGGCGATGTGTTCCTCGAAGGCGCTCTTCACCGCATCGACGATCTCCCGTCGGCCGCCGTAGCCGACCGCGACGTCCACCTTGAGCCCGCCGCGTCCCGCGGTCGAGGCGGCGGCCTCCTTGAGTACCCGGGCACTGGCGCCAGGCAGCATGTCGAGCGAGCCGATCACCTGGACCTCCCATGAACGGCCTGCGGCCGTGATGTCCCGGACGGTCTCTTCGATGATCTCGATCAGCGGGCCGAGCTGCTCGGCGGGGCGCCCGAGGTTGTCGTCGGAGAGCATGAAGAGGGTCACGCGCTCGATGCCGTCGGCACTGCACCAGCCCAGGAACTCGGTGGTCTTGGCGCCGCCCGCCCGGTACCCCTCCCGGACGTCCACGTGACCCGCCTGCCGAGCCCAGCGCCGATTGCCGTCGAGCATGATCCCGACGTGCTGTGGGCGTGGCAGCCCCGCCAGGGTGGCGGCCAGTCGGCGTTCGTACACCGCTTCGATCGGCCGTCGGAGGAACAGCGGGAGCAGCCTCATGAACCATCTCCATCGCGTTGTGGACGCTCTCCGCGGACCCTACCAGGGGCTCCTTGACGAGCTCGGTGCGCACGTGAATGGCCTGGCTGTACGCGCTACTTGGCCAGGGGTGCGCGCTACGGTGGGTCTGTCTGGCGAGGGTATGCATCGGCGGACGTCGACGCCTGCTCCGGGGCCCCTCACTCCAGGAGAGGGCGCCAGCGGTCGGCCGACTCCATGATGTCCAGGCTGACCCGCTCCAGGAATGCCCCTGCCCTGGCCATCCGCTGACCCACGGGGCTGTCGGGCCCGGTCGCCTCCACCGTGGTCATCGCGGAATGTGCCGCATCGAGCGTCTGTTGCGCGCTGAGAACGACGGAGTGGTACCAGGCCTGGTCGTCGATCACGTAGATGTCGCGACGCCGCTGGGGATCGCGCTCGCGCCGGACATAGCCGTGCTGGACGAGGTAGTTCACGGACACGGAGACGGAGGCGGGGCTGACCTTCAGCCTGCGGGTCAGCTCGGCCGCGGTGCGCCTGCCGTCCTCGGACAGCAGCAGGTCGACGTGTACGCGCGCTGTCATCCTCGGCAGCCCCGCCCGGACCGCCATCTCGACGATCTCCTCTCCCGTTGAGCCGCCCGGTGGTTCGGCCGCGCGCGGGGGTGCCGGTGTGCCACGCCGCGCCCGCCGGGTCGTCGCCCGGTGCGCCCGCTGGGGCTGGTAGCCGCTGGGGCCACCGTTGCGTCCGATCTCCCGGCTGATCGTCGAGGTCGGCCGGTCGATCCGCCTCGCGATCTCGGCGTAGGAGAGCCCGTCGGCGATTCCGTCCGCGATGCGCTGGCGGTCCTGCTGGGTCAACCGTTCTCCTGGCATGCCGTCAGTATTGCTTTCGCCGTCATTCATTGCAACGCGATATTGCATTAGGGTCCAGCGTCATTGCATCAATTTCCCACCATTTACCTGGGGAAATGCGTTTCTGTCGATTGACACTCCTTCTGAATGCAACGTAGCTTTCGAGCATCGTCAAACGCGTACTATCGCGAGATGAGGAATGGTCATGGGTGAATTCCCGCACACCGTCACGACGATGCCGACGGCGCGTCGGTCCGGCTGCCCCTTCGACCCGCCGGCAGAGCTGGTCGACGCCCGCCGGCACAGCCCCATCAGCCCCTACACCTTCCCCGGCGGAAAGCCCGGCTGGCTGATCACCGGATTCGACCTGGTCAGGTCGGTCCTGGCCGACTCGCGGTTCAGCTCACGCAAGGAGCTCATGCTCCACCCGACCATCGACTACGGAGACATGCAGGCACCCCCGGCGCCGCCCGGCGAGTTCCTGCTCATGGACGAGCCCCAGCACAGCCGCTATCGAAAGCCGCTGATGGGAAAGTTCACCGTGCGACGGATGCGACTGCTCACCGAGCGCGTCGAGCAGATCACCGCCGACCACCTGGACGCCATGGAGGAGGCCGGGCCGTCGGCGGACCTGGTGACCGCGTTCGCCAAGCCCATCCCCGCCATCATGATCTGTGAACTGCTGGGGGTGCCGTACCAGGACCGGGGGTCCTTCCAGGAGCAGGTCGACTCGTTCATGAACGGGGAGACGAGCGACGAGGACCTGCTGGCGGCCTATACCGCGACCCAGGACTACCTCGCGGAGCTGGTGGCCGCCAAACGCGCGAACCCCACCGACGACGTGCTCAGCGACCTCACCGACAGCGATCTGACCGACGAGGAGCTGAGGGGGATCGCGCTGATCCTGCTGGCGGCGGGGCTCGACACCACCGCGAACATGCTGGCCCTCGGCACCTTCGCACTGCTGCGCAACCCGGAGCAGCTGGCCGCGCTGCGCACCGACCCCGCGCTCGCCGACCGGGCCGTGGAGGAGCTGCTGCGGTACCTCAGTGTCGCCAAGACGTTCATGAGGACGGCGCTGGAGGACGTCGAGGTGGGCGGCCGGACCATCGAGGCCGGCTCGCGGGTGATCCTGTCGTACAACACTGCCAACCGCGACCCCGAGCGCTTCGCCGACCCCCACGTGCTCGACCTCCGCAGGCAGGACGGCGGGCACCTGGCCTTCGGTCACGGCATCCACCAGTGCCTGGGGCAGCAACTGGCCCGCGTCGAGATGAAGGTCGCGTTCCCCGCGCTGCTCGACCGCTTCCCCACGCTGCGCCTGGCCGTACCGCCCGAAGAGGTTGCCCTGCGTCCGGAGACCGCGGACGTCTACGGGGTGAAGAGCCTCCCGGTCACCTGGGACGCGTGACCCATGAGGATCACTGTGGACACCGAGCGCTGCGTCGGCTCCGGAATGTGCGTGCTGACGGCCGGCGAGGTGTTCGACCAGCGTGAGGAGGACGGCAAGGCGATCGTGCTGCGACCCGAGCCGCCCGCTGACACGCGGGGCTCGGTCCGCGAGGCGGTCGACCTGTGCCCCGCCGCAGCGATCGCCCTGTCGGCCCCGGGTACCCCTGTTCTGTAGGTGGGCGCCCATGGACGGCCTCCACCCGCCCCACCGGGCGCCCCGAGCCGGAGGCCGCTCAGGTCAGACTCTCCCGCCACGCTCGGTGCAGCCCCGCGAAGCGGCCGGTGCCGGCGATGAGTTCGGCCGGGGTGCCGTCCTCCACGATGCGGCCGTGCTCCATCACCAGGACCCGGTCCGCGATCTCCACCGTGGAGAGGCGGTGGGCGATCACCACCGCGGTGCGGCCGTGCAGCACCGTGTCCATGGCCCGTTGCACCGCCCGTTCGCCGGGAACGTCCAGCGAGCTCGTCGCCTCGTCGAGGATCAGCACCGCCGGGTTCGCGAGCAGGGCGCGGGCGAACCCGACCAACTGGCGCTGACCGGCCGAGATCCGGCCGCCCCGCTTGCGTACGTCCGTGTCGTACCCGTCGGGGAGTCCGCTGATGAAATCGTGCGCGCCGATCGCCTTGGCGGCCTGCTCGATCTCCGCACGGGTCGCGTCCGGGCTGCCGATCGCGATGTTCTCGGCGACCGTCCCGGAGAACAGGAACGCCTCCTGGGTCACCATCACCACACCCCGCCGCAGCTCCGGCACGGCCAGGTCGCGCAGATCCGTACCGTCGAGCAGCACCCGGCCGTCCGACGGGTCGTAGAACCGGGCCAGCAGCTTGGCCAGCGTCGACTTGCCCGCACCCGTCGATCCGACCACGGCGACGGTCTGCCCGGCCGGGACCGTCAGATCGAAGCGGGGCAGCACCTCGCCGCCCGTGCGGTAGGCGAAGCGCACCTGGTCGAAGACGACCTCGCGGCCCGGGTGTTCGCCCGTGAGGGCCGGCAGCTCCCGCGGGTCCGACGTCTCCGGGACGGACGGGGTCTGGGCCAGCAGACCCGCGATCTTCTCCAGCGAGGCCGCGGCCGACTGGTAGGAGTTGAGGAACATGCCGAGCCGGTCGATCGGGTCGTACAGCCGGCGCAGATAGAGCACGGCCGCGGCCAGCACCCCGAGCGCCAGGGTGCCCGAGGCCACCCGGTACGCACCCCACAGCACGATTCCGGCGACCGCCGTGTTGGCGACCAGCCGGGAGCCGACGACATAGCGGGCCATCTCCAGCATCGCGCTGCCGTTGGTCCACCGGTGCGTGCTGTTGAGGCCCTCGAAGTGCGCGTCGTTGACGGGCTCGCGGCGGAAGGCCTGGACGGGGCGGATGCCGTTCATCGTCTCCGCGAACTTGACGATGACCGCGGCGATGGCCGAGGACCGCTCGGCGTACAGCACTCCGGCCCGCCGCTGGAAGAGCCGCACCAGCAGATACAGCGGAATGAAGGAGAGCACGGCCAATGCGCCCATGTCGAAGTCCAGCCAGAGCAGCATCAGCGAGATGGAGACGAAGGACAGGCCGACGCCGATCAGCTCCTGCAGTCCCTCGCTGAGCAGCTCCCGCAGCGACTCCACGTCCGTGGTGGAACGGGAGATCAGCCGGCCCGAGGTGTAGCGCTCGTGGAAGTCCACGCTCAGTGCCTGCGCATGACGGAAGATCCGTCCGCGCAGATCGAGCAGCGCGTCCTGGTTGACCAAGGCGGAGACCCGTACGAACGCGTACTGCATGCCCCCGGCCGTCGCCGAGCACAGCGCGTACCCGACGGCCACCGCGATCAGCGGCCCGTAGTCCGCGTCCCGGAACGCGGGCACCCCGCTGTCGATGGCGTACGCGACGAGCAGCGGGCCGGCCTGGACGGCGGCCTGCTGGACCAGCAGCAGCAGCGCGATCAGCGCCACCCGGGCCTTCATCGGCCGCAGCAGCGACCGCAGCAGTGCCCGGGTCGCGCCGGGCGGGGTGGGCAGATCGTCCCGGTCGAACCGGTCCCCGGTGGTCCCGGAGCCCGTGGCTTCCGGTGCGTCCTCGGCGGGGGCTGTGTCCGTCGTCGTACTGGTCATCGGGTGCCCTTCTCGGCGAGGAGGTCCTCGGCGGACAAGCCGGGGAAGGCGTCCCCGGCGGGCGCGTCCGGCGCGCCTTCGGCGCCCGACATCAGCCAGGCGTACTCGGCGCTGCTGCGCAGCAGTTCCTGATGGGTGCCGACGGCCGTGATCCGGCCCTCCGAAAGCAGTGCCACCCGGTCCGCGAGCATCACGGTGGACGGCCGGTGCGCGACCACGATCGCCGTGGTCTCCGCCAGGACCTGCCGCAGCGCTGCCTCCACCAGCGCCTCCGTGTGCACGTCCAGCGCGGAGAGCGGATCGTCGAGGACCAGGAAGCGCGGCCGGCCCACCACGGCGCGGGCCAGCGCGAGCCGTTGCCGCTGTCCGCCGGAGAGGCTGAGGCCCTGCTCGCCGACCTGGGTGCCGACGCCCTCGGGCAGATCGTGCGCGAAGTCGGCCTGGGCGATGGCGAGCGCCCTGCGCAACTCGTCGTCCCCGGCGCCCTCGGCGCCCATCAGCACGTTCTCCCCGACGCTCGCCGAGAAGAGCGTCGGCTCCTCGAAGGCCACGGACACCAGCTCGCGCAGCCGCTCCCGGGGCATGGTGGTGATGTCCGTACCGTCCAGGGTGATCCGCCCCGCGGTGGCCTCGTGCAGCCGTGGCACGAGGGCGGTGAGCGTCGTCTTTCCGGAGCCCGTGGCCCCGACCAGGGCCATCGTCTCGCCGGGCCGGATGCGCAGATCGATCCGGGAGAGTACGGGCACGGAGCCGGGCTCCGCGTCCGGATAGCGGAACTCCACGCCCTCGAAGACCATTTCACCGCGGGTGGACGCGCTGCCCGGGGCCTGCCCGTCGGCGGTGGAGGCGTTCTCCTCCTCGGCCACGTCCATCACCTCGAAGAACCGCTCGGTCGCCGTCGCCGACTCCTGGCTCATCGCCAGCAGGAAGCCGATCGACTCCACCGGCCAGCGCAGCGCGAGCGCGGTGGAGAGAAAGGCGACCAGGGTGCCCGCGGAGAGGTCGCCGTCCGCGACCTGGACCGTGCCGAGCACCAGCGCCGCGCCGATGGCCAGCTCCGGGAGCAGGGTGATGGCGGCCCAGATGCCCGCGAGGAGACGGGCCTTGGCCAGCTCCGTGGTGCGCAGCCGCTGCGAGAGGGAACGGAAGGCGAGGGCCTGGCTGCGGTGCCGGCCGAAGCCCTTGATGATGCGGATGCCGAGCACGCTCTCCTCGACGACCGTCGTCAGATCGCCGACCTGGTCCTGGGCCCGGCGTGCCACGGTCGAGAACTTCGTCTCGAAGACCGAGCAGATGATCATCAGCGGTACGACCGGGACGAGCAGTACCAGCCCCAGCGTCCACTGCTGCATCAGCAGAATGACGAAGCCGATCAGGACCGTCGCCCCGTTGACCAGCAGGAAGGTCAGCGGGAAGGCCAGGAACTGACGCAGCAGCATCAGGTCCGTGGTCGCGCGTGAGAGCAACTGCCCCGATGCCCAGCGGTCGTGGAACGCCACCGGCAGCCGCTGGAGATGCCGGTACAGATCGGCCCGCATCGACGCCTCGACCCCGGCCAGCGGACGGGCCACCATCCACCGCCGCACCCCGAACAGCGCCGCCTCGCCGATGCCCAGCAACAGCAGATACAGCGCGCCGAGCCAGACCCCGCCGGGGTCGCGGTCCGTCACCGGGCCGTCGACGATCCACTTCAGGACGAGGGGGATCACCAGGCCGATGCAGGACGAGACGATCGCGACCAGAGCGGCACCGAACAGCCGCTTCCGCACCGGCTTCACATAAGGCCACAACCGCATCAGCGTCTGAGCGGTGGACCGGTCCTTGGGCTCTGCATGTTCTTCGGGCATCACAGGCGAGCCTACGGTTCACCCCTGACATCGCTCATGTGGTTTTTCCGCCGACAGACGGTGGCAGGTGCGACCGGGCCCCGGCGCACGCCGGTCGTAGTCCGTATCAACCGATTGGCTGATGCCCCTTCGAGCGCGATGGACGATGGTGGGCCGGCCCCCGCGGCACGATGCTCGTGGTCATGGCAATCATCGAAGTGAACGGGGTGCAGAAGGCGTACGCCGGGCGCACCGTGGTCGACGGAGTGAGCTTCACCGTCGACGAGGGGGAGATCTTCGGGATCCTCGGCCCCAACGGCGCGGGCAAGACCACCACCGTCGAGTGCGTCGGGGGCCTGCGGGCCCCCGACGCCGGCACGGTCCGCGTCGCCGGTCTCGACCCCGTCGCCGACCACGACCGGGTCACCCGGCTGCTGGGCGCCCAGCTCCAGGAGAGCGAGCTCCAGCCCAAAATCACCGTGGCCGAGGCACTGGAGCTGTACAGCGCCTTCTACCCGGACCCCGCCGACTGGCGGGAGCTCGCCGAACGGCTCGGTCTGCACACCAAGTTCGACACCCGCTTCGCCAAACTGTCCGGCGGTCAGAAGCAGCGGCTTTCCATCGCGCTCGCCCTGGTCGGCAATCCGCGGGTGGTGGTGCTCGACGAGCTGACCACCGGCCTGGACCCACGGGCCCGCCGGGACACCTGGAAGCTGATCGAGGACGTACGCGACAGCGGCGTCACCGTCCTGCTGGTCACCCACTTCATGGAAGAGGCCAGGCAGCTCTGCGACCGGGTCGCCGTGATCGACAAGGGGAAGGTCGTCGCCCTCGACACCCCGTCCGGGCTGATCGGCAGGGCGGACAGCTCCACGGTCATCTCCTTCACCCCGTCGCAGCCGCTCACCGACGCCGAGCTGGAACAGCTGCCCGGCGCGGTGTCCGTGGAGCGGAAGGACGACCGGATCGTCATCAGTGGCACCGACGAGACGGTCAACGCGGTGATCTCACTGCTGGCCCGCCACCACATCACCGCACACCGGCTCCGCGTCTCGGAGGCGACGCTCGACGACGCCTTCCTCGACCTCACAGAACAGGCGGCCTGAGATGACCACGGCGAACCCGGCCACGGCGACGGCCACCACGACACCCGCGCCGGCATCCGCGCGCAAGGCGGTGCTCAGGTCCGAGACCCGGCTCTTCCTGCGCGAACCCGGCGCCCTGTTCTGGATCGTCGTCTTCCCGACCGCGCTCCTGACGATCCTCGGCCTCATCCCCTCCTTCCGGGAACACAGCGACGATCTCGGCGGTCGGCGCGTCATCGACCTGTACGTACCGGTGGCGGTCCTGCTCGCCATGGTCATGTCCGGGCTGCAGGCCATGCCACCCGTCCTCACCGGCTACCGCGAACGCGGCATCCTGCGCCGGATGTCCACCACTCCGGTACGCCCCTCCGCGCTGCTCACCGCGCAGATCGCCCTGCACGGCGCCGCCGCCCTCGGCTCCGCCGCACTGGCGATGGCCGTCGGCCGGGTCGCCTTCGGCGTCGAGCTGCCCGGCCGGCCCGTCGCCTACGCCCTGGCACTGCTCCTGTCGACGGCGAGCGTGCTGACCCTCGGCGCACTGCTCTGCGCCCTGTCCCGTACGACCAAGGCGGCCGCCGCCATCAGTTCGGTCGTGAACCTCCTGATGATGTTCACCGCCGGCGTCTGGATCCCGGTGCAGAGCATGCCCGACACCCTCCGGAACATCGTCCGGTTCACCCCGTTCGGAGCGGCGTCCGAGGCGCTGGACCGGGCGGCGTCCGGCAGCTGGCCCGGCTTCGCCCAGCTCGGTGTGATGGTGCTGTGGACGGCGTTGGTGACCTTCCTCGCGACCCGTCTGTTCCGCTGGGAGTGACCGGCGCGCCGGAGGCGGGGAGACTGCACCCATGAAGGCGTGGGACACGGCGACGGCGCACCGGAACGACGCGATGAGCGCCGAACTCGGGTGGGAACGGTTCTTCAGGTACGGGCCCTACGGGCTCCTCGGCCTGAGCACGGTCGTCGCGGCCGTGAGCGCCCCGCTCATCATGGATCGCGCCGACGTGTACACCACCGCGGTGCTGGTGCCCGTCGCTCTCGCCCTCCAGTTCTGGTGGGGGCGGGTCAGGCCGATCGTTGTCCCCAAGTCGCGGGCGTCGCAGTTCTACTACGTCGCCCGCACCTTGATCGCCTTCGCACTGACCTGGTGCAACCCCTTCTACTCGGTGTTCGCGATCCTCGGATACTTCGACACCGGCCGGCTGCTCCCGCAACGGGCCGTCCGTCCCGCGCTGCTGGTCACGGCCGCCATCATGGCGGGTGCGCAGTGCGGCAGCGGCCTGCCGCCGGCCTCCCTGATGAACTGGTTCGCCTTCGCCGCCCTGTTCGGTCTGCACGGAACCCTCACCATGGTCTTCGCCAAGATCGGCGACCGCGAGGCCGACCACGCCCGCACCCAGGTCGACACCATCGCCGAACTGGAGTCGGCCAACGCCCGCCTGGAACAGGCCCTGGCGGAGAACGCCGGGCTGCACGCCCAGCTCCTGGTCCAGGCCCGCGAGGCGGGCGTCGCCGACGAGCGCCGACGGCTCGCCGCCGAGATCCACGACACCCTGGCCCAGGGCCTGACCGGCATCATCGCCCAGCTCCAGGTGGTGACCTCGATCGGCGACACCGACCCGGCGCTGGCCCGGGTGCACCTGGACCGCGCCGCCACCCTCGCCCGGCACAGCCTCGGCGAGGCGCGCCGCTCGGTCCACGACCTGGTCCCCGCCGCACTGGAACACGACGACCTGCCGGGGGCGTTGAAGCGTACGGTCACCGACTGGGGGGAACGCCACGGAGTCCGGGCCGAGTTCACCGTCACCGGTACCGTCGAGCCGCTCCACGACGAGATAGCCGCGACCCTGCTCCGGATCGCCGAGGAGGCCCTCGCCAACGTCGGCCGTCACGCCGGGGCCTCCCGGGTCGGCGTCACGCTGTCGTTCATGGGGGACGAACTCACCCTGGACGTAAGGGACGACGGCTGCGGCTTCGACCCGGTCGCCCTGCCGCCGTACAGCGGCGCGGGCGGTTTCGGGCTCGGCGGCATGCGGGCCCGCGCCGAGCGCATCGCGGGCGCCGTCGAGGTGGAGACGGAGCCGGGCCGCGGCACGGCGGTCAGTGCCCGGGTGCCCCTGGTCCGGCACAGCCGATGACCAGTACGGTTGGCCTGCCATGGCTCAGGAATCCGCACGCGTCATCACGCTCGTCGTCGTCGACGACCACCCCGTCGTACGGGACGGTCTGCGCGGCATGTTCGACTCGGCCCCGGACTTCGAGGTCCTCGGGGAGGCGTCGAACGGGGTGGAGGGGGTCGACCTGGTGGTCCGGCTTGACCCCGACGTCGTCCTGATGGACCTGCGGATGCCGGGCGGCGGCGGAGTCGCCGCCATCGCCGAACTGGCCGGGCGCGGCGCCCGGTCCAAGGTGCTGGTCCTCACCACGTACGACACCGACTCCGACACCCTGCCCGCGATCGAGGCCGGGGCGACCGGCTATCTGCTCAAGGACGCGCCCCGCGACGAGCTGTTCACCGCCGTCCGCGCCGCCGCCGACGGCCGCACCGTGCTCTCGCCCGCCGTCGCCTCCCGGCTCATCTCACGGGTGCGCACCCCGGCGGCGGGCAGCGAATCGCTGTCGGGCCGCGAGCGCGAGGTGCTCGAACTCGTCGCGAAGGGCACGTCGAACCGGGAGATCGCCGCCGAGCTGTTCATCAGCGAGGCCACCGTGAAGACCCATCTCACCCATGTCTTCGCCAAGCTGGGCGCCAAGGACCGGGCCGCCGCCGTCGCGATCGGCTACGACCGGGGCATCCTCGGCTGACCCCGTCCGCACCCCGCACCCCCGACACCCCCGCACCCCCGCTCACTCCGTGACGCGCAGCAGCAGCACCGACCTGGCCGGCACGGTCAGCGTCCCGTCGCCCGGGTGGACGGTGCCGGGGGCCGTGGACTGGTCCTCCCGAGAGGTGTCCAGGACCAGCTCGTAGCTCTGCGCCCACGGCGGACCCGGGAGCCGGAAGGCGGAGGGCCGGTGATCGGCGTGCAGGATCGCCAGGAAGCTGTCGTCCGTGATCTGTTCGCCGCGCGCGTCCCGGCCGGGGATGTCGCGCCCGGAGAGATACAGCCCGACCGTGGCGGCCGGTGCGTACCAGTCGCCCTCCGTCATCTCCGTACCCCGCGGGGTGAACCACGCCAGGTCCCGCAGCCCGTCCGCCGCCTGCGGCAGCCCGGAGAAGAAGGCCCGGCGGCGCAGCACCGGATGGGTGTGGCGCAGCCGCAGCACCCGCGCGGTCAGCTCGGTCAGCTCCCGCCATCCGGGCTGTTCGAGCAGTGACCAGTCCAGCCAGCCGATCTCGTTGTCCTGGCAGTACGCGTTGTTGTTGCCGCCCTGCGTACGGCCCATCTCGTCGCCCGCGACCAGCATCGGCACGCCCGTCGACAGCAGCAGCGTGGTCAGCAGATTGCGCAGCTGGCGGCGGCGCAGGGCGTTGATCCCGGGGTCCTCGCTCTCGCCCTCGGCGCCGCAGTTCCAGGCCCGGTTGTCCGAGGTGCCGTCCCGGTTGTCCTCGCCGTTGGCCTCGTTGTGCTTCTGTTCGTAGCTGACGAGGTCGCGCAGGGTGAAGCCGTCGTGCGCGGTGACGAAGTTGACCGAGGCGTACGGGCGTCGGCCGCCCCACGCGTAGAGGTCGCTGGAGCCGGTGAGCCGGTAGCCGAGATCCCGTACGTCGGGCAGGGCGCCGCGCCAGAAGTCCCGTACGGCGTCCCGGTAGCGGTCGTTCCACTCGGTCCACAGCGGCGGGAAGGCGCCCACCTGGTAGCCGCCGTTGCCGATGTCCCACGGCTCGGCGATCAGCTTCACCCGGCGCAGCACCGGGTCCTGGGCGATCACCGCGAGGAACGGCGAGAGCATGTCCACGTCGTGCATGGAGCGGGCCAGCGCCGCCGCCAGGTCGAAGCGGAAACCGTCGACGCCCATCTCCGTCACCCAGTAGCGCAGCGAGTCCGTGATCAGCCGCAGCACCTGCGGCTGGACCACGTGCAGGGTGTTGCCGCAGCCGGTGTAGTCCGCGTATCTGCGGGCGTCGGACTGGAGGCGGTAGTAGCCGCGGTTGTCGATGCCGCGCAGCGACAGCATCGGACCGAGCTCGCCCGCCTCCGCCGTGTGGTTGTAGACCACGTCGAGGATCACCTCGATCCCGGCGTCGTGCAGGGCCCGCACCATCCGCTTGAACTCGCCGACCTGCCGGCCCGCGCTGCCGCTCGCCGAGTAGCCGGCGTGCGGGGCGAAGTAGCCGATGGAGTTGTAGCCCCAGTAGTTGTGCAGCCCGCGACGGAGCAGATGGTCCTCGTGGGCGAACTGATGCACCGGCAGCAGCTCCACCGCCGTCACCCCGAGCCGCAGCAGATGTCCGATGGCCGCCGGATGGGCGAGACCCGCGTACGTGCCCCGCAGTTCCTCGGGGATCTCGGGGTGCAGCTTGGTGAAGCCGCGCACATGCAGTTCGTAGATGACGGAGTCCGCCCACGGGGTCTTGGGCCGGCGGTCCTCGGCCCAGTCGTCCTCGTCCTGGACCACGACACCTTTGGGGACGTACGGAGCGGAGTCCCGTTCGTCGCGGACGGTGTCGGCGACCTGCTGCTGCGGCCAGTCCCTCACATGGCCGTACACCTCGGCCGGAAGCGTGAACGAGCCGTCCACCGCCCGTGCGTACGGATCGAGGAGCAGTTTCGACGGGTTCCAGCGGGCTCCCGTCCAGGGGTCCCAGCGACCGTGCACCCGGTAGCCGTAGCGCTGCCCCGGCCGCACGCCCGGCACGAAGCCGTGCCGGATCTCATGGGTCAGCTCGGTCAGCACGAGGCGCCGCTCGGTGCCGTCCTCGTCGAAGAGACAGAGCTCGACGGCCTCCGAACCGCCCGCCCAGAGTGCGAAATTGGTGCCCGCGACCCCGTCGGGCCCCACCCGGAAGCGGGCCCCGAGCGGCGTCGGGGCGCCGGGCCACACGGCCGGTGGCGGCCCCGGCACTCCCGTCTCCTGCACTGCCTCCTGCTCGGCTGCGCTCGACACCTGTTCGCCTCCCGCGGCTCGTGTGGACCGGCACGAAAAGGAGCGCACGGCGTCCCGGCCGCGGCTCCCCGAGTGTGGTCCTCCCCCCTGTTTCTGCCCACCCCGGCGCACGCACTCACGTTTCCCCCGACCGGCCCCCGTCGTTGGGGGGACGTGAACCACGTAGCGAAGAGAGCGGTGGCGAACCCGGCCACCGTGCTGACATGGGCAGGACTGCTCGTCGTACTGGCCGTACTGACCGGCTGCACCGGCGCCGGATCGATCTTCAGCGGGAAGGCGGGCCCGCCGCAGGACGCGATCCAGGTCACCCCGCGGAACGGGGCGAAGAACATCCATCCGGACGACCGGATCGGGGTGAAGGTCCCCGACGGCCGGCTGGAGAGCGTCGAGGTGGCACGGATCGAGGACGCGCAGAGCCAGAAGGTGCCGGGCCGGATCGCGGACGACGGCCGGTCCTGGGCGCCCCGGGCGGGCGCGGACCGGCTCAGGCTCGCCGCCAAGTACAGCGTGGACGCGGTGGCCGTGGACGGCTCGGGGAAGCGATCGGCCCGCCACACCACCTTCACCACGGCCGTGCCCGAACACCGCTTCATCGGCTACTTCAGACCGGAGAACCGGTCCACGGTCGGCACCGGGATGATCGTCTCCTTCGACTTCAACCGGCCGGTCAGCAACCGCGCGGCCGTGCAGAAGGCCATCCGGGTGACGGCCGTTCCGCCGATCGAGGTGGTGGGGCACTGGTTCGGCGGGAAGCGCCTCGACTTCCGCCCCGCCGCCTACTGGAAGCCGGGCACCGAGGTGACCGTCGAGATGGCGCTGCGCGACGTGGAGGGTGCGCCGCTCGTCTACGGCACCCAGGACAAGAAGATCGCCTTCGAGGTGGGCCGCTCCCAGACGTCCCTGGTCGACGCGGCCGCGCACACCATGGAGGTGCGCCGCGACGGCAAGCTGGTCTCGACCTTCCCGATCACGGCAGGCTCCGCGGGAACGGCCACGTACAACGGGAAGATGGTGGTCAGCGAGATGCACGAAGTGACCCGGATGGACGGCCGAACGGTCGGCTTCGGCGGCGAGTACGACATCAAGGACGTCCCGCACGCCCTCCGGCTCACCGATTCCGGTACCTTCCTGCACGGCAACTACTGGTCGGACGAGGACGTCTTCGGCTCGGACAACGTCAGCCACGGCTGTGTCGGGCTGGAGGACGTACAGGGCGGCAGCAGCGACACCCCGGCCGGCCGGTTCTTCGACCGGACGCTCATCGGCGATGTGGTCGAGGTCGTCAAGTCCGCGGACAAGCAGGTCGCACCGGACAACGGGCTCGGCGGCTGGAACCTGGGCTGGACCCGGTGGAAGGCCGGCTCCGCCCTCCGCTGAGGCCCCGTCGGACCGCCCCGGCCCGGCACGTCCCGCGCCACTCCGTGAAGTCCCGGGACAACTTGGGACTGAACGGTGACATCCAGGGGGTCAATTCCCCATGGTCGGTGTGATTATCTTTCGCTGAGCGTGCATGTGCAGCGCGCGGGGGAGGGAGCCTTCGGGCTCCCGGGGCCTTGGCGGGGCCAGGCCGTGTGAGGGGAGACGACCACATTGAACGGGCAGCCGATATCGGGGACATCGGCCGGGGCGAACGGCGTACGGGGCGGGCGAGGGTCCACCGGACTGCTGGCTCTGGTACTGGGTGCGCTGCTGTTGCTGGTGACGGCGTGCGGCGGGGGAGACGACGCCGGCAACGGCAAGGGCGGGGGGAAGGTCGACGACAACTCCGCCTCGCAGGCCGTGGTGACCGTCGCGCCCAAGGACGGCGCGGACTCCGTCGCGACCAGCGGGGCGCTGAAGGTCTCGGCCGACCAGGGGAAGCTGACCACGGTCAAGGTCTCCGACCCCAAGGGCGCCGAGGTCGAGGGGAAGATCGCGGCGGACGGCGCGAGCTGGGCGCCGGACCAGCATCTGGCCGCGGCGACCAAGTACAAGGTCCACGCGATCGCCAAGGACTCGAAGGGCCGTGAGTCGGCGAAGGACACCAGCTTCACCACGCTGGTCCCGCAGAACACCTTCATCGGGCAGTACGCCCCCGAGGACGGCTCCACGGTCGGCGTCGGGATGCCCGTCTCGATCCACTTCACCCGCGGCATCACCGACCCGGACGCGGTCGAGAACGCGATCAAGGTGACGGCCGAGCCGTCCGTACCGGTCGAGGGCCACTGGTTCGGCAACGACCGACTGGACTTCCGCCCCGAGGAGTACTGGGCCGCGGGCACCAAGGTGACCGTGAAGCTCAACCTCGACGGCGTCGAGGGACGCCCCGGTGTCTACGGCAAGCAGGCCAAGACGATCTCCTTCACCATCGGCCGCAAGCAGGTCAGCACGGTCGACGCGAGCACGCACCGGATGAAGGTCGTCCGTGACGGTCAGCAGATCAAGGACATCCCGATCTCGGCGGGCGCCCCGGCGACCACCACGTACAACGGCCAGATGGTCATCAGCGAGAAGCTCAAGGTGACCCGGATGAACGGTGACACCGTCGGCTTCGGCGGCGAGTACGACATCAAGGACGTGCCGCACGCGATGCGTCTGTCCACCTCGGGCACCTTCATCCACGGCAACTACTGGGGCGCCTCCAGTATCTTCGGTTCGACCAACACCAGCCACGGCTGCGTCGGTCTGCAGGACGTGCGCGGCGCCTGGAGCAAGAAGACCTCGGCGGCCTGGCTCTTCGACAACTCGCTCATCGGCGACGTCGTGGTCGTGAAGAACTCGCACGACAGCACGATCCAGCCGGACAACGGCCTCAACGGCTGGAACATGTCCTGGTCGGAGTGGACCAAGTAGTTCTTCGCGCAAGGAACACGGAGCGGGCCCGGTGCTGTGACCAACAGCACCGGGCCCGCCGTCGTTAACCACAGTTAACCTGCCTCCCATGACCGCAAACCTCGAAGTACGCGACGGCGTCGGCACGATCCTGCTGGACCGTCCGCCCATGAACGCCCTGGACGTCGCCACCCAGGACCGGCTGCGTGAACTCGCCGAGGAGGCGACCCGGCGCGACGACGTGCGGGCCGTGGTCCTCTACGGCGGCGAGAAGGTGTTCGCGGCGGGCGCGGACATCAAGGAGATGCAGGCGATGGACCACACGGCGATGGTCGTACGGTCCAAGGCGCTGCAGGACTCGTTCACCGCGGTGGCCCGGATCCCCAAGCCCGTCGTCGCCGCCGTCACCGGCTACGCGCTGGGCGGCGGCTGCGAGCTGGCGCTCTGCGCCGACTTCCGCATCGCCGCCGACAACGCCAAGCTGGGCCAGCCCGAGATCCTGCTCGGGCTGATCCCGGGTGCGGGCGGCACCCAGCGCCTGGCCCGGCTGATCGGCCCCTCCAAGGCCAAGGACCTGATCTTCACCGGCCGCCATGTCAGGGCCGAAGAGGCCCTGACGATCGGTCTGGTGGACCGTGTGGTGCCCGCCGCCGAGGTGTACGAGCAGGCGCACGCCTGGGCCGCCGCGCTGGCGAAGGGGCCGGCTCTCGCGCTGCGCGCCGCCAAGGAATCCATCGATGCCGGTCTGGAGACGGACATCGACACCGGGCTCACGATCGAGCGGAACTGGTTCGCCGGACTGTTCGCCACCGAGGACCGGGAGCGCGGAATGCGCAGCTTTGTGGAAGAGGGTCCGGGCAAGGCCAAATTCCTCTGACCGACCGCCAGTTGGGCACGGACTGACGCGGGTTCATCCGTGCGGGCGGATTAGGTGGGCCTCAAGTGAACCTTGAGGCCCAGCTCGCCGACAGGCCCGCAGACCTCGTTCGGGCGGGGTATCCGTGCAGGTCAGAGGGGTTGCAGCGGGGCGCATCCTGCCAGTGGCATATGCCTACCGACCTCGTTGGAGCGCCGTATTCCGGGGTGCGGATTCCGTCGGAACGGCCCCGGCGTGCCTGTCTTGCGGCCATGATGGTGCCCATGGCGGGCTTGGAGGGTGTGGAACAGCCGCGACCGCACAGCGGTGCGGCAGCGGCGCGCTGGATGTCGGCCGTCGAGGACGAACAGGCGTTCAAGGCGCTGGAGTTGTTCGGAAATCCGACGGAGGGTGAAGTCCGGCTGCCCTCCCGTCCGGAGTCGGCGGCCACCGCCCGGCGGCTCACCTCGTGCGTGGTGCTCCGTCAGTGGGCGCTCTGCCCGCAGACCGCCGAGTACGCCGTGCTGCTCGTCTCGGAGCTCGTCGGCAACGCGGTGCGGCACACCGGTGCCCGGGTCTTCGGGCTGCGGATGCTGCGCCGTCGCGGCTGGATCAGGATCGAGGTGCGCGACCCCTCGCGCGGGCTGCCCTGTCTGATGCCCGTTCAGGAGATGGACATCAGCGGACGGGGCCTCTTCCTCGTCGACAAGCTCTCCGATCGCTGGGGTGTGGATCTGCTGCCGCGCGGCAAGACCACCTGGTTCGAGATGCGGATCTCCGACCGCTGACCCGGCGGGCCGTGCCCGGAACCACAGCAGCCCCCGGTCCGCCGTGGTGCGGCGCTTCGGGGGCTGCTGTGTGGGGGCCGTGAAATGGGGGGTGTGTTCACGGCCGCTTGTGACGACCGGGCTCGGGTCATGCGGTCGTGTCACCGACTATGGCAGACGGGCGACCTCTCCGCCAAAGGTGCAATCGGTGCATCAATCCCATAACGGGACATTCCTGGGGTGAATCGCAGGTGTGATGGGTCACTTGCCTGCAAAAGTGTGAATATTTATGGGATTCAGCGAGTGATTCATTCGCTTCGCCCATATGCCTAAATTGTTATTTTCTTCTCATTTCACCCCTACTGTGTCTGTACATGAACGCCTCCGACACTCCGGTGCACCGCCGCAGCGCCCTGCGCACGGGAGCAGGGGCCGCCCTCGCCGGTGTCCTCGCCGCCGGATGCGCGGACCACGACGCCGCCGGCACACCGGCCGGGACCGTCACGGACGCGGTGAGCCCGAACAACCCCGTCGGCGCGACCACCCGGCCCCCGTCCCCGCAGCCCGCGCCCGGACCGCGCCGCTTCCCCGGACAGCCGGTCCAGATCGACCACGGCCCCCGTGACCACGCCCGCGTCGCCCTCACCTTCCACGGCCAGGGCGACCCCGCCATCGCCCGCACCGTGCTCGCCGAGGCCGAACGGGCCCACGTCCGGGTCACCGTCCTCGCCGTCGGCAGCTGGCTCGACGAACACCCCGGGATGGCCCGGCGCATCCTCGACGGCGGCCACGAACTCGGCAACCACACCCAGCACCACGTCGACATCTCCTCGATGGGCGAGACCGAGGCGTACGCGGAGATCGACGGCTGCGCCCAGCGGCTGCGCAGGCTCACCGGCTCCATCGGCACCTGGTTCCGGCCCTCGCGAACCCGGTACGCCACCCCGCTCGTCCAGCGGCTGGCCGCCAGGGCGGGCTACCCGCACGTCCTCTCGTACGACGTGGACTCCCTCGACTTCACCTCTCCCGGCGCCGCGGCCGTGACCCGCAAGGTGGCCGGGGAGATCCGCAACGGATCGGTGGTGAGCCTGCACTTCGGCTACGCGGACACGGTCGCCGCGCTGCCCCTCCTCCTCACCGAAATCGACCGCCGCCAACTGCGCGCGGTGACGACCACGGAGCTGCTGACCTGATGTCTCCCTCCACCAAACACACCGCGGCCCTGCTCGGGGGTGTCCTGCTGGCCGTACTCACCGGCTGCGGCACCCCCGCCGAGAAGACGAACGTCCAGGCCGTCGGCAGCGAGGCCGCCCGGCCCGCCGAGCCCGACCACGTCGCACCGCCGGGGCTCCCCGGGATGCCTCCGGTGCTCGACACCAAGGACGTCTACGCGGCAGACCGGGGAAAACTCTCACCGGTCGTCAAGGACTTCCCGTCCCGGGTGTACGTCCCCAACACCAACTCCGACACCGTGTCCGTGATCGACCCCGCGACGTACAAGGTCATCAAGACCATCAAGGTCGGCCGCCAGCCGCAGCACGTCGTCCCGTCCTGGGACCTGAAGACCCTCTGGGTCAACAACGACATCGGTGACAGCCTCACGGCCATCGACCCGGCCACCGGGAAGACCGGTCCCACGGTGCCGGTCTCCGACCCGTACAACCTCTACTTCACCCCGGACGGCAAATACGCCGTGGTGATGGCCTCGATGGACCGTCAACTGGTCTTCCGCGACGCCCACACCATGAAGACGGCCAAGACCCTCCCGGTCGACTGCGCGGGCGTCAATCACGCCGACTTCTCCACCGACGGCCGGTACTTCATCGTCTCCTGCGAGTTCTCCGGCGAGCTCCTCAAGGTCGACACGGCCGGGATGAAGGTCGTCGGCCAGCAGAAGCTGCCGCTCAAAGGCGCGATGCCGCAGGACGTGAAGCTGTCGCCCGACGGCGGGACGTTCTACATCGCGGACATGATCGCCGACGGGATCTGGGTGCTGGACGGGAAGAAGTTCACCACCCCGAAGCTGCTGCGCACCGGCAAGGGTGCCCACGGCCTCTACGTCAGCCGCGACTCCAAGGAGATGTACATCTCCAACCGCGGCGAGGGCTCCATCTCCGTCTTCGACTTCGCACGGCGCGAGCTGGTGAAGAAATGGCGTCTGCCCGGCGGCGGCAGCCCCGACATGGGCGGGGTCTCGGCGGACGGCAAGGTCCTCTGGCTGAGCGGACGTTACAACGCCGAGGTCTACGCGATCGACACCGCCACCGGCAAACAGCTCGCCCGCATCCCGGTGGGCAGCGGCCCGCACGGACTCGCCGTCTACCCGCAGCCGGGCCGCTACTCGCTCGGCCACACCGGCGTCTTCCGCTGACCGCCCGACCACACCCCACCACGGCCCTGTCGACCGCTCACCCCGCGATCAGCAGGGCCTCCGAGCCCACCGGCCGGTAGCCCGCCGCCTGGAACGTCCGCACACTGCGGGCGTTCCCCGGCGACTGCTGGGCCCACACCACCGCGTCCGGCACCAGATGCCGGGCAGCCCGCGCCAGCCGTTCGCCGAGCCGCCGGCCGCGCGCCTCCTCGGCCACCTCGATCGCGGTCTCCCAGCGCCCCGCGACGCCCCGGCCGAGGATCACCACCCCGCCGTCGGCGGACCAGACCCGCACCTCGTCGCGGTACTTCATCGCCCGTGCCACCCGCGGATGCTCCGGGTCCTCGATCTCCCGCAGCGCGATCTCCGGTTCGCCGGGCAGCGCGTCCGCGACCGTCAGCAGATCGATGGTGTTCATGTGCCGGCCGGTCCGGGACAGCAGCGCGCCCAGGAAGTGCGGATTCATCGTCGCGGCGAGCGCGTCGCCGGGGGTGCCGGCCAGCACGGACCGCACCCAGCCGGGGTCCTCGGCGGTGAAGACCACCGAGTGCGCGGTGAACGCCAGCACTCCCGCGTCCCGGGCACCGGGCTGCCCCACCACGGTCGTCGAACCGTCCGGCGGGGGAAACCGCCCCTGCGCCGCGGCTGCCAGAATCCGTGCCAGTGCGTCATCCATGGGCGTTCCGCTCCCCGGTCCGGGCCGTGGTCCGCCGGGCGGCGGACCTCCCATCCATGATCGACGACCGGCCGCCGCGAACGCCATCGGTCGCGACCGTTAATCTGACCCCCGTCAGTCAGGCATTGGCCAGGCATCGGTCAGGCACTGATCAGCCATTGATCAGGTATTACGAAGGGGCAGAACTGTGGCGGACATAGAGTCGGCGCGCAAGGCATTCGAGCGGTTCGATCTGAACGGCGACGGGCTGATCTCGGCCGCCGAGTACAAGAGCGTGATGGCTCAGCTCGGCGACCCCTACGTCACCGAGACGGTGGCCCAGGCCGTCATCAACTCGCACGACGCCAACGGCGACGGGCTGCTCACGTTCGACGAGTTCTGGGCGGCGCAGAACAAGGGCTGACCCCCGGAGGACCCCCGGCCCGCGGGCCGGGGGCCGCCGTCGGCGGTGCCGTCAGGACTTCTTCCGGTACGGCGCCCAGCCGCGCAGCTCCTCGTCGCGCGGGGCCCGCAGCACGGCGGGCTTCCCGGGGCCGAAGCCCATCACCGGGCGCGAGGCGTCCCAGCCCGGCCAGCCGGGGTCGCCGGACACCGCGAACGACACCCACGCCGCGTGCATCGCGTCGGCCAGCTCCTGCGGGGCGTCCTCACCGGTCAGCGCCACCGCGTCGGGCCGGTCCAGCGTGTCGAAGACGAAACCGATCTCCAGCGCGTGACAGGCACCCAGCCGCAGCACCGGGGACGGCCAGCCGAACTCGTAGAGATGAGTGCTTCCCGGGGCACCGGCGTGGGCGTCGGCGACCCGGTTCAGCGGGACACGCAGCAGCAGATCGGTGGCGAGCGCCCCGAGCAGCTCGCCCGGCGTGGCGTCCGGCCGGTTCGCGCGGTACGTACGCGCCGTGGCGCCGGGCACCTTGAACTTCAGCAGGGCCAGCCTGAGCTTGAACGCGGACAGCCGCTCCGTCAGACCGCTGGGTACGAACCAGAGCCGGTACTCCTCGCTGGTCGAGCCCATCAGCAGATCGATGTCGGACGCGGCACCGTCCAGCAGTGCTTCGAGCGGATCGCGGGGCAGCAGATCGCCGTCCACCACGATCTGGAAGGAGTTCCCGCCGGTCAGCGGGGAGCCGCCGGACGTCACCTCGGTCTGCGCGGCCAGCAGTGCGGCCGGATCCACCGCGGCCAGTGCCTCGGCCGTCGCCGCGACCCCGAGCCGCTTGGCGATCAGCTCCGTGGTGCGGCGGGCGGCCGCGCCCGGCGGCAGCGCGGTCGGCGCACCGCTCTGCAGCACCGCCCGCCGGAACAGGCCCCTCGCCCGCGGGGCGGCCAGCAGGGCGCCGATGCTGATCGCCCCCGCCGACTCGCCGCACACCGTGACCAGGTCCGGATCGCCGCCGAACGCCGCGATGTTGTCCCGCACCCAGGTCAGCGCCGCGATCTGGTCGAGCAGCCCCAGGTTCGCGGGCGCGTCCGGGAGCACCCCGAAGCCCTCGATGCCGAGCCGGTAGTTGACCGACACCAGGACCACACCGTCACGGGCGAACGCGGTCCCGTCGTACAGCGGAACGGACGACGAACCGTGCAGCAGCGAGCCGCCGTGGATCCAGACGAGCACCGGCAGCCCGGTGCGGGCCGGGGACGGTGTCCACACATTGAGGTTGAGGCAGCCCTCGCCCGCCACATCGGGGTCGGGCAGCAGCCGGTCCAGCGGCGGGGAGTACGGCCGTTTGGGTGCGGTCGGCCCGAACGCCACCGCGTCCCGCACCCCTTCCCAGGGCTCGGGCGGCTCGGGAGCCCGGAAGCGCCGGGGGCCGACCGGCGCGGCGGCGTACGGGATGCCCCGGAAGACGGCGACACCCTGCTCCAGCGTGCCGCGCACCGCCCCGTGGGCCGTACTGACCCGAGGCGACGTTCCGGGTATCGGAAGGGGTACGGCTGTCATGAGGTTCAGCCCTTCTGCGGCGCGATTCGCGGACGGTGACCCGATATGTACCCGGTCCGGGGCCGCGTCGACCCGGACCGGCCCGGTGGGGGCGATCGGGCGGGATCAGGAGGCCGCCGTCAGGGCGCGTTTGAGGACCTTGCCGGTCGGTCCCAGCGGCAGTGTCTCGGTGAACCGCACGATCCGCGGGTACTTGTGCCGCCCGAGCCGCTCCCTGGACCAGTCGATCAGCTCCTTCTCCGTCACCGCCTCCGCTCCGGCGCGCAGGACGACGACCGCGCAGATCTCCTCGCCGCGCGCCTCGTCGGGCACGCCGATCACCGCGACCTCGGAGACTGCCGGGTGGCGCACCAGCACCTCCTCGACCTCACGCGGGTAGATGTTGAAGCCGCCCCGGATGACCAGGTCCTTCTTCCGGTCGACGATGCTCAGGAAGCCGTCCTCGTCCCGGACCCCGAGATCCCCGGTGCGGAACCAGCCGTCGACCACGGCCGCGGCCGTCGCCGCCGGATCGTCGAGATACCCGGCGAACACGTTGTGGCCGCGCACCACGACCTCGCCGACCTCGCCGTCCGGGAGCAGCACCACGGCGTCCTCCACCGCCGCGTCCGCCACACCGACCTCCACGCCCCACACCGGGTGGCCGACCGTGCCGGGGCGCCGGCCGAACTCGGGCTGGTTGAAGGTGGCGACCGGGGAGGTCTCGGTCAGCCCGTAGCCCTCCAGGACCTGCGTCGCGAAGGTGGCCTCGAAGCGTTCGAGCACGGCGACGGGGAGGGCCGCGCCGCCCGAGACGGCGGCGCGCAGGGTGAGACGGCGCGTCGCGGCGTCCTGCGCCGCCGCCTCGACGAGGGCGTGGTACATCGTCGGTACGCCCATGAAGACGCTCACCCCTTCGGCGGCCAGCAGCTCCAGCGCGCCCGCGCCGCTGAAGCGCGGCATGAGGACGAGCGTCGCGCCGGACCGGAGCGTCGCGTTCATCGCGCAGGTCTGCCCGTAGGTGTGGAACAGAGGCAGACAGCCGAGGACCACGTCGTCGACGCCCAGACCCAGCAGGTCGTGGGCGATCACGGAGGCGTTCATCACGATGTTGAGGTGGGTGAGCAGCGCACCCTTGGGCCGCCCGGTCGTGCCGCTGGTGTACAGGATCACCGCGATGTCCTCCGGGGCCGCCGGCTCCGGTGCGAGCAGTGGCTCGCCGCCCGTCGGTACGCCGTGCACGGCCCGGACACCCGCGGCGCGCGCCGCCTCCTCCGCGACCGGCCACATCGGACCGCCGCCGATCAGCGCGACGGAACCGCTGTGCCGCAGCACGTACGCCACCTCTTCGGCCACCAGCAGCCCGTGCACCGGCACCACCGTCGCCCCGGCGGCGAGCGCGCCGTAGTACGCGTACAGGAAGTCCGCCGAATTGGGCAGCAGCACCGCGACCCGGTCGCCCGGCCGGACATCGGAGGCCCGCAGCGCGCCCGCACAGCGCAGGGCCCCCGCCCACAGCTCGCGGTAGTCGATCCGGGTGCCCGAATCGACCACGGCGACGCGGCCGGGATGCCTGCGGGCCGACTCGCCCAGGACGGTTGCGACGCTGAGAAACATGACACGCTCCAGGGAAACATGGCGTTCACACGGCTGCTCCTGCTCAGAATCGGCCGTGCCCCCGTCTCCGCACAATGTGCGGTTGCCCACCATGAGCGCCACCCACCTGGGCAGCAGCCACTCGCAGCGGTACGCGACAAGGCATCCGCCTAACACGCGGGCGCTACGGGACAGCCCTTAGCCTTCGGTCATGGCGCAGAATCCGAGTGCCCGAGCCCCTCGAACCGACGGCCCCCGCAACGACGGGCCCCGCGCGGACCGCTCCCGCACCGGCAGCGGCGACGACGGGGAGCTGCGCCGTGCCCTGGCCGTCGCGCTCCTGCCGGGGATCGACGAACTGACCCGGCGGGTCGTCGACGACATCCACGCGCACAGCGGTACGTACGCCTCCGGCTCGCCCGTCAGCCGGGACGATCTGTGGGAGATATGCCGCGACAACCTGCTGCGCGCGCTGGAGGACTTCGGCGGGCTCCCGTCCAGCGGGGGCGGCTTCGAGCATGCGGCGCGCGAGACGGGGCGGCGGCGCGCGGAGCAGGACGTACCGCTGGACACCGTGCTCCAGGCCTACCGGCGCGGTGGCCGGGTGATGTGGCAGATGATGGCCGAGCATCTGCGGGCGACGCGCGGGACACCGGAGGCCGTGGGACCGGCCGCGGGCGACCCGGACACCGAACTCGACATGGCGGGCGCCGTGTGGGAGACCATCGACCGCTACTCGCTGGTGATGGCGGAGTCGTACCGGCTGACCCAGCTGGAGATGCAGGGCCGGCAGGACACCCGCCGCGTCGCCCTCTTCGAGGCCCTGCTCGACGGGCGCGGCGGCGATCCGGCGGTCGCGGCGGCGGCCTCCGCGGCGCTGGGCGTCCCGGTCCACGACCGCTACGTCATCGTCGTCGCCGCCCAGGACCCGGCCGCACCGCCCAACCCCGCACCCGTTCTCGACGACCACGGCATCTGGTCCTTCTGGCGGCCCCGGTCGGGCCGGTACGCGGGCATCGTGCGGCTGGCCGCAGGGGAGTCCGCCGTCCTGCTCGACCTGCTGCGGCACCGCACCGGCGCCACCGCGGGCGTCTCACCGGAGTTCGACCGGCTCGCCCAGGCGGGCAGGGCCCTGCGGCTGGCCGAGCAGGCGCTGCGCACGCTGCCCGCCGGGAGCGGCGAGGCGGCGGCCTTCGACGACCGGCTCGCGGAGGTGCTCCTCGTCGGCCGGCCGGAGATCGCCGAGCGCATCGTCACCACGCGGCTGGGCGGTGTCCTGGAAGCGGCGGCCGAACGGGAGGTGCTGCTCGGCACCCTCCGGATCTGGCTCGACCAGGGCTGCTCGGCGGCGCGGGCGGCCGAGCTGCTCTACTGCCACCGCAACACCGTCCTCAACCGGATCGGCCGGATCGCCGAACTCACCGGCCGTTCCGCCGAGTCGGGCGAGGTCCGGCTGGGGTGGGCACTGGCCCTGAGGGCGCTGCCGTTGATGGGCGCCGACGACGAACGGGCTGCGCTGGACGGCGACTTGGGCCGGACCTGACCGCGCGTGCCGCGCGGGACCGGAGGCCGTTCGACGGGCCTCCGGTCGTCGGCTCCCGCGCTGTACTGATGACGGGTCAAGCCGCGAAGTGCTCCGACAGGGACTCCCGTTCGTCGACCTCGACGAGATCGGGACGGGTGTAGCGCTCCGCGCGGGCGTGGTAGTCGAAGTCGCCCCGGACCAGCCCGCGGTAGTCCTGCACGCACCGCTCCAGCGCGGCCCGGGTGGGGCCCTGGATACCGGCCGCGTCGATTTCCTCGATCAGTTCCTTCTCGGCGCGCTGCACCCGCTCCGCGATCTCCCCGAGCTGTGCCCCGGCCTCGTCCACGGCCTCCTGGAGCGTGCATCCGCGATCACGCTGGATGAGGCGCACCGCATTGTGCTCGTATCCGAGCAGGGCCTCCTTCTCGAAGGAGCAGATGTCGTTGCAGAGACCCGAATGATCGGTCACGGCATTGCGCAGCGCGATGTACGCGGGAAGGCTCCTGGCCGATTCCGGAAGGTCGATCCCGGCGGTGATCTCGTGCAGATCCAGGAAGGGCTGCATGGCCACCGAATCCCGGCGGTGCTTCACGAATTCGGTGCGGCTCGGCGCCTGCCCGGCGGCCCGCTCCACGGCCTCGGCGTAGTAGGTCCACAGCCAGGCGACCGTGTCCCGCCGGAACTGCCTGATCCAGCGCGCCGACCGGTCCCGGTACGTCCGGGCGCGCAGCCCCACGAGCGCCCGCTCCATGGCGCCGCGCGGCGGGCCGCCGTCGAGGACGGTGACCAGCTGGTCGATCGCCGCCTCGCACATGCGCGGATCACGTCCGGCGGGGCCGTCGTCGAACTCGTCGTCGACGAGAAAGGCCCAGAAGAGCCACTGGCAGAAGAGATCGAGATGTTGCTGCGAGGCAGTGGGGAATATGAGGGAGATCCAGAGTTCGGGCCTGGTCCGGATCATCTTCTTGCGGGCCACCGGGGAGAGCACGAGATCGTTGGATCCGGCCCATTCCCACGCGGCCTCCCGGGTCTTCTCGATGCCGGGATTGCATCCGGTGCTCTGGAACGGCATATGAAACGCTGGCAGCGCGATCTGGCTCATTGGTGCCCCTCGTCGAAACGATTCGGATGAACGATACGAACGGGTATCCGGACGGACTCATATGTCGGCGCCGGGTGCGCATCGAGGGACGGGCCGCCCGCACCCACCGACCCTGGCCAGAGGCTCACCGTGCGAGACGAGGCAGTCATTCCTGCTCACTCTCCTCCGCCGGGGGTTCGGGGCACCGGGCGCGGGCCCGCGGGTCCGCGGTGGCAATCGCCCTTGGTGCAGGACGGCGGCATCACCATGCGTGACTCCCAGTCAACCCGGTGTGGGGGTGGGAGGGAAGCTGTTTGTGACCGAAAGTGCTTGATCGTCAGGAAACGAGTGAACGTCTCTGAGCAGTTAATGACCTCTTGTGGTGATCGTCGGTCGGCGGCACAGACGTCCGCCCAGGCGCCCGCACCGTCGATTTCACGCCGCCCCGGGCATGCCGACGGCCCCGGCCCGGTTTCCCGGGACGGGGCCGTCGGCATGTCGTTCCGCTCAGGCGCCCTTCAGATGCCGCATCAGCCGCTCGAAGTCCTGCCAGCCCGACAGGTCCGAAGGGTCACCCGGCAGCGGGTAGTACAGCGCCGGACGGGACCTCGGACCGAGCTGGACCGGCGGCTCGGAGAGCGGGGTGCGCCGGGCGCGGTCGCCGGGCATCTCGCGCACCTCCTCCGCGCCGAGCACGAAGGCCAGCGGGACCCCCGGCCCCTCGAAACGCGGCGGTACGGCCAGGTCCCGGCGGGCCTTGCGGAGTTGGACCAGCATCGACTGGAGGTGATGACGGGTGGCGAGCACCTCCGCCACCCGGGGCAGGGCGTCCAGCGGAAGTTCCTCGCCGGGGCCGTAGCCGAACGCCAGCGTGACGTCCTCCTCCACACCCGCCTTCGTACGGCTGATGCGGACCGTGGCCAGGCCCGGCCGGTCCGGGCCGCCGACCACCACGAGCCAGGTCGGCGCGGGCGCCCGGTCGAAGGCGACATCGGTCAGCCGACGCAGCGACCACGGCAGGTTGGCGGGCTCGGCGGTGCCCCACCCCGCCGGAGCCTGCCCCGTCAGCTCCTGCCACACCGACTCCAGGGAACCGCCCAGCACCAGCCGGTCGTCCGCCGGGTGGACCGTGCGGAACGAGATGGCCAGCTGACGCTCACCGGTGTTCGCGACCTCCTGGTACGAGGCGGCCACCGGCGTGCGCGGGTCCTCGGGGGTGGCGTCGGCCGACTCGACCGTCGCGAACATGCCGTTCTGCCAGCGCAGTACGGCACCGGACAGACCGTCGTAGTAGCCGTCCTTCTCGTCCTGCACCACCCAGCGCGACGGCCAGCCGCTCAGGCTGTTGCGTACGGCGGGGGAGAGCACGGCACCCGGCGAGGTGACGATCTGGAGCCCCAGCTCGGCATTGGCCGCGGCCCGGAACGCGTCCGAGAGCCAGGCCGTCATGGCGATCACCGGACGGTCCTGGATGATGACGGCCACCTTGTCGGTGAGCGCGTCGACGGCGGGCTGCGCGGCGGCGGGCGTGGGCGCGACGCTCACCCCCTCGGTCTTCACCACCGCCAGCGAACGCGCGGCCTCCGGCGGCCAGGCGGAGCCCCCGGCCAGCGTCGCGATCCGGGCCGCGAAGGTGCCCGCGAGCAGCTCGGCCTCCTCGACACCGGTGGTGGCGCGGGCCTCCGTCCACCAGAACGGGACCGGGGGCGCCGTGGCCCCGAGCAGCCGCTCGGCCTCGCCCGCGACCTGCACCAGCACCGGCGCCTCGATGGAGACGAGCGGTCGGCCCTGATCGTCGCAGAGCTGCACGACGGCATCCTCGCCCGTCGTCCCCACCAGCTTGTCCGGACCGCCCGCGAGCAGACCCGCGAGCACGGTCAGCGGGTCGGGCATGCGCGTGGTGAGGGCGATGACGTCCTTGGTCATGTGGTCGGCCGTTCCTTCTTCGTCCGGGGTGCGGATGTGCGGTGGGGAGCGGCCCGCGGACGCGGGACCGCTCCCGGGCGCGTCACTCCGCGGTGTACACGGTCTGGATCAGACGGTTGGGCTGGCCCCTGCGGATGAACACACCGCGCCCCGGCGGCTGCTGGGCCGCGTACACACCGGGGAACAGCTGGCCCTCGCTGCGGTCGCCCGACATCAGGAGCGCCGAGGCCCCCGACTCGCGCAGGCCCAGCATCAGCGGGTCGTACATGCCGCGGGAGGCGCCCGCGACCCGGCGCGTCAGCACGAAGTGGAGCCCGATGTCGACGGCGGACGGGATGTACGGCAGGAACGGGTCGAGCGGCGACTGGCCGGCCGTGGTCAGCACGTCGTAGTCGTCGACCAGGATCACGATCCGCGGACCGCTGCCCCAACTGCCGGGCTCCAGGTCCTCGGTGTCCGCCCGGTCGTCGGGCAGCCGCTTCTCCAGCTCGCCGGCGATACCGGCGGCCAGGCCCGCGCACATCTTGGGGTTGTACGCGTAGCCGCCGCGGAACTCCTCCGGGATCGCGCCGCGCAGACCGCGCCGCGGGTCCATGACGGCGAAGACCAGTTCCTCCTCGCCGTAGCGCTCGATCAGCCCACCGGCGACGGTCTTCAGCAGGTTCGTCTTGCCGCACTCGCTGTCGCCCATGATCAGCAGATGCTGGTCGTGGTGGAACAGGTCGAGCACGGCGGGTGCGAGCGCCGTCTGGTCCAGGCCGATCGGCACCCGCTTGGGCTCGGCGACCGGGCCCGGCAGCAGGTGCGGCTCCAGGATGTGCGGCAGGATCCGCACCGGCTGGGCGACCTCGCCGCTCCAGGTGGCGCGGATCGTGCGGGCGGTGTGCTCCAGGACCGCGCCCAGGTCCGAGACGTCCGCGAGACCGTCCGTGCGCGGCAGCGCGACCTGCGCGAAGAGCTTGCCGTCGGTGAGGATGCGGCCCGGCTCGTCGGGCGACAGGGTCTGCGCGAGCTTGCGGTCGATGCTGGACTCGCTGGGGTCGTTCAGCCGCAGCTCGACCCGGGTGCCGAAGTTCGACTGGGTGGCGATGCGTACGTCGTTCCAGCGGAGCATGCCCGCGACGACATGGATGCCGTAGCCGCCACCGCGCTTGAGGATGTCGACGACGGCATCGTCCAGCTCGTCGAAGTCGTCGCGCAGCGCACCGAAACCGTCGATGATCAGCACGATCTCGGCCGAGGCCAGCTGGGGCAGCCGGCCCGCCGCGTGCAGCGAACGCAGCTGCTCCACGGAGTCGATGCCGTGCTCGCGGAAGAGCTCCTCGCGGACCGCGAGCATCCCCCGCACCTCCTCGACGGTGCGCCCCGCGCGCTCCCGGTCCGCACGGCCGGCGACGCCGCCGACGTGCGGCAGCCCCGACACGGCCTGGAGACCGCCACCGACCAGGTCGAGGCCGTAGACGCCGACCTCCTGCGGAGTGTGGGTCAGCGCGATGGCGAGCGCGAGCGTGCGCAGCATCGTCGTCTTGCCCGCCTGCGGACCGCCGATGATGGCGGCGTGACCGCCCGCCACCGTGAGGTCCAGGTACCACTGGCCCTGCCACTGCTTGGTCGGGTCGTCGAGCAGGCCGAGCGGCACCTGGAGCGGACCGCGCCGCTTGGCCAGCTGCATCCCGCGCGGGCCCACGTCCAGCGGCCCCGCGACCTTGTCCAGGGCGACGGCGTCGGGCAGCGGCGGCAGCCAGATGCGGCGCACCGGACCGGCGGCCTCCCGCAGCTGGTCGACGATGACGCCCATCTCGGTCGGCCCGGTCTCCCGGCGCCGCACCTTCGGCTCCTCGCCCGAACTCACGGGCTCGGCCAGGGTGTTGAAGGCCTCGTACTCCAGGGCGAGCGGACCCGCGTCCTCCTCCTGCGTACGCTGCACCGGGCCCCGGTACGCGCCCGAGACGTAGCTCGCCTTGAAGCGCTCGTAGTGGCTGGTGTCGACCTTGAGGTAGCCGAACCCGGGCAACGGCGGCAGATGGAAGGCGTCCGTGGTGTCCAGGACCGTGCGCGACTCGTCGGCGGAGAAGGTACGCAGACCGAGCCGGTACGAGAGATAGGTGTCCAGGCCCTTCAGCTTGCCGCCCTCGATGCGCTGGCTGGACAGCAGCAGGTGCACACCGATGGAGCGGCCGATACGGCCGATGGACAGGAACAGGTCGATGAAGTCCGGCTTCGCGGTGAGGAGTTCACCGAACTCGTCGATCACGACGAACAGATGAGGCAGCGGATCCAGATCGGGCCGCCGGTCCGCGCGCAGCGCCGCGTAGTCACCGATGTCGGCGACATTGCCCGCGTCCTTGAGCACCTGCTGGCGGCGCTTGACCTCACCGGCGAGCGAGGCGTGCACCCGCTCGACGAGGCCCGCCTGGTTCTCCAGGTTGGTGATGACACCGGCCACGTGCGGCAGATCTGCGAACGGGGCGAAGGTCGCACCGCCCTTGTAGTCGACGAGGACCAGGGCGAGGTCCTCCGGCGGGTGCGTGGCCACCAGGGCGAGGACCAGGGTCCGCAGCAGCTCCGACTTGCCGGAACCGGTGGCCCCGACACACAGCCCGTGCGGACCCATGCCCAGCTCGGAGGACTCCTTCAGGTCCAGGAGCACCGACTGGTGGGAGTCGCTGATGCCGATCGGCACGCGCAGGAAGGCACGTTCGCCGCGCGGCGCCCACAGGCGCGAGAGATCGAGTTGCGCCACGTCGTCGATGCCGAGCAGGTCGGCGAAGTCGACGGGCCCGGACAGCGGGGCGTCCACCAGCGATTCGGCGGACAGCCGCATCGGCGCCAACATCCGGGCCAGGCCCTCGGCGAACGGGATGCCGACCTCGTCCACGGTGCCGTGGGCGCTGATCGGCTCCTGCTCGCGCAGGTCCTCGATGACCACCCCGTTGCCGTCGACGGTGATCCGGACACTGACGTGGCCCGGCTCCTGGACCCGGTGTTCGAGCAGGTGCAGCACGCTGACGCCCATCTCGCGCAGCCCGACGGCGTCGTCCGGGCGCGGCAGGTCGACGGCGTCCTCGCCGTGCCCGTCGGTGACGACGAGCAGCCTGGACGTCATGGACAGCGCGTCCTTGCCGGACAGACCACGCCGCACCTCGGCCGCGTACGAGGCACGACGGCGCAGCTCCGGACCGATCTGGCGGGCGAGCTGGGGCGCGGACGGGGCGATCCGGCGCGCGGCGACCGGACCGTCGAACTGCTCGCTGTCGAGCAGGTGAGGCATCCACTTGGCCCACTCCCAGTCGGTCAGCCGGTCACCGGGCACGGCGAGCGCCATCGCGACGTCGTCGGGGGCGTGCGTGGCGGCGGTCTGGACGAGCAGGGCGCGCGCGACGCGCAGACAGTCCTCGCGGGGGCCGATGACACTGACGTTGCCGACCCGGTCGAGCGGGACGGTGAGCGGGAGTTCGGTACCGGTACGGAAGCGGTCCATCAGCGCGGACGCCTCGTTGAGCATGAAGGTGTCGGGCGGCGAGAGGACGGACGAGCCCTGCTGGGCGACCGTCAGATCGCGAACCGGCATCTCACCCGTGCCGACGCGTACCCGCAGGAAGTCGCCGTCGAGCCGGCGCCGCTCCCAGACCCGGGCCGGGTCGCGCACGATGTCGTACAGGGCGTGCGGCGGCGGATTGAGGACATCGGCCCGCTCGGCCCGCCGGCGCTCCTCGACGGAGAGCTCCTCGCGCAGGTCCTCCAGATAGGCGAGGTAGGCCTCGCGCTGGGTACGGCGGGTGCGCTGGGCCTTGCCGCGCTGCGAGAAGACCAGCGCCACGGAGCCGATGACGGTGACGACGAGGATGATCGCACCGAGTCCGGCGAACTGACTGTTGCGTACGACCGTCATCATCACGACGGAGGACATCACACCGGCGACGGGCAACAGCGACATCGCGATGTTGCCCGACTTGCCCTCGGGCAGGTTCGGCGGGGCCTCGATGGTGCGCGCCTCGGAGGCGGCCGGCGGCCGGGTGGTCCTGGCCGGGCGGTGGATCAGTCGGGTACTCATCGTCGTCCGTCACTCGGGGTCGGGTCAGGTCGTGTCCGCAGGGTCCCGTCCGGCCTGCGGGCGTACGACGGGGCTCTGCGGACACGACCTGGGCATCGGGATCAGCGGGTGCTGCCGATCGGTGATCAGTGGTGCTGCTGGGAGAGCCGGAACACGTCCGCGGCGAGCCGGGTGGCGGCCTCCCGGGTCGCGTGCGCCAGGAGTTCGGTACGGATCTCGCCGCCGGCCGCCAGATGCCGGTCGTACGGCAGCACCTGGACACTCGCGCCGGTGGCCTTCAGCTTCTCCGCCGCCTCGTCGAGATCGAGTCCGGGGTGCGGCACCAGTTCGCTGAGCACGACGACCGTGCCGGCGATCACCTGCCGGGGCAGCGACTGCATCCAGGTCAGGACCGCGTACGTGCTGGTGATGCCCTCCAGCGTGGCGGGCGCGGCCAGCACCCGGGCCTGGGCGGCGGACAGCGCGACCCGGGCGACCTCGGCGGGCAGCGTCTCGCAGTCGACGACGGTGACGCCGAAGTAGCGCCGCAGCGACACCATGACCCGCTCGTACGCCCTGCTGTCCAGCATCGCGCCGATCTGGCCCTGACTGCCGGGCAGCAGCCAGGCGTTGCCGGGGAGCTGGACGAGATAGCCGGTGATGTCCAGCAGCGACATCTGCGGCTCGATGATGCCCGCCAGGTCACCGGTGGTCCAGCGCAGCGACTCGGCGCCGAGCCGCAGCGGCAGCGAGCCGAGCGCCGGGTCGGCCTCGACGAAGAGGACCGGGTCCTGGCGGTAGTGCGCGTACGTGGAGCCGAGCAGCGCGGCGACGGTCGACTTGCCCGCGCCGCCCCGGATGGAGGTGACGGCGATCTGCCGGCCGGTCGTCACCGGCTGCTGGAGCATCTCGGCGGTGGCGGTGGTACGGGCGACCTCGCGCGCGGCCGACGAGGACACGCTCACCCGCAGGGCCCGCGCGGCCCGTGCGGCGAACGGCTCGCCGCGCCGCGCCTTGCGCCCGACGGCGGCCAGCTGCCGGTCCACCACGGGCCGGGAGTCGGGGGTGTGGTGGGGGCGGGTGCCCGGGGTGTACGCGGGCTGCGCCTGTTGCGGCTGGACCTGTTGCGGCTGCGCCTGCCCGACGGGGTGGGCGGCCACGGCCTGCTGCTCCTGGTAGCCGGGGTGCTGCTGGTGCGGTTGCTGCTGTTCCTGGTAGCCGGGGTGCTGCTGGGCCGGCTGCTGTTCCTGATAGCCCGAGTACTGCTGAGGCTGCTGCTCCTGATAGCCGAGGTGCTGCTGGGGCTGCTGGGGGTCCTGGTATCCGGGGTGCTGCTGGGGTGCCCCGTAGGCGTGGGCGTTCTGCGCGGGCAGGCCGGGACCCGGCGCGGCGGCACCGTACGGCTGACCGCCCTGACCGCCCTGACCCCCCTGACCGCCCTGACCCTGCGCGGGCGCACCGTACCCCTGACCGCCGGGGCCCTGCGCGCCCTCCTGGGCGGCGCCGCCCCTCATGGCGCGCAGCACATCGCCCTGCCAGTTGTCTTCGTTCGGCATGTCTGCCCTTCTTTTTCGCCCTGCTGCCCCGCCCGGAGCACCTGCGCGTCGACTCAGAACTTGTTGAGCAGCTGTCCGTACACGCCGAACACACCGACGGCGAGCGGGAAGAGCCCCACCACGCCGATGGATTCGACCAGATCGGCCATGCGCCGCAGCCGCACCTGCACATGCTCGGGCGGCTGCACCGCCAGGACGAGCAGCGGCAGCACCGCGGCCACGACCAGCAGGGCGAGCGGACCGGCGCCCCCGGCGTGCTGCATCCACAGCATGACCAGGCGCACGACCAGGACCGCGGCGGCGGCGAACAGCGCCACGACCTCGGCGACCAGCGGGAAGGCCCGCGCCCGGGAGAGCAGCACGAGGGCCACCAGCGAGGGGAGCGCCACGGTCCACACGGACGGCTTGTCGGCCAGCGTGAGCAGCCAGCCGCCGGCCGCCGCGGAGACCGCGGTGATCACCGTCGCCAGGGCGAGGCCGCGGTGGGTGGCCGCCAGCGCGTTGCCCACCTGGTGGCGGCTGACGGAGGCGCCGCCGGAGCGGCGGTCGTCGAGCGCGGTGAGCCCGGACGCCGCCAGGGCGAGCCGGGGAAGCAGTCCGAGCAGGACGACGGAGAAGACGGCCATCACCGCGCCGAGCCGGGCCAGGTCGTCCTGGACGGCGGCGACGGCCTCCCACACCACGGTGATCGCGGTGGTGGCGACGGCGCCGATGAGCCCGCCGCGGCCGAGCGGCGAGAAGTAGCCGAGGAGCACCAGCGTCAGGACCAGCGCGGCGGCCACGGCGGCGAGCCGCGAGGTCCCCGCCCAGTCGTAGGCGTCCGCGGCGGTCCAGGCGGTGAGGATGCCGAGGCTGCCGGAGGCGAGCAGGAGCGCCGTCGCCAGACCCCGGTTGCCCTGCCCGATCTTCGAGATGAGCGCACCGGCCGCCAGCAGGACGAGCGTGGCGGCCGTGAGGGCACCGGTCAGCGCGTCCAGGGCGAACTCACGTCGGGCAAGCAGCGCGGCGACCACCGCGAAGGCCACCGACGCCACACCCGCACTCGTCCGGCGCGCGGCGGGACGCCAGCGCCAGGCCTGCAGATCGAGATCGTCGGCCACCAGGTCGGTGACATCGTGCACGACCGGGGCAGGGGGCGCGGAGTGGGCCCGGACGAGCCGGAGCACCGCACCGTCCGCGATCCCGGCCGAGGACAGCGTGCTGTCGTGGGGGAGCGCGGAGCCGTCCGATGTGATCAACTGCCGTGTCATCGGGCGCGCTGCCGCCCGGTCGTCCAGCAATTGCAGAATGTCCGGCAGCAGTTGCCCGATCGGGGTGTCGGACGGCAGGACGATATCGGCCCGGCGTCGCTCACCGACCAGAGTCACCCGGCTGAGCTGCGCTCGGGAAGTCGTTGCTGTGCTCACCACTTTACGGGAACCTATCATCGCGACGTTTTGAGGAGTCGGGCAGCTTGGCGTGCCCATGCTACTAGCGCCTTCTCAGTTCCCTTTACGGGGAACTCTTTCTGAATTTGCCGGAGTTACTGACTTATTGGGGATTCTTCGCCGATTCCCCGGTTTTCTCCGGTTGCGCCGTTTTCGTCGGCTGCTGGTACTGCTGTTCCTGGCGCTGCTGCTTCTGCTGTTCGGCCTTCTGCTTCTCCAGCATGTTCTGGACGAACGACCACCCCACACATCCCGCGCACAGCACGGCGGCGATGGCGATCCCCGCGAACACCTTCCCGAGCCGCTCGTCCGCCGTGCGCCGTGCCCGCTGCGCGCCGAACAGCAGTGCGTCGCGCATTCTGCGCCGCCTTACCGCCACCGACTCCAGAAGCTGGCTGTCGTAATCCCGTGCCATTCGTCTTGTCGTCCGTTGCCTCAGTCGTACGTTGCGTCGGTCATGGTCGCTGCATCATCGGCCCGTCGGCGCGAGGAACGGCGGCCGGGGCCGGGTCACTCCCGCCCACTCCGGGGGAGCGGCATATTCCGCATCAGTCGGCGGGCACCGTACGGGAATCCCCTAATTCACTCCTGCAACATAAGGCATGGGCGAGCAGGCAGTACAGCCCAGGTTGCGGCACGAGCGAGCACGGCGAACGCGCATTCCGTATTCGTCAGGGATCGTCCCGCGAACCGACGGCCACGGCCTCGTACCAGGCGCACAACGACTCGGCCACGGCGTCGAGAAGACCGTCCCCCGCCGCCTGCGCGATCGTCCCGTCGGAGAAGCGTTCCCCACGCACCACGGCCGTGGCCGCACGCACCGCGTCGGCCGGACTCAGCCGTCCGTCGGCGGGCACGGCCGGCGGCGGGTTGTCCCGCCACAGGTACGCGGGCGTCACCGCGCCGACGGCGGGCAGTGCGCGCACCAGGCGTTGGAGCCGCTCGCCGTGGAGCGGGTAGCTCATCCGCCAGGTGCCGTCGGGCTGCTGCCCGCCCTCGGACCACCGCACGGCGCGGTCCTCGTCCGTGAGCGCGGCGAGCGCGCTCCTCAGCTCGCGCCACGCGTCGGCGTTCTCGCGGTCGAGCTGAGCCAGCAGACGCCGGTCGTCGGCCTCGGTGACGACGTGGGCCAGCTCCCTGAGCGCGGCCAGGGACGGGGCCGCGGCCAGGGAGTCCGGGACGACATGGCTGACGCACCTCGGGTCCGAGCCGCGGGCCAGCTCGGCGAGCGCGGCTGTGGGTGCGAGCCCGCGCGCCTTGGCGGTGCCGAGCTTCGCGGACCATTCGAGCCCTTCGTCGAACCCGGCCCGGTCACCGGCGGGCCGCAGGCACCAACCCGCGGCTTCATCCTCGTCGTTGGCCCACAGATAGCCCATCGCCTCGCCGCGTGCGTTGGCGACGGCGAGGTGATGGACCGGCTTGTCGGTCTCGGCGCGGTATCGCGGTGCGTCGGGTTGGTACGTCATGGTCCGCTCTTGCCGTGGGTGGGCCGGGCCTCAGCCCGCGTCGGCCAGGCTCCTGACCACCTCGACGTTCGGTGCCTCGGTCAAGGATCCGGGCACGACGTAGCTGCTCTTCGTGGGGTCCGACTCCTGAATCATCTCCGCCAGAGCGGACGTCGGCGCAATCCCACGGGCCTTTGCGTCGTGGAGCTTCCTGGCCCACCTGGCGCCCTTGTTGAATGCCTCGTCACCGCCTGCCTTGCGCACCAGCCACCCGGCGGCGTCGTCTTCGTCGTTCGCCCACACGTAGCCGATCACCTCGCCGTCCTTGCCCGCCACTGTCAGGTATTGGACGGGCTTGTGGGACAGACGGCTGTAGCGCGGTGGCCCTCCGGGCGCCTCGTTGAACAACAGATCCTCGTTCAACCGCGGATTGGGCCGCTGTTCGTTGCTCATTCGTGCACCGCTCCCTTATTCGAAGGCAGGACTTCCCCATAGACCTGGACCTGACCATTGTCCATAAAGACACGGGTCACCTTGAATTCGGAACCGCGGGCCAGGAGCAGTTCCCGCTCCTCCACATCGAACTTCGAGACCTTCTCCAGCCACAGGGCGGGCGTCCCCTTCGGCACGCGGAGGTGCAGGATCGCCTCCTTGCCGGCGAAGCCGGACACCGGGTGGTTACCGAGGGAGGTCGAGGTGTACCCCTTGTCCGGGTACGTCTGGCCCAGCATGTCGAATGGGGAGTCCAGCTTGAGGTGACCCAGACCAGTACCCCGGACGACCATGATGTCGTCGGGCACGGCACGGGTGGACAGAACTCGGTCCATCTCGGCGATGTCGTGCGTCACCGCGGCGCTGGGACCGTAGCCCTCGGTACCCCTCAGGTAGCCGTTCATGTCGTGGTAGGAGGGGAACGTCTCACCCGTGTAGTCCCGAAGGGCTTGTTTCGCGGACGGGTCCAAGTTGTCCACATAGTCGTTCCAGTGGTTCCGACCGTATGCGATCGCGGCCTTGTTGTCGGCGAACGGAACGGTACCGTCCGTCAGTTCGGCTGCCGCGACCGCGTGCTTCTCGGCAGTCGGGAGATCATCGAAGTCGTCCGCGGAAACGTGCGGGGTGTACTTGAAGCCATCACCCGCACCCCCGCCGCCCGGCCCGTCCGCACCGTGATGCCCGGCCGTCGTCGCGTCGTCGGCGCCGTGCAGCGCGTCACCGGCGGCGCCGTGCGGGTCGACATGCCCGCCGTGGTCACCGACGTGCGCCGCGTCGTCGCCGTGCGCGGCCGCGTCGTCCGCGTGCCCGCCGCTGTGCGACCCGTCGTGCCCGCCGCCGTGTGAACCGTCGTGCCCGTGCGCGCCCGGTCCGTCGTGGCCCGGGGTGTGCGGAGCGTCCGTCGTGTGCGGGTTGCTGCCGGGTACGTCGTGGCCCGGTCCGTGCGCGCCCGTGGGCAGGTCGTGCCCCGGAGCCGTGTGGCCAGGAATGTCGTGCCCCGCGCCCGTCGGGAAGTGGTCGGTGGGGACGTGACCGCCGACGCCGCCCGGGACATGGCCGGGTACGTGGCCCGCCGGGTCGAAGTGTGCTGGGGCGGGGCCGAAGGATCCGTTCGGTACGTGGTTGGGTGTTCCGCCGGGTACGTGGCTCGCCGGGTCGAAGTGTGCTGGGGCGGGGCCGAACGATCCGTTCGGTACGTGGCCGGGTGCTCCGCCCGGTACGTGGTCGAAGCCGCCTCCCGCGTGAACTCCCGACGGCACCGGCTGCTGTATCTGCCAGGACGACGGCAGCCCCGATGTATGGGGGACCGTGTCGTGCGGGATCGGGGTCGTGTCGATCACGCCGTTCGGAGTGACCAGGTTGCCGTTGGGCTCCAGGAGGCGACCGTCGGGCAACTGCACCGAACCGTCGGGGAGTTTGGGGATCTCGATGTTGCCGATGCCCTTGAGGCCCTTGGTGATGTCACCGATCTTCGACAGGCCCGCACCGGCGCCCTTGGCGATGTAGGTCATCGGGTCGATGACCTTGCCGGCCTTGCCCGCGACGGACAGCACCTTCGCGACCGCTCCGGCCTTCCCGGCTCCCGCGGCGGCACCGCCGGCGCCCCCGGTGAACACGGTCGTCAGGACGTTGAACGTGACGGCCCCGGCCGCCCGGCCGGGGTTCTTGCCCCACTCGTCCCACGCGACCAGGGCCTTGCCGGTCTCCTTCATCGCGGTGCGCGAGTCACGCAGCCAGGAGGGGAGTTTGTCGTCGGGCAGCGTCCAGAACAGGGTCGAGGCGCCGGGGATCGTGCTGATCGCGAGGCCGGTCGCGAGCTGGGCCAGGCCCTTCCAGGCCTGCCCCATCGCGTCCCAGCCACCGAACCCGACGAGGGTGCCCAGGCCCTTGATGGTGCCCCAGATCCCGTCGACGATCAGCCCGTCCCACACGAACGACTTGACCCAGTGACCGACCTCGTACCAGTGGTGCTTCTCCTCGACCGGGTCGCCCCAGGGAAGTTTCGCGTTCTTCAGATCGTCCGCGTCGAACCCGTACTGGTCCTTGCGCTCGGACCCGTCCCCGGCGACCATCTGCGTCCCGCCGAACAACGCGGTGATCTTGTTGTGACAGGTCCGCTCCGCCGCCCAGAACGCCGCGACCGTCGCGGTGATGTCGTCGCGGAGCTGATTGTGCTCCTCGACCTTGTCCCCGTCGTACTCCCAGTCGTCGTCGTCCTTGTTGTCGTTCACGAACGTCGTCGCGTCCGCCTTCAGCCGCGTGAGCTTCGTGACCAGCGGACGGATCTCCGCCGCATAGTCCGACAACGACGAAGCGACCTTCTCCAGATCGTCCGCGAACCCGTCCGCCCGGTCCTGCACCGGCTTCGTCGACGCGAACAACCGCTCCGCCTCAGGAGCCTTGTAATACGCCGACAACGCCTGGAAATGCGTATGGACCGACGAACCGGTGTCCCGGACATGACCCGCATCCGCCGTCAGACTCGCATGATCCTTCTCCAGCTGACCCAGATCACCCGTGTACTGCGGAATCGCCTCGGGCTTGATCACCGCGACTGCACCCCCGGCCTCTTCGGATCCAGATCCACCGCACCCAACGCCTTGCGCTGCGCCTCGGCGGCCATGTCCAGGTCACCGTTCAGGTACGCGGTCGTGGCGTCCACCGCACCGGTCAGCGACTTCCCCGCCCGCGCCGCGATGAACTTCAGATCCGGAGTGGTGTGCTCCGCGAACTGCGACAACGCCAACGCGACCAGACCACCCACGGCCTGCTCCCCGCCCTTGCCACCGCCACCACCGCCGCCCTCGGCGGTGATCGTGCCCGCACTCGACGCCGCCGACGACAGATGATCCCCGTACGACGTCGCGTACGTCTGAATCTTCGACGCGACCTCACCCGTCGTCTTCAGCACACCCTGAATACCCTGCGGCTTCAGATCCCACCCAGTCACCGGCACACCCCCGTGAACCAATCAATCAATGACAGCCGATCAGGAACAACTCAGCCGATGTTGTCGACCGCAGCCTTCGCGCGCGTGATCGTGTGCTGCGCCGTGCCGTCGTTCTTCTCCAGCGTCGTCTTCAGCAGCTGGATGATGTTCTTGACCTCCTGCGAGGAACGGTTCCACCGCAGTTCCTTGCCGTGGTACTCGTCCGCCACACCATCGGCCGCGAAGTCCGCCATCGCCGCCTTCACCTGACCGTCCCGCGCCGCGATCACTTCCTCCAGACGCCCGATCACCACCTGGATGTTGCCCTGCGCGTCCGCGGACGCACCGATGTCGTACGAACGACGGTCACCGTCACCAGCCACCAGAAACCCAACTCCCCGTTGTCACCGGCCGCCGAAGCGCGCCGCGTCGAAGTTCGCCGCCGACATCTGCTGCCGCGCGTTGTCACCCTGCTCCTGATCACCCGAACCGAACGCCTGCTCCATCCCCGACTGACCACCGAGAAGAGCCGAGAGCGAACCGTTCAACGCCGCCGTGATCTCGTCCGAACGACCCTTGAACGAATCGAACGCCGCACGGCCCGCACCGTTGAACTTCCCCTCCAACGGCGCCGCCGCCTGCAACAGCTGACGAATCAACGTACCCAGGTCATCACTCGACCCACGCGACTTCGACGACAGATTCGTCAGAACCTGCGCCCCCATGTCGAACTTCATTCAATCCCCCTGCTGAGCCTGTGCAAACAAATGTGCTGACCATCCCTATCAACTCCGGGGTGCTGAAGCAATCGAGGACCTCGGGGCTGTGGACAGGCTGTGACAGGGCTACCGAAGCACGACGCAGGCTATGACGTGTGAGAACCAAGTACATGACCGGGCCGCGGGGGAAGGGGAGCCCTCCCGGCTCGGCGGGGCTCCCGAGGATCTTCGGTCGATCTTCACTCCCTGCGCACGATTTGAGCGGCGATCATTCGATCGCCGTATCCGTGGCCTGGTGATCGCCTGCGGACCCGGCGGGTCATCAGGATCCGGCGAGCCTTTTCGTCGTCGATTCGATGAACGCGGCGGCTTCGATCTCGGTGATCTCGACATGGTCGATCTCGTTGTGGCCGAGCGCATACAACCGGAGGTATTCGGTGGGTTCCCAGCGGAGATTCCGGGTGAACGCCTCGTCGTGCGTTTCCGCTTCCCGGCCGATGGTGCGGCGCCGGAGGATCCCGCGCGGGCTGTTCCGGGGAAAGCCCTCACTGATCTTCGCGTAGTAGGTGACCCGGCCGCCGGGGTCGACGTACTCGCCGGCGTCGAAGAACGGCCGGCCCTCCTCGGTGCCGCAGGCGTGCGCCCACAGAGCCGCACGGCGCATGTGCTCACGCATCAGCAGCGCGCGTGAACGATCGTGGGCGAAGGTCGAGTCCAGATCGTCGCAGGCGATGGCCCGCAGCCGCTCAGGGGCGGCCCGCGACGGTTCGCTGTCCTTTCGTAGCCCGTCCCCGGCCGGCATCGGCCGACCGCTCCTCGACCTCGCCATCGGCCGCAACGCGTCAGGTGCGGGAGGAGCCCCGGATGGCCGACTGGATGAGCTCGGCCGCTTCGATGTCGCCGATCTGCGTGTAGACAACATCGGTCTTCTTCTCGTCGGAGAGCTGGAGCAGGTCCGTCGGCTCCCAGCGCAGGTCCTGCGTGAAGACCTCGTCGCGCTGCTCCGCGGCCTTGAGCAGACGCCGTCGCAGGACGGGCCCCGAACGGTCGGCTGTCGCGTGGTAGGAGATCCGTCCCTTGGCGTCCAGGGCGTCCAGCGTGCGCCCGTCGAAGGTGAGGAAGGGCAGGTCCGCGAGGTGGTTCTGAAGGCTGCGGGGCTTGATGGACACACCGGTCAGGTCGAGGAATCCGGCCCCGTCCTGAAGGAACTCGCCGCCCCGCTCGTAGAAGAGGATCAGGGGCTCGTAGAGGTCGGGCAGGTCGGGCGTCGCGATGCTGCCCTGTGCGCGGAGCTCCGCAAATCGTACGGCCGCCCCGCAGGTCTTCCGGGCGCCGTATGCGACCTTCTTGAGGCACTCGTCGAGCTCCGTGGCAAGTGCCGGTGGGAGCCGGAACTCCTTGTCGATGTACTGAGTGACGTCGAAGAAGGGCCAGTCGGCCTCGGCTCCGTATGCCTGGGCCCACAGAGCGGAACGTCGAAGGTACTCGTGCATCAGCAGACGGCGGGACTGCGCGTGTTCGAAGGCGTGATCCCAATCGCCGGACCAGTCGGCTGTACGCAGCCTTTCCAGCAGGGCGAGTGTCGATCCATCGGTCATTTCAGGTCCAGTCCCTTCGAACGGAGCTCCTGGAAGGCAGCCTCCATCACCTCGTTGATGTTTGAGAGGTCGGGCGCCAGTTCAATCTTCGGCGCATCGAGCCCGAGCCCTTCCCATTGCGCGAACCCGCCCCTGCGCTCGCTCACTGTGAGCTCGTGAGCTCCCGCGTCCACCCAGCTGTCGGGCCAGGCGCGGTAGTGGCCGTCAGGGACACCGTTCACCATGTCGACCGTCCATGACTGCGGGTGGTCGAATATGTAGGGGAGCCCTGCTTCCATGAGGTGGCTTTCCATGTATTCATGAGCTACAAGGCGCTGGAGTTTGAGCGCCTCGTCTGCGTCCAGGCTACGCTGCCCGGCCGCCTGCCAAAGATCGCCGATGTCATCGCGCGGGGTGAAGAGCCCCTCCCGGGCGACCCCCTTCTCCGCGACGACCACGTGCTCGGTACGGAACAGGTGCGTCTTGACCCGTTGCAGAACGGATTCATCGATGCCGGTGTTCCTGGAGATCTCCGGAAGGTCCACCGAGTCGGGGGTGGCCCGGATCTCGTCGTAAACCTGCCCCGCATGCGCGGAGGGCTCATCGATATAACGTGCGCCGTCCGGCCTGACCGTGGACAACGGTTCCGATGGCGGGTGGTCGAGGCTGTTGACGTGTTCCTCGGGGAAGCCGGTCCCGTCGCTGTGGCCGCCGGGGTTGTCGGGGGCGTGGTCGCCGCCGGTGCCCGGACCGTCGCCATGGTTGCCCGGTCCGTCGCTGTGGTTGCCGGGACCGTCGCTGTGGTTGCCCGGTCCGTCGTGTCCGCCGCTGCCGTGTCCGCCGTCGTTGTGGCTGCCGGGTCCGTCGCCGTGTCCGCCGGTGTGGTTGTTGGTGGGTGGTTCGTGGCCGGCGGTGGGGTGGTGGCCGAGGTCGTCGGCGTGGCCGCCGGGGAGGTGGTCGCCCACTCCTGCGCCCGGGAGGTGGTTGCCTGCGTTTCCGCCCGGGAGGTGGTTGCCCGCGTGGCCGCCGGGGAGGTGGTCGCCGGTGTGGCTGCCGGGGAGGTCGTCGCCGATGCGGCCGGTGTCGGCGAGGTCGCTGCCGAGGTGGGTGATGTTGTCGCCCGCGTTGGCGCCGGCGTGCGCGACGTTGTCCGCGGTGTGGGCGCCCACGCCGACCAGGGCCGGTTCCTTGACCGGGGTGTTGGTGTGCGGGGTGTCCGTGTGCGGGGTGCTGGTGTGCGGGTTGTCGGTGTGCGGGACGTCGGGTGAGGGCTCGACGGGTGCGTCCTCGGCCTTCTGGACGATGTCGCCGTGTTCGTCGAGGAGGTTGCCGTCGTGGTCGAAGTACTGGACGGGGACGTCGGTGTGGGTGAGGAGTTTGGTGGTGTTCTCGGGCAGGAGGGGGGCGTCGTCGGGGAACTTGATGTTGCCGTCGGGGAGTTTGACGCCGCCCTCGGGGATCGGGGCGCCGTCGGGGAGGTGGACGGTGCCGTCGGGAAGCTTGAGGGAGCCCTCGGGCAGGGTGATCGCGTCGTCGGGGAGTTTGGGGATCTCGATGTTGCCGATGCCCTTGAGGCCCTTGGTGATGTCACCGATCTTCGACAGGCCCGCACCGGCGCCCTTGGCGATATAGGTCATCGGGTCGATGACCTTGCCGGCCTTGCCCGCGACGGACAGCACCTTCGCGACCGCTCCGGCCTTCCCGGCTCCCGCGGCGGCACCGCCGGCGCCCCCGGTGAACACGGTCGTCAGGACGTTGAACGTGACGGCCCCGGCCGCCCGGCCGGGGTTCTTGCCCCACTCGTCCCACGCGACCAGGGCCTTGCCGGTCTCCTTCATCGCGGTGCGCGAGTCACGCAGCCAGGAGGGGAGTTTGTCGTCGGGCAGCGTCCAGAACAGGGTCGAGGCGCCGGGGATCGTGCTGATCGCGAGGCCGGTCGCGAGCTGGGCCAGGCCCTTCCAGGCCTGCCCCATCGCGTCCCAGCCACCGAACCCGACGAGGGTGCCCAGGCCCTTGATGGTGCCCCAGATCCCGTCGACGATCAGCCCGTCCCACACGAACGACTTGACCCAGTGACCGACCTCGTACCAGTGGTGCTTCTCCTCGACCGGGTCGCCCCAGGGAAGTTTCGCGTTCTTCAGATCGTCCGCGTCGAACCCGTACTGGTCCTTGCGCTCGGACCCGTCCCCGGCGACCATCTGCGTCCCGCCGAACAACGCGGTGATCTTGTTGTGACAGGTCCGCTCCGCCGCCCAGAACGCCGCGACCGTCGCGGTGATGTCGTCGCGGAGCTGATTGTGCTCCTCGACCTTGTCCCCGTCGTACTCCCAGTCGTCGTCGTCCTTGTTGTCGTTCACGAACGTCGTCGCGTCCGCCTTCAGCCGCGTGAGCTTCGTGACCAGCGGACGGATCTCCGCCGCATAGTCCGACAACGACGAAGCGACCTTCTCCAGATCGTCCGCGAACCCGTCCGCCCGGTCCTGCACCGGCTTCGTCGACGCGAACAACCGCTCCGCCTCAGGAGCCTTGTAATACGCCGACAACGCCTGGAAATGCGTATGGACCGACGAACCGGTGTCCCGGACATGACCCGCATCCGCCGTCAGACTCGCATGATCCTTCTCCAGCTGACCCAGATCACCCGTGTACTGCGGAATCGCCTCGGGCTTGATCACCGCGACTGCACCCCCGGCCTCTTCGGATCCAGATCCACCGCACCCAACGCCTTGCGCTGCGCCTCGGCGGCCATGTCCAGGTCACCGTTCAGGTACGCGGTCGTGGCGTCCACCGCACCGGTCAGCGACTTCCCCGCCCGCCCCGCGATGAACTTCAGATCCGGAGTGGTGTGCTCCGCGAACTGCGACAACGCCAACGCGACCAGACCACCCACGGCCTGCTCCCCGCCCTTGCCACCGCCACCACCGCCGCCCTCGGCGGTGATCGTGCCCGCACTCGACGCCGCCGACGACAGATGATCCCCGTACGACGTCGCGTACGTCTGAATCTTCGACGCGACCTCACCCGTCGTCTTCAGCACACCCTGAATACCCTGCGGCTTCAGATCCCACCCAGTCACCGGCACACCCCCGTGAACCAATCAATCAATGACAGCCGATCAGGAACAACTCAGCCGATGTTGTCGACCGCAGCCTTCGCGCGCGTGATCGTGTGCTGCGCCGTGCCGTCGTTCTTCTCCAGCGTCGTCTTCAGCAGCTGGATGATGTTCTTGACCTCCTGCGAGGAACGGTTCCACCGCAGTTCCTTGCCGTGGTACTCGTCCGCCACACCATCGGCCGCGAAGTCCGCCATCGCCGCCTTCACCTGACCGTCCCGCGCCGCGATCACTTCCTCCAGACGCCCGATCACCACCTGGATGTTGCCCTGCGCGTCCGCGGACGCACCGATGTCGTACGAACGACGGTCACCGTCACCAGCCATCAGAAACCCAACTCCCCGTTGTCACCGGCCGCCGAAGCGCGCCGCGTCGAAGTTCGCCGCCGACATCTGCTGCCGCGCGTTGTCACCCTGCTCCTGATCACCCGAACCGAACGCCTGCTCCATCCCCGACTGACCACCGAGAAGAGCCGAGAGCGAACCGTTCAACGCCGCCGTGATCTCGTCCGAACGACCCTTGAACGAATCGAACGCCGCACGGCCCGCACCGTTGAACTTCCCCTCCAACGGCGCCGCCGCCTGCAACAGCTGACGAATCAACGTACCCAGGTCATCACTCGACCCACGCGACTTCGACGACAGATTCGTCAGAACCTGCGCCCCCATGTCGAACTTCATGCCGGTGCTCCTGCCGAGCTGGGCGAACAAATGTCTCGCTATGCCTATCAACTCGCCGGGGCTGGAGGCAATTGGGGCCCCTGGTGCTGTTGAGAGGCTGTGACAGAGTCACCGGTGGGTCCGGCGCGGGCAAGGAGAGCCGAACGCGGAGCACCTGACCCGGTCGTGGGGGGCCGGTAGCCGTTCCGCAGTGGCCGGGCACCCGCAGACCTTCAGGCGATCCTGCACGGTGCGCGCACGATCACCGGCCGTGGCTGTCCGATCGCCGCAGGACGGATCTGGTGCCGCCGGGGCGCTGATTGCTCACGCTCTGAGACAGAATGCCGTTTGGCACAAGCCGTGTCGCCGCCGGCCACTATCCACATCCGCGCCTGCTGCACAGCTGTTTCACGTCCGCACCGTGTGTGCGGACCGCGCGACGACTCATGGAGTGCAGATTGACTACTACGTTCCGCTCTCGGATCACCGCCCGGATCGGGCGCAGCTACCTGTCCAGGATCCAGAAGTACGGGATCGGGTCCTCGACGGTCAGGCTGCTCCCCGACGACCTGCTGATGATGCTGCGCAGGGACGGCCTCGACCCGGTGGACAAACTGGCCAGGACCCGGGCGAAGCGGCCGGTGCACAAGGTCTCGCTGCCGTTCGGCATGGACGCCTGGGTGGTCAGCGGCTACGAGGAGTCGAAGGCCGTCCTCGGCTCGGCCGACGGATTCAGCACCGACTTCGCGCACCTCGCGACGAACGCCGGGGTGGCCGCCGAACAGAGTCCCGGCGGACTCGGGTTCAACGATCCTCCCGTGCACACGCGACTGCGCCGCATCCTGACCCCGGAGTTCACGATGCGCCGGCTGCGGCGACTCACCCCCAGGATCGATGCCATCGTCGCGGAACGCCTCGACGCGATGGAAGCCGCCCGGGGCCCGGTCGACCTGGTGCAGGAGTTCGCGCTGCCGATCCCCTCCCTCACGATCTGTGAGTTGCTCGGCGTGCCGTACGAGGACCGCGACGACTTCCAGCAGCTCGCCATGGACCGCTTCGACCTCTTCGCCGGAACGACCGCGCCCTTCGGCGCGATGTCGGAGTCGCTGGAGTACTTCAGGGGCGTCGTCGAGGCACAGCGCCGGAAGCCGGGCGACGGTCTGCTCGGCATGATCGTGCGGGAGCACGGCGACAACGTCGACGACGAGGAACTCGCCGGCCTCGCCGACGGGGTGCTCACCGGCGGCTTCGAGACGACCGCCAGCACGATCGCCCTCGGCTCCCTCGTGCTGCTGCAGAACGGGGACGTCCTGGAGCGAATACGCAACGACGACACCATGACCGCCCCCTTCGTCGAGGAGGTGCTGCGCTACCTCTCCGCGGTGCAGATCGCCTTCCCCCGGTTCGCCCGCGAGGACATCGAGATCGGCGGAGTGGTCATTCCCCGGGGCGACATGGTGCTCTGCTCGCTGAGCGCTGCCAACCGCGATGCCGCGTACGTCACGGACGACGGGCGCTTCGACCCGCACCGCACTCCCTCGGCCGGCCATCTCGCCTTCGGCCACGGCATCCACCGCTGCATCGGCGCCGAACTGGCCCGGATGGAACTGCGCACGGCCTACCCGGCCCTGGCCCGGCGGTTCCCCGCGATGCGGCTCGCCGTCCCGCCCCAGGACCTGGCCTTCCGCAAGCTGTCCATCGTGTACGGCATCGAATCGCTGCCGGTGCACCTGAGCTGAAGCGGGCTCCCGCGCCGAAGCGGGCCTCGCCTGCCTCGTGACCGTTCCACAGCACATCCACCCCGCTTCGTAGGAGGGAAACCGGCGTGACTTTCGGGGGACAGAACCCGTACGGCCCGACGTGGCCGCCGAACGGGGGCCAGTCACCGCCACCGGGCGTGCCGCCGCAGCCCGGCCCCCATCCGTACCCGGGGCCGCATCCGAATCCGTACCCGGGGCCCTACCCGGGGCCGGGATTTCCGCACCACCCCCCGTACCTGCCGCCCCGTTCGCTGTGGCAGCAGTTCCGCGAGGGCGACTGGCCCCCGCTGATGGAGCTGCTGCGACGGCTGCCCGTCCACGGCTGCGCGTGGGCCGCGATCCTGTTCTGCTTCTGGCCCCTGCTCCTGCCGGTCCTGGCCTATCCGCTGGCCCGGTCGGCCCGCAGGCAGGCGCACCTGAGATTCCCTCCGCACACCCACCGTCGCGTCCTGGACCCGCAGGTGACGCGCGTGCAGAAGGTCAGGGCCTGGGCCGCGCTGGTCACCTCCTGTCTGATCCTCGTCGTCTACGGCACCGCGTCGGACTTCGCGGAGATCCAGGAGCAGTACACGTTGCGGCTCGCCGTCACACCGTGGCTGCTGCTCCTCACCACGCCCCTGGTGATCCTGGTCCTGTTCCGGATCGCACCACCGGCCGAGAGGCCGGGCATGCGGACCCGGCTGCGCCCCGCCGTGCGCTCGGCCCTGTGGTACTTCGCCGCGTTCACGGCGGTGCCCCTGCTCTTCGTGGGGGAGGTGTTCCTCGGCCAGAACTTCGATCACTACCTGTTCGGGCCGCTCATCAGGCTGGCCCTGCTCGCTCCGGTGGTGTGGATGCTGTTCTTCGTCTGCTTCGCCTCCACGACGGTGGTCCGCACCGTGTTCGGCACCTCCGAGGTGCACGCCGCGCTTCCGGCCCTGCTGACCGGTGTGCTGGTGTGGGAGCTGGCGGTGATCAACCTGGCCATGGCCGGAATGCCGCCGGGCCCGCCGCTCGTCCGGGTCTGCGCCCTGATCGGCGGCCCGGCCTCGGTCTCGGCCGTGGCGTGGTGGGAGATCACCCGCCTGCGCACGAGGTACGGGGTGACGTTGCGGGGCCGGCCGGCGCCGTGACGGCCGGCACCCGTGGTACCCGGGGTCAGTGACCGCCGGTGAGTTCGCCGCTGAGGGGCTGGTGGATCTCCGCGCTCGGCTGGTTCAGGCCGATGATCTCGACGGTCTTGCCGCGCTGCTCGTACCTGGCGGTGACGGTGTCCAGCGCGGCGACGGAGGAGGCGTCCCAGATATGGGCGGCGGAGAGGCCGATGACGATCCTGCCGGGGTCGGTGACGTAATCGAACCGGGTGACCAGGTCGTGGACGGAGGGCCGCTGGGCGAGCCGTCGGCAGGTGCACTACCGATGTCCGACCTCCGCACCGGGATCGGACCCGACGCTGCTCAGTCGCCCCCTCACCCCGTCGAGCAGCCGGGCCCGCTGCTCGGGATCGCGTGCAAGCTCCGCTCCTGCCAGCGCCATTGCCGCAGCCCCGGCGAGCACCGCCGAGTCGGCGGAGGGCGACGCTCCGTGCTCCGCGAACTCGGCCGTGTGGTGGGCGGCGTCGCCGACCTCGTAGCCGATGGTCGGGTGGATCGCCGGCAGCACTTGCGAAACGTTGCCCATGTCGGTCGACGCGATGTGCTCACCCGCGCGCGACACCGGGATCCGCCCCAGGGCCTTGAGCGCCCGGACATAAGCGCCGGTCATGAACTCGTCCTGCCGCAGGTCGGCGAACTCCTCCCCGCACGGGGTGATTTCCAGCTCCGTCCCGGTGGCGAGCGCGCCGGCCTCCAGACAGGCCCGGACCCGGGCCTGCGCCCGGCGCAGCCGGGTCACCGAGCCGGCCCGGATCTCCACCGCCGCCTGCGTATGCGCGGGAATGACGTTGGGCGCCTGGCCGCCCTCGGTGACGATGAAGGAGACGACCAGCCCCGGCTCGAGTTGCTGCCGCAACAGCCCGACCGCGTGGTAAGCCACCGAGATCGCGTCGAGCGCGTTCGCGCCCTCCCACGGGGCGGTCGCGGCGTGGGAGGGCCGGCCGGTGTAGTTCGCGGTCCACTGGGCCATCGCCAGTGAGGAACCGTCGACCTCGTCCTGCCCGCCGGCGTGGACCATCATCGCGGCGGCGACATCGTCGAAAACACCGGCCCGCAGGAGAATCGCCTTGCCGCCTCCGGCTTCCTCCGCAGGCGTGCCGATGAGCTTGACGCGGATGCCCAGCTCGTCGGCGACCGCGGCCAGGGCCAGCGCGCCGCCGGTCGCGGCGGCGCCGTTGACGTTGTGCCCGCAGGAATGTCCGATCCCGGGCAGGGCGTCGTACTCGGCGCAGAAGCCGATCGTCAGGTCGCCGGTCCCGCGCGTGGCGGTGAACGCCGTGTCCAGACCGCCGACGCCCCGCTCGACGGCGAACCCGGCGGCCGCGACGAGGTCGGCGATCTTGGCGCAGGACCGATGCTCCGCGAATGCCGGTTCCGGTTCCCGGTGCAGGCTGTGGCTGAGCTCTACGAGCCCGTCGGACCAGCGGTCGACTGCATGCGCGATCGCGGCCGCCATGTCGGCCGGCACGCCGGCGTGTTCGGTGTTCACCGGGACTCCTCCCGCTTGCGGTAGCACAGGCCCAAGCCCGCGCCGACAATCGCGACACCGGCGCATACGGACCACAGCCAGGTGTACGCGTGCGGGGTCACGCCCGCCGAGGTCTGGTGGGCCGACATGATCGCGCCCACGACGGACGCCCCGATTGCCGCGCCGAACGACAGCGCGAGCTCGTTGATGCCCGCCGCCATGGCGGTCTCCTTCTCCGGGACGCACTCGACGCACAGCGCGCGGGTCGAGGCCTGGTAGCCGCCGAAGCCGAGGCCGAGCAGCGCGATCGCGGCGAGATACTGCGGCGCCGTGTGGTGCCACGCCAACAGGCTCAGGAACGACGCGGCGATGACGACGCCGGAGAGCGCGAGTGTGCGGCGCTCGCCGAACCTGCGCAGCAGCGTCGCGGTGGAGAGGGAACTGCCGAGGGCGAAGACGTTGAGCGCGAGCGCGACCAGTGCGATCGCCTGCGGCCCGTAGGCCAGCCCGAACCCGGCCTTGTCGGGCGAGGAGCCCAGGAAGACGGCGTTCGCGCCGAAGAAACCGATGGTGGAGAACGCCAGGCAGAACGTGACCCCCGAGACGATGGCTACGGGTGGATCGACCAGCATCCGCAGGTTGACGAGCGGGGTCGCCGCTCGCGCCTCGACAGCGATCCACGCGGCCAGGGCGAGCAGCCCCCCGGCCATCGAGCCGACCGTGCGGGCCGAGGTCCAGCCCCAGCTGCCGCCGAGAGAGAGCGCGGCCACCACGCCGACGAGGCCGAGCGCCAGCAGCGCGAACGCTCCGAGCGGCAGGCGCTCGCCGGTGGGCGGAGCCCCGTCCGGGAGCAGCAGGCCCGCGATGACGGCCAGGACCGCGAACGGCACCGCAACCCACAGACCCAGGTCCGCGGAGCGCTCGCTGAGCGTGCCCGAGATGACGCCGCCGACGCCCACCGAGGCGGTCAGCGCGCCGACGAGGAGGCCGACCCCGGAGCGGCGGTGCTCCGGTGCCCGGTGCCGCAGGATGCCGATGAGCAGGGGCATGAAGCCGACGACGGCGGCCTGGAGCACGACGCCGACGGAGATCGTGAGCTGGCTCGGCCAGGCCGCCATCAGCAGGGATCCGACGGTGACGAGCGCGATGGACACCCGAAGGAAGAGGCGGTGGCCGTATGTGTCGCCGAGCTTGGCGAGCAGTGGCGTCCACACGGCGAAGGCGAGCTGGGACAGCAGGTAGATCCGGGTCTGTCCCGCGTCGGTGATGCCCAGGGCGCCGCCGAGCGAGGGCAGGAGCGGCGTGAGGTAGCCCTGGGTAACGCCGCTCAGCAGCTCGACGAGGGCCATCGAGCCCAGGAGCACCTTGACAGGAGTGTGCTGCTGCGCGACCGGTTGCTCCCGCTGTGGTGGCTTTGTCCGCATCATTGACCTCGACTTCGATGGCGTTGGGAACCTGGGTGCTTGGGCGGCCCGCTCCACACTGTGGGTGACGCGCATCACTCAATTCGTCAACTGGCCCATATTTGACACAACGGAGCGCCAGACTGCCCGATATGAACACTCACCCCGGGTCGGAACTCGATATCTCGCTCATCGATGCGCTCCAGCTGAACCCTCGCGCCGACTGGGCCGAGCTGGCCGGGGCGCTGTGCCACTCGCCGAAGACGTTGGCCAGGAAGTGGAGTGCGTTGTCCGAGCGCGGCCTGGCCTGGATTGCGATCGGACCGGGTCCGGCGTTCGTCCGCTACGGGTGTGCGGCGTTCCTGGTTGTCAGATGCCGGCCGCATGCCAAGCGCGATGTCGTCGCAGCGCTGATCGCCGAGCCCGCCGTGGTCTCGGTGTCCGCGACGTCGGGCGGGGCGGACTTCCTGGTCGACGCCTTCGCGCCGAGCCTCGACGACCTGGACCGACTGCTGAGTGAACGGATCGAGACCATCGGCGGGATCGTCTCTGTGACAACGCTCGTCGCGCTGGCGACCTATCGGGAGGGGTCGCGATGGCGGGTGCAGGCGCTGGACCTGCAGCAGTCCGCCCTGCTGACACGGCCGCAGGCCGGGGCGCCTCGCAGGTCAGGACCTTCGCTCGACGATCTCGACCGACTTCTGCTCGAGGCGCTGTCGCACGACGGGCGGCTGCCCTGGACGGACCTCGCCGACCGGTGCGGAACGACCGGACCCACTGCCCGGCGCCGCGTAGCGAAGATGATCGATTCCGGCCGGATCGCCCTGCGCTGTGAAGGCGCGAACGCCCTGGTCGGGCCGATCGTCCCGACCACGTTCATGATCTCGGTGCCGCCGGACGAGGTGAACCGGGCCGGCGAGATGCTCGGCAGAATTCCGAAGTGCCGGGTCCTGGAAGCGATCACCGGACCGTCGAACATGCTGCTGACGATGTGGTTCCGCAGTACCGCCGAGATCGCGCCCTTCGAGGCCGCGCTGGTCCGCGAGCTCCCGTCCATCGTCATCGCGGACCGATTCGTCAGCCTCCGGACGTACAAGCGGGGTGGCCACATCCTCGATGCGGAGGGGCGGAGCACCGCGTTGATCCCGCCGGCGTCGATCTTCGCCGGGCCGAATTGACCGGGCGGCGGGCGGTGCTACGGGACGCGCCGGTCCGTCCGGGCCGATGGGACAGGCCGGTATCGCGACTCCTGTATCGGTGGCATCGCACCACCCTTGGAGGCAGCCACGTGACTTGCCGGGCCGACTCCGGTGAGCGCGGCCACGACCCGGCCCGGTGGCTCGACCTCGTGCCCTTTGCCGATCAGGTCGTTCCCTTCCCGCCGAAGGCGGCGACGCGTCGCCGGTTTATCGGCCACCTTCGTGTGCGCCGTGGAGATCGCCCCAGAGCACCGGGGTCGGCCGCACCTTGCCGCCAAGGCCGTCGCTCGTCAACCACCCGTGCACCCGGTCCATTGTTTCGCGCGGCGGGACGGCGAGCTCGTTTCCCGCCGCGCGGTCGCCCGGCTTCGCCGTCGCGTCCATGCCGACCTTCGTCACGGTGCCGTCCTGCTGCATGGGTACGTTGCGGTCGCACGGGACGGCCGGCACCAGGACGAGGTCCCGCTCCCAGCGCATCCGGCTGGTGCGGGCCCACTGGACGTGTTCGGCGTCCCAGACGTCGACGTCCGAGTCGACGACGGTCACCTGCTTGATCATGCTCACGGCGGCGAAGCAGCCGAGGATCGCGCGTTTGGCCTGCTTCCGCTGTTCCGGAGGGAGAGCGACGACGACGTCCACGCGCCCACCTCCGGAGAGAGTCACCGCGAGATCGGTGGCCCGACAGCCGAATCCGCGCAGCGCATGCCGCAGGCCGGCGGCGATCGGCAGCGCACCGAGGAAGGAGTGCTCGGCGGCGAGGCCCGGGAGGATCACCTGGACCGAGGCGTCGGCCCGCCTGGTCACCGCGGTGACTTCGAGGGTGCATCCGTCGCCGTAGTCCTCGTACATGCCGTGGTATTCGCTCACCAGGCCCTCGTGGACCGGTCGGTCGACCCGCAGCACACCCTCGATGACCACCTCCGCGTCGGCGGGCACGAGCACGTCGCTCGTCGTGGCCCTGACGACTCGGACGGGCTCGCCCAGCAGGTGACCCGCGTGCTCCAATTCGTCGTCCCCGAGCCCGAGATAGAAGCACGCCGCCAGCTGGATGGCGGGGTGGGTGCCCAGCGTGACCGCGACGGGCAGGCCGCCTCCCGCGGTCGCCGCCGAGCGCGCGAGGGCGCTGAGATGGTGGTTGGGGGCGATCCCGACGAACCCTGTCGTCTGCTCCAGCGGCTTGATCCGTGCGTAGGAGGCGTTGCGGTGACCGGTGACCGGATCGTGGGCGACGATCATTCCCGCGGTGATGTACCCGCCGGAGTCCTTCTCGAAGAATGTGGGCGTGACGACCTCGCGCCAGACGTCCGCCGCGGGGAAGCGGAGCTCCTGGCACGGGGCGACCGTGACCTCCTCGGTCGGTTGCCGGGAAGCGATGGCCGCGGACAGTGCGTCCAGAATGCCGGACTTCGGCACCCCCAACGCTGCCGCGATCCGTTCGCGATCGGTCAGCACGTTGCCGACGACAGGCAGCGCCGAGCCCCTGACGTCGGTGAACCGCACCGCGGGGCCCCGATCCAACAACGCGAGCACGCCGCCGAGTTCGAACCGCGGGTCCACCGGCCGGTCGATGTCGACGAGCTCCCCGCGGCACGCCAGGGCCTCGACGAGGCCGCGCATCGACTGATCGCCCCCACGGACCGCGCCGCCCCCGACCTCGGTGTCCGGGCCTGTCGAATCTTCTGCCATGTCCGCTTCCTTCGAAACTCGTCCACACCGTACGCAACCCGGTCTATCCGGTCCGACCGGTTGCCGATTGTCGGTCCCGGCGACGGAGCGGTCCACATGATTCCCGATCTACGGGAATCATGTTTTCGAGCCGCCGGCAGGGTGCCACCTTTGCCTGCCATGGAAGCAACTCACGGCCAGCCGGACGCCGACCTCATCCTCACCGGAGTGGTGCCACTCGGAGAGGGCGCCTTCGAACGCGGGTGGGTCGCCGTCACCGACGGCGTGATCACCGGCGTCGGTCCCGGCCGACCGCCGGTCCCGGGCACGCGGCGGATCGATGCGGGCGACTCCTTCGTGCTGCCGGGTGCGGTGGACGCCCATGTGCACTCCTACTCGCATTCCGGGGAGGGACTGCGGGCCTCCACGTCGGCGGCGGCCGTCGGCGGAGTGACCACGATCGTCGAAATGCCCTTCGACGCGACCGGCCCGATCCACACCACCGAGCGCCTCGACGCCAAGCTGGCGAAAGTCGCGGAGGAGGCGGTCGTCGACGTCGCGCTGCTCGGCACCCTCGCCCCGGGAGGGGGATGGCGCCGCGCCGAGGAACTGGTCGACGCGGGGGTGGTCGGATTCAAGGTGTCGCTGTTCGACACCGACCCGTTCCGGTTCCCGCGCATCTGCGACGCCGAGCTGCTGAGTGTGATGAAGGCGGTCGGCGAGGCCGACTCCGTGCTGTGCGTGCACGCCGAGAACAACGAGATCATCCAGGCGCTGCTGGCCGACGAACGCCACCGCAACGCGTCGGACCCCCGGGTGCACGGCAGGACCCGGCCGCCGGTGTCGGAGACGCTCGGCGTGCTCACCGCCATGGAGATCGCCGCGCACCAGGGCAACGCGCTGCACCTGTGTCACCTGTCGCTGGGCCGCTCGGCCGACCTGGTGCGCTGGTACCGGGAGCAGGAGGTCGACATCACCTTCGAAACCTGCCCGCACTACCTGGTCTTCACCGAGGACGACATGGTCGAGCAGCGTGGCCGGTTGAAGATCAACCCACCGCTTCGGGACGAGGCGAGCCGGGACGCGATGTGGCGGGCGGTCAGTACCGGTCTGGCCGCGGTCGTCTCCTCCGATCACGCTCCCTGGCCGCTGGAGTTCAAGGACCATCAGCGAATCCTGGACAACCATTCCGGAGCCCCGGGCACCGAGACGCTGGTGGCCACCACCCTCGGTGCGTGCCTGCGCCGCTACGGGGCCGGCCCGGAGTTCTCCCGGGTCGTGGCCGCGCTCACCAGCAACCCGGCCGAGCGATACGGCATCGGCCATCGCAAGGGCCGGCTCGCGCCCGGATACGACGCCGATATTCTCGTCCTCACCCCGACCGAGGACTGGCGGATCGACGGCTCGGCCCAACACTCCAACGCTGGGTGGAGCCCCTACGACACGTATGTCCCCGGTGCTCGGGTCGCACTGACGCTCAGCCGCGGCACGGTCGTCTGGGACGCCGACAAGGGACTCACCGGCTCCCCGGGACGCGGGCTGCAGGTGCGTCGGAGGTGACCATGACGATCGAGCGGCCGCCGACCGGCGAGCTGTCGTCCCTGGCCCGCGGAATGCGGATTCTCGAGTTCATCCAGGACCGGGGACAGGCGCAGGTGGCCGAGGTGGTCGAAGCACTCGCCATCCCGACCTCATCGGCGTATCGCTACATCCGGCTGCTGAAGAGCGCGGGGTTCCTCGCAGAGGTCAACGGCGCACTGCTGCCGACGGACCGGCTCACGGACCGCTCGGTCGACCGGAGCGAGCACCTGGTGGACATCGCCCGTCCGGTGCTCACGCGGCTGCTCCGCCACAGCGGGCTCGACGTCGCGCTCACCGTGCGCGTGCACACCGCGGCGCTGTGCCTCGACACCCGGCGCGGCGGATCCGGTGGCGTGGCACTGCATCCCGGCGAGGTCCTCGCACTGCACTCGGGCGCCAGCGCGACCCCGCTGCTGGCGACCGCCCCGGAGGCGGTGCGCCGGCAGGTCCTGCAAGGCAGGCTGCAGCGGTTCACCGCCGCCACCCCGGACGCCGCCGTCCTGCGGGAGGAGCTCGCCGGTATCCGCCGACGCGGTTACCACGTGACGCACGGCTGGCTGACCCCGGGGATGAGCGCGCTCGGGGTACCGGTGATCGTCGCCGGTTCGTGCCTGTGCACGGTGTCCCTGGTGGGCCGGCATGCCGAACTCACCGATGTGACCGGGCCGCTGGCGCTGCTGCGCACCGCAGTCGACGAGATCGGCGCCGGCCTTCCGCACGCGGTGTCCCGCGCCTGGCTGTCGCCGGACGCAGAGGGCGCGCGCGGCGAAATCTGAATTTTCCTCAGGCCGGGGCGACCACAGGTGCCCCGGAACGCACGTTGATGGCAAGGAGACTCGATGCGTGAAAACACTGCCGTGGCCGCCCGCTGTGGTGCGCCCGGCGACGGCCGGAAGCAGGGCGCATGATCAGCGACCCGGAGCTCATCACACCGAATGTCGAGCGCATGTCCGAACGGTTCGCCGCCCTCGCCGAGTTCCACGACTCGACGGTGCCGGGGTGGAGCCGGGAGGTGTTCTCCGAGCCGTACCGCGCCTCCCGCGACTGGGTACGCCGGCAGATGGCCGACGCCGGGCTCGACCCGGTGATCGACGCGGCCGGGAACATCGTCGGCAGGCTGCCCGGACGCCGTGGCGGGGGCCCCGCCCTGGTCACCGGGTCGCATACCGACACGGTGAGTCAGGGCGGGCGCTTCGACGGGATCGTGGGCGTGCTTGCGGGGATCGAGGTCGCGCAACGGTTCCGGGAGACCGGCACCCGGCTGGAGCATGACCTGACGGTCGTGGACTTCCTGGGAGAGGAAGCCAATGACTTCGGCATCTCCTGCATCGGTTCCCGGGCTGTCACCGGGGTGCTGCGGGCCGAGCACTTCGACCGCGTCGATGGAGCCGGAACCCGGCTGGGAGACGCCGTCACCGGTTTCGGACTGGATCCACAGCGGATGCTGCGGCAGGCCTGGCGCCCGGCCGATGTGCACGCCTACGTCGAGTTGCACATCGAGCAGGGGCCGCTGCTGGAACGATCGGGCACGAGCGTCGGCGTGGTGACCGCGATCGCCGGGATCGACCGGCTGCTGCTGCGCTTCGCCGGCCAGTCCGGACACGCGGGCACCACCGCGATGGACGAGCGGCACGACGCGCTGGTCTCCGCGGCTGCGGCCGTGCTCACTGTCGAGCGGGTCGGTTGCGGGGCGCCGGTGCACGGCGTGGCAACCCCGGGCTGCATCGAGTCGAGCCCCGGCTCGATGGGGGTGATCACCGATCAGGCCCGGCTGTGGGCGGAACTGCGCAGCGTGGACGGCTCCTGGCTCCGCGGTGCGCGCAAGCAGATCGTCGACGAGGTGGTGGCGGAGGCCCGGCGCCGTGGCGTGCAGGTGGATGTCGACCACCTCACTGATCAGGACCCGGTACCCACCGCGGAGCCGGTGCAGGACGTGATCGGCCGGTCCGCGGACGCACTCGGCCTCTCCTGGCGGGCGGTGCCCTCCGGCGCGGGGCACGATGCCGCGCACCTGGCCCGGCTGGCGCCCATGGGCATGATCTTCGTCCCCTCGGTGAACGGGCGCAGCCACTGCCCCGAGGAGTTCACCGCGATCACCGACATCGAGCAGGGGGTGCACGTACTCGCGAGCACCCTGATGTCGCTGGACCGCATGTCACTGGACCGGCGCGCCGTCGTGCGCGGCGTGTAGGAGGCGGAACCGCAATGGCTGCAGCCACTGTCGCCCGGCGCTCGGTCGTCGCGGCGTCCCTCGGCAACGCGATGGAGTGGTACGACTTCACGGTCTACGCGTTCTTCGCCGGTTACATCGCCCGCAACTTCTTCACGAGCGACGATCCCCAGTCGGCAATGATCGGCGCCTTCGTCGTGTTCGGTACCGGATTCGTGGCGCGCCCGCTCGGCGCCGTGGTGATCGGCCTGTACGGCGACAGGAGGGGCCGCAAAGCCGCGCTGACGCTCTCCATCGGCACCATGGGTGCCGGAACACTGGTGCTCGCGCTCACCCCGTCCGCCGAGTACATCGGGATCGCGGCACCGATCCTGCTCCTCGTCGCCCGTCTCCTGCAGGGTTTCTCCGCGGGCGGGGAGATCGGGGGCGCCGCGGCCTTCCTCGTCGAGCACGCCCCGCCGGACCGGCGGGGCCGGTACGCGGCGTGGCTGCAGGGGTCCATGGGGGTGTGCAACCTCGTTGCCGCAGTCGCGGGGGTCACCATCACCACCGTGCTCCCCGAGTCAGCGGTGAACGACTGGGCGTGGCGGCTCCCGTTCGTGCTCGGCCTGCTGATCATCCCGGTCGGCGTCTACATCCGCCGACGACTTCCCGAGACGGAGGCATTCGAGCAGAACAACGCCGATGCGAAGGAACAGCGAAGTCCCGTCCTGCGGTTGGTCCGTGAGTACCGGGGGCAGATCCTGACCGGCTTCCTGTTCTCCGTGCTGTGGACGATCTGTGTGTACGCATTCGTCATCTACGGGCCGACCTATTACGCGAGCACGCAGACCGGACTGGGATTCACCGCTCGACAGACGTTCCTGGCATCGCTGGTGGGCAATGTGGTCCTGATCGCGGGCTGCGTGGCCGCCGGCCGCGCAGCCGACCGGCTCGGCGCGAAGCGGGTGGTGGTGGCCGGGGCGCTCACCTTGCTCGTGCTGCCGCTGCCCTGCCTCCTCTGGTTGCACGCCCAGCCGACCGTCCCGGTGCTGCTGGTCGTGCACGGCCTGCTGTGCGCGGGCGTCTCCGCGTTCGCCGGGGTCGCGCCGTCCGTACTGCCCCGGGCCTTCCCGGTTGCCGTGCGTGCGACAGGGGTGGCGCTGAGCTACAACATCGCCGCAACCCTCTTCGCGGGGTTCACTCCGGCGCTCATGGCCTGGGCCACCGCTTCCGTGACCCCCTATGCACCGGCGCTGTGGGTGGCGATTGCATCCGTGGCCTGTCTGATCGCGGTACCGGCACTGTTCCGTCAGATCGCGGGTGCGGAGGAACGGGAGCCGCACCCTTCCAGGATGCGGGGACCTGTGGGTGCGGCGACGGACCGGCTCGACGTCGGACGCTGACGGCCGGGTGAACCGTGCGGGAGTACCTCCCGTCTGCCGGAGGGACCTTTCGGGGACGATCGCCGCACAAGGGGAAGGGCCGCGACAGAGCTGAAAGACGAGAAACCCCTGATCAGGGGCTATTTTCTCAGCACTCGATGATGTTCACCGCGAGCCCGCCCCGAGCGGTCTCCTTGTACTTCACGCTCATGTCCGCACCGGTCTCCTTCATGGTCTTGATGACCTTGTCGAGGGAGACCTTGTGGCTGCCGTCGCCGCGCAGTGCCATCTTCGCCGCCGTGACCGCCTTCACCGCGGCCATGCCGTTGCGCTCGATGCACGGGATCTGGACGAGACCGCCGACCGGGTCGCAGGTCAGGCCGAGGTTGTGCTCCATGCCGATCTCGGCGGCGTTCTCGACCTGTTCGGGAGTGCCACCGAGGACCTCGGCAAGGGCGCCCGCGGCCATGGAGCAGGCGGAGCCGACCTCGCCCTGGCAACCGACCTCGGCGCCGGAGATGGAGGCGTTCTCCTTGAAGAGCATGCCGATGGCCCCGGCGGCGAGGAGGAAGCGGACGACGCCGTCCTCCTTCTCCGCCTCGGTGGCGCCGCCGGCCGCGAAGTTCATGTAGTAGTGCAGCACCGCCGGGATGATGCCCGCGGCGCCGTTGGTGGGCGCGGTGACGACCCGGCCGCCCGCCGCGTTCTCCTCGTTGACCGCCATCGCGTAGAGGGTGATCCACTCCATCGCGTGGGCCTGCGGGTCGCCCTCGGCACGCAGCTGGCGCGCGGTGTTCGCGGCGCGGCGGCGGACCTTGAGACCGCCGGGCAGGATGCCCTCGCGGGACATGCCGCGCGAGACGCAGGCCTGCATGACCCGCCAGATGTCCAGCAGACCCGAGCGGATCTCGTCCTCGGTGCGCCAGGCCCGCTCGTTCTCCAGCATCAGCGAGGAGATGGACAGGCCGGTGTCCTTCGAGAGCCGCAGCAGTTCGTCGCCGGTGCGGAAGGGGTACTTCAGCACGGTGTCGTCGAGCACGATCCGGTCCTCGCCCACCGCGTCCTCGTCCACGACGAAGCCGCCGCCGACCGAGTAGTACGTCTTCTCCAGGAGAAGGGCGCCCTCGCGGTCGAAGGCGAAGATCGTCATGCCGTTGGCGTGGTACGGGAGGGCCTTGCGGCGGTGCAGGATCAGCTGCTCGTCGGCGTCGAAGTCGATCTCGTGCATGCCGAGGAGGTTGATCCGGCCCGTGGTGCGGATCTGCTCCACCCGCTCGTCGGCGGACTCCACGTCGACGGTGCGGGGCGATTCGCCCTCCAGGCCGAGCAGGACGGCCTTGGGGGTGCCGTGGCCGTGACCGGTCGCACCGAGCGAGCCGTACAGCTCGGCGCGTATCGAGACGGTGTGGGCGATCAGGCCCTCGTTCTTCAGCCGGCGCGCGAACATGCGGGCGGCGCGCATCGGGCCGACCGTATGGGAGCTGGACGGGCCGATGCCGATCGAGAACAGGTCGAAGACCGAGATGGCCACGGAGGACTCCTCAAGGGTTGGTAGACGTCGTCGTCTGCCGGGTGGTGCGGGACGGACCGGTGGGTACGAAGAGCGCGGGGCAAGGGCGGGGGCACCGTGCTCACTCTTCAGTGTGCGCGGTGCCCCCACCCGGCGTGCAAACTGCGGGTGACCTACTTGAGGCCGGGGTACAGCGGGAACTTGTCGGCCAGCGCGACGACGCGGGCCTTCAGCGCGTCCGCGTCGTAGGACGGCTTGAGCGCGGCGGCGATGATCTCCGCGACCTCGGTGAAGTCCTCGGCCTGGAAACCGCGGGTCGCCAGGGCCGGCGTACCGATCCGCAGACCCGAGGTGACCATCGGCGGCCGCGGGTCGTTCGGGATGGCGTTCCGGTTGACCGTGATGCCCAGCTCGTGCAGCCGGTCCTCGGCCTGCTGGCCGTCCAGCTCGGAGTTGCGCAGGTCGACGAGGACCAGGTGGACGTCCGTACCGCCGGACAGCACGGAGACACCGACCTCGGTGACGTCCGGCTGGACCAGGCGCTCGGCGAGGATGCGGGCGCCGTCCAGGGTGCGCTGCTGGCGCTCCTTGAACTCCTCGGTCGCCGCGACCTTGAACGAGACCGCCTTGGCCGCGATCACGTGCTCCAGCGGACCGCCCTGCTGGCCCGGGAAGACCGCCGAGTTGATCTTCTTGGCGAGCTCCTGCGTCGACAGGATGACGCCACCGCGCGGACCGCCGAGGGTCTTGTGCGTGGTGGTCGTGACGACGTGGGCGTGCGGCACCGGGTTGGGGTGCAGACCCGCGGCCACCAGACCGGCGAAGTGCGCCATGTCGACCATCAGGTACGCGCCGACCTCGTCCGCGATGCGGCGGAAGGCGGCGAAGTCCAGCTGACGCGGGTACGCGGACCAGCCGGCGACGATCAGCTTCGGCTTGGACTCCTTGGCCAGACGCTCGACCTCGGCCATGTCCACGACGCCGGTCTCGTCGACGTGGTACGGGACCACGTTGTAGAGCTTGCCGGAGAAGTTGATCTTCATGCCGTGGGTCAGGTGACCGCCGTGGGCGAGGCTCAGGCCCATGATCGTGTCGCCCGGCTTGAGCAGCGCGAACATCGCGGCGGCGTTGGCCTGCGCACCGGAGTGCGGCTGGACGTTCGCGGCCTCGGCGCCGAACAGCGCCTTGATGCGGTCGATGGCGATCTGCTCGACGACGTCGACGTGCTCGCAGCCGCCGTAGTAGCGGCGGCCGGGGTAGCCCTCGGCGTACTTGTTGGTGAGGACGGAGCCCTGGGCCTCCATGACCGCGACCGGAGCGAAGTTCTCCGAGGCGATCATTTCGAGGGTGGACTGCTGGCGGTGGAGCTCGGCGTCGACAGCGGCGGCGACGTCCGGGTCCAGCTCGTGGAGGGAGGAGTTGAGAAGCGACATCAGGTGGTCCCTTTGGGTCTTTAGTTGCCGGAGAACTCGGTGTACTCGTCGGCGGAGAGCAGGTCCTTCGGCTCCTCCGCCATACGTACCTTGAACAGCCAGCCGCCCTCGAAGGGAGCGGAGTTCACCAGCGACGGGTCGTCCACGACGTCCTGGTTCGACTCGGTGACCTCGCCGGTCACCGGGGAGTACAGGTCGCTCACCGACTTGGTCGACTCCAGCTCGCCACAGGTCTCGCCCGCGGTCACCGTGTCACCGACCTCGGGGAGCTGGGCGTAGACGACGTCGCCGAGCGCGTTGGCCGCGTACTCGGTGATGCCGATCGTGGCCACACCGTCCTCGACGGCCGACAGCCACTCGTGCTCCTTGCTGTAACGCAGCTGCTGGGGGTTGCTCATGACCTGAATTCTCCTGTACGCGGGGGAGTGCTGATGAACGGTGGTCTTACGGTGTGAGACGCGACTGCGTCACTTCTTCGGGAGCGCCGACGTCACTTCTGGCGCTTGTAGAACGGCAGCGCCACGACCTCGTACGGCTCGTGGGTGCCCCGGATGTCCACTCCGACGCCCGCGGTGCCGGGCGTGGCGTGCGCGGCGTCCACGTAGGCCATGGCGATCGGCTTGCCCAGGGTGGGCGACGGGGCGCCCGAGGTGACCTCGCCGATGACGGTCCCGCCCACGGCGACGACGGAGAAGCCGGCGCGGGGCACCCGGCGGCCCTCGGCGACCAGCCCGACCAGCTTGCGCGGCGGAGCGGTCTCGGCACGCTCGGCGGCGGCCTCAAGGGCCTTGCGGCCGACGAAGTCGCCCTCCTTCTCGAACTTCACGACCCGGCCGAGACCGGCGTCGAACGGGGTCAGTGCCGTGGTCAGCTCGTGTCCGTACAGCGGCATGCCCGCCTCCAGGCGCAGCGTGTCGCGGCAGGAGAGCCCGCACGGGATCAGGCCGCGGGAGGCGCCCGCCTCGGTCAGCGCCTTCCACAGCTGCTCGGCGTGGACGGGGGCGACGAACAGCTCGAAGCCGTCCTCGCCGGTGTAGCCGGTACGGGCGATCAGCGCGGGGACCCCGGCGACCGTGCCGGGCAGTCCGGCGTAGTACTTGAGGCCGTCCAGGTCGGCATCGGTGACGGCGGCGAGGATCGCGGGGGACTCGGGACCCTGGACGGCGAGCAGCGCGTACGCGTCGCGGTCGTCGCGGACCTCGGCGTCGAAGCCCTCGGCCCGCGCGGTCAGCGCGTCCAGCACGATCTGGGCGTTGCCCGCGTTGGCGACGACCATGTACTCCGTCTCGCCGAGCCGGTAGACGATCAGGTCGTCCAGGATGCCGCCGTCCTCGGCACAGATCATCGTGTAGCGCGCGCGGCCCACGGAGACGGTGCCGATGTTGCCGACCAGCGCGAAGTTCAGGAGCGCCACGGCCCCGGGGCCGGTGACGGTGATCTCGCCCATGTGCGAGAGGTCGAAGAGGCCGGCCTTCGTGCGCACGGCGTTGTGCTCGTCGCGCTCACTGGCGTAGCGCAGCGGCATGTCCCAGCCCGCGAAGTCGGTCATCGTGGCGCCCAGCGAGCGATGCAGGGCATCGAGGGCGGTGAGGCGGGGGGCGGTGCTCATGGATATGGCTCCCAGGGCATGACGACGAGGACGATCCCTCCCCATCTGTCATCGGAACCTGAGAGGTTCGCCGAGAGCCCCGGAAGGGTTCGGCTTGCACCTTGGGTGGAGCCGCGCAGCGGCCCGCTTTTCAGATCTGCCTCATCCGCGCGGTACGGGGCCTGAGAGATTCAAGGGAGGAACTTGCTCCTTCGGCGCCCGGCACATGCAGTGACCGGAACTCTCCCGCGCGGATTCGAACGGCCTTTATGCAGTTGGCCGGGTCATCATCGCACGCATCGCGCCGGAGTGGGGCCTCGGTCCCCCACCGGAAATCAGCGGCGTGGACGGTTGTGCCGCATTACCTTTTCTTTACACTTCAGGGGCATACGTGGGGTGAGCCGACAGGGGGAGGGCGATGACGTTGCAGCGGTACGCGACGACCGCGGGGGTCGCGCACGGCGCGATGCCCGCACAGCCGGGGGCCCCGGCGAGGGAGGCGTCCGGCGCGCACGCGCCCGTCGTGCGGGATCTCCGGGAGCGGTCCGGGCGCAGCCCGCGCGGCCTGCGCTTCGCGGCCGGTGACGTGGTGGTGGTCTCCGGGCTGCCCGGCAGCGGCAAGTCGACGCTCATCCGGCGGGCGGTGACGACGGCGCACGCCATCGACTCCCAGGACACCCGTGACCGCTGGGCGCGGGTCGTGCCCCGCTTACTTCCCTACGCCCTCTACCGCCCGCTCGTCCGCGCCGCCCACTACTGGGGGCTGTGGCGGGTGCTGCGTTCCGGGGAGTCCGTCGTCGTCCACGACTGCGGAACTCAGGCCTGGGTGCGCGGCTGGCTGGCCCGTGGCGCGCGGCGCCGGGGCCGGGTCCTGCACCTCGTCCTGCTCGACGTCACGCCGCAGACGGCCAGGGAGGGCCAGCGCGAGCGCGGACGCGGCGTATCGGGATACGCCTTCGCCCGGCACCGCAGGGCGGTGGGCAGGCTGCTGAGGGCGACCGAGAAGGGCCTGCTGCCGCCCGGCTGCGCCTCGGCGGTGCTGCTGGACCGGGAGGCGGCGGGGAGGCTCGGCCGGATCACCTTCGCGGACGGGCGGCTCGGGGCCGGGTAGCCGGGGCCGGGGCAGCCGTCGGGGCGGGCGTTAATCTTCTGCCGGAAAGCTTGGGCGAGAAGGGGAAGCAGTGGACGTTCCGGCACAGGTCCAGTCCCATCCGCAGGGCGGATGGCCGGCCAATGAGCTCGAAGAAGTGCTGATGGCCTCGGTGGGCATCCCGGAGGCGGGCGGACGGCTCGTCGAGGTGCTCGGACGCAGCCATGTCTGGGTGCCCCTGCCCAATGGCGGCGGACCCGACTCGGCGGACCTGGACCTGCCGACGATGGAGATCGAGGGCGCTCCGTACGTCCCCGTGTTCAGCTCCGAACAGCAGTTCCTCACCTGCGTCGGCACCCGGATGTCCTTCACCGTCGCGCCCGCCCGCGACTTCGCCCGCGGGCTGCCGCCGCAGCTCGGCATCGCCGTGAACCCGGGCGGCGCGGTCGGGATGCCGCTGCCGCCCCCCGCCGTGGCCGAGCTCTGCCGGGCCGGACGCACCCCGCTGGACGGGCCGGCCAGCGGCGGCAGGGTCCGGCTGTACGAACCGGACTGGAGGGAGGAGCCCGTCGACTTCCTCGCCGCGGCGGCCGGTGAGTTCGAGGAGAGCGGTGTCGTGCTCTCCGCCCGCCGGGCGCTGGCCAGCATCGAGGGCGGCGACCCCGTCCTCTTCATCGGAGTCGAGTTCTCCACCTGGGAAGGCGCGGGGCGCAATGCCCCGATGGACGCCCTCGGCCGTGCTCTGGGCCGGGTCGAGGTGCCCTGGGTGGTCAACCTCGTCCTGCTCGATGTGGCACAGGACCCGGTCGGCGACTGGATGCGGGAGAAGATCCAGCCGTTCTACCAGCGGGCGGGCCAGTAGCCCCCGGCGCGGTGCCCGCGGCGGGCACCGGCGTGGAGCACCGCTTCGACCCATGGCGTCAAGTCGGTGTCAGGACCGGCGCATAAGCTGGTTTCATGGCTGGTGCCTCGGCATCATGCCGCACCCGTGTGCCCGGGAGCGGCCGGCCGACACAGTGGATCGAAGAGGGGCGGGACCAGGTGAGTGCGTCAGGCACCGCGGCGGCCGGGCAGGTCGAGCACATGCTGCGCCAAGTGACGCCCGGACGCTACGACGCGTACGAGGCGCTGCTGCAGGCCCTCGTGAACGGCCGGATCTGGATGCTCCTCTGGCACGGCCAGGCGGGCTCGCCCGACGCCCAGTACGGAAACATGGAGGTCGACGGCCTCGGCTACGCCCCCTGTGTGACCTCCGCCCAGGAGCTCTCCGCCAGCGGCTGGAACCGCGCCCATGAGCTGGTCGGCGGCCTGGACATCGCCCGCGCCCTCTTCCCCGACCGCTGGGGCATCTGGCTCAACCCGCACGCCCCGGGCGGCGGCGTCGGCATCCCCTGGCTGGACCTGCGCCGGATCGCCACCGGTCTCGACCGGATGCCCGCGGGCCCGCTCCGGCTCACCGAGCCGGCCATCGAGATCCCGCAGTTCTACGCCCTGCTCACGCAGAACGCCCACCACACCCCGGCCATCCGCTCGCTGCGCCGCGCCTGGGTGCAGCCCGCGCTCGGGGTCCCGTACCTCACCATCGGTCTCGACCTCTACGACACGAGCCCGCCCTCGGTGGACGCGGCGCGCGCGATGATGCAGCAGTCGATCTCCGCCGTCCCGGACGGGCTGCCCGTGTCCACCGTCGCGATGTCCGACGAGTACGACCCGGTCGCGATGTGGCTGCGCGCCAACGCCCGCCCGTTCTACGACCGCGAGGCGCATGCCCCGGCGGCCCCCGTCGCGGGCTACGGCTACCCGCCGCAGGGCGCGTACTGACCCTTCCGGGGCTGTTCGCCCCCGGAGTCCGGAATGCGGGTGTGCGTTCCGGAATTCCGTAACGCGGCCATAAGTCATCAACTCCCCGAATGTCGGCGCGCGTTCACCTTCCCCGGGTCATAACCGGCCGCCCATGTCCGAGATTTCCGTGCTGGGCATGTCTGGTGGTGAAAGCGTCGCGAATCTGCGCTCGTGCCCCCCTTCCGCCTCAACTGACCTGTGTTCGGGGGGCGTTCACTTCCGTCCGGATAACGGAACACCCAGGACCGCATCACGGTTAGGCATCCATTCGCCTGTCGGTATGGCTACCTGTAGTGACGGCAATGAAGACTCCCGCAGCAAGGGCGTCTTGCCGCCTCTGCGTACGACTGACTGATCGCGCCGCCACAGCGGCCAGTTCGGCCCGGCCACCGCCGGTTGAGAGGGGTCCTTGCCACGATGACGGCACCACTGCACGAGCCGACCACGGAAGCGGATCCGATCGCGGCCGGCGGTCCCGCAGTCGACTCCGGGGTGAAGAAGGTCGAGGGGCGCTCCCTCAAGCAGATCGCCTGGAACCGCCTCAAGCAGGACAAGGTCGCTCTGACGGGTGGCATCGTTGTCCTCGTCCTGGTCGTGGTGGCGGTCTTCGCGCCCCTCATCGTCGGCCTGCTGGGGCATCCGCCGAACGATTTCCACCAGGACAAGCTCGACCCGCTGACCAATCTCCCCACGGGCAGCCTCGGGGGAGTGAGCGGCGACTACCTCTTCGGCGTCGAGCCCAACAAGGGGCGCGACGTCTTCAGCCGGATCGTCTACGGCGCCCGGATCTCGCTGCTCGTGGCCTTCCTGGCGGCCCTGGTCGCCGTCGCCCTCGGCACCCTCTTCGGGATCATCGCCGGATACTTCGGCGGCTGGGTGGACGCGGTGATCAGCCGGGTCATGGACGTGCTGCTGTCCTTCCCGCAGCTCCTCTTCATCATCTCCCTGGTCTCGGTCCTGCCCGACGATCTGCTCGGCCTGACCGGCAGCGGCGTACGCATCGCCGTACTCGTCGCCGTCATCGGCTTCTTCGGCTGGCCGTACGTCGGACGCATCGTCCGGGGCCAGACGCTCTCGCTGCGCGAGCGCGAGTACGTGGAGGCGGCGCGCAGCCTCGGCGGCGGACGGACGCACATCCTCTTCCGCGAGCTGCTGCCCAACCTGGTCGCGCCGATCACCGTCTACGCGACGCTCATGATCCCCACCAACATCCTCACCGAAGCGGCCCTCAGCTTCCTCGGTGCAGGTGTCCGGCCGCCCACCGCCTCCTGGGGCGGGATGCTGCGGGACGCGCTGGAAACGTACGAGCACGACCCGATGTTCATGGTCTTCCCCGGCGTGACGATCTTCATCACCGTGCTGGCCTTCAACCTCTTCGGGGACGGGCTGCGCGATGCCCTGGACCCCAAGGGGACCCGATAACCCACGACTTGCCCCTGCCGCATCGTCAGGTGGCTTTTCCCATGGTTCTCCGGCAAGCAACGGCCTGGGACCGCGATCTCGGAGGTTGCGAGAAAATGTCCACAGTTACCTCGAAACGACGGCTCACCGCTGGTGCGGCCCTCGTGGTCGCGGCGCTGATGACCACCTCGGCGTGCGGCGGCGGCGGCGACAGCGAAGGCGGCGGCAAGTCGAAGGGCGCCGGCTTCAACGCGGCGTTCAACAAGGTCGCCAACCCGTCCACCAAAAAGGGTGGAACGCTGAAGATGATCGGCAAGCAGGACCTCGACTCCGCCGACCCCCAGCGTGCCTACTACGGCATGGCCTGGGACTTCATGCGCTTCTACACCCGCCAGCTGGTCTCGTACGACACCAAGCCGGGTGCGGCCTCCACCAAGCTGGTCGGTGACCTGGCCACCGGCCCCGGTGAGATCACGGACGGCGGCAAGACCTACACGTACAAGCTGCGTGATGGTCTGACCTGGGAGGACGGCTCCAAGCTGACCTCCAAGGACGTCAAGTACGGCATCGAGCGCATCTGGGCGACGGACACCATCACCGGTGGCCCGCAGTACCTGAAGCAGACGCTGGACCCCAAGGGCGAGTACAAGGGTCCCTACAAGGACAAGTCCGCGGACAAGCTCGGTCTCAAGACGATCGAGACGCCCGACGACAACACCATCATCTTCAAGCTGCCCAAGCCCAACGGTGACTTCGAGCAGTTCCTCGCCATGCCGTCCGGCTCGCCCGTGAAGGCGGCGAAGGACACCGGGGCGAAGTACACCCAGCGCCCGTTCTCCCCGGGCCCGTACAAGTTCGAGACGTACAAGCCGGGCAAGAACATCGTGCTCGTCCGCAACGACAAGTGGCAGAAGGCCTCCGACCCGATCCGCGCCGCGCTCCCGGACAAGATCGAGGTGACGATCTCCGCCAACCTGGAGGAGAACGACAAGAAGCTGATGGAGGGCGACTACGACGTCGACCTCAACGGCACCGGCATGACCCAGTCCGGCCGCGTCACCGCCGTCCAGGACCACAAGGCCAGCGTCGACAACATGCTGACGTCCTTCGTCCGCTACGTCGCGCTCGTCCACACGGCCAAGCCGCTGGACGACGTCCACTGCCGCAAGGCCGTCTTCTACGCCACGGACTTCGCCGGTCTCCAGCAGACCCGCGGTGGCGAGATCGCCGGTGGCGAGATCGCCAACAGCACGCTGCCGACCTCCATCAAGGGCCACAGCGACTACGACCCGTACGGCGTCCTCGCCCGCAAGGGCAAGCCGGACGCGGCCAAGGCCAAGGACGAGCTGAAGCAGTGCGGCCACCCGACCGGCTTCTCCACCAAGCTCACCGCCCGTAACAACAACCCGGGCGAGGTCGACGCCGCCGAGGCGCTCCAGGAGCAGCTCGGCAAGGTCGGCATCAAGGTCGAGGTCGACCCGATCGACGGCGCCGAGGCGTCCAGCATCACCGGTTCGCCGTCCGTCGTGAAGAAGCGCGGCTACGGAATGACGATGAGCGGCTGGGGCCCGGACTTCCCGTCCGGCCAGGGCTTCGGCCAGCCGCTGTGGGACAGCCGGTTCCTCTCGGACACCGGTAACTACAACGAGTCGCAGCTCAAGGACCCGCAGATCGACAAGCTCTTCGACAACGCGATCGCGGAGACCGACCCGGTCAAGGCCGGCGAGATCTACAAGGCCCTCGACAAGCGGATCCTCGACCAGGCCGACTGGATGCCCTTCATCTACGAGAAGAACATCACCTGGCGCGGCGACCGACTGACCAACGTCTACATGTCCGACGCCTACAGCGGCCGTTACGACTACGTCTCGCTCGGCGTCGTCAAGTAGTCGCTGTAGTCAACAGCATTTGCAGTCAACCCGGTTGACTGCTCCTCCGCCGCCGAAACCCGCCAGTCCGAAGGGCAGGTGAGGGCCGGGGCGGTGGCCGGGAGCCCCCACAAGGGGTTCCCGGCCACCGCCGGGCCGCACACAGTGCTTGCTTATCTCATCCGGCGCCTGTTCGCCGTAGTCATCATGGTGCTCGTCGTACTGCTCGCGACGTTCACCATCTTCTTCATGCTGCCCAAGTGGGCGGGTCAGGACGTCGCAGTCCTCTTCGCCGGCAAGGCCACGGGTGTCGAGCAGCTCCAGGGCATCCGGATCAAACTGGGTCTCGACGACCCCCTCCTCGTCCAGTTCTGGGACTTCGTCAAGGGCATCCCGATGGGACGCGACTACGCGAACGGTGCCGATGTCACCCACTGCGCCGCGCCCTGCTTCGGCTACTCCTTCCGCACGGAGGTCCCCGTCTGGACCACCCTCAAGGACGCGCTGCCCGTGACCGGCGCGCTCGCCGCCGGTGCCTGCGTGCTGTGGCTCCTCGGCGGTGTCGCCACCGGTGTGGTATCCGCACTCCGGCGCGGCAGCATCTGGGACCGCGCCGCGATGACCACGGCTCTCGCCGGCGTCTCGCTGCCGATCTTCTTCACCGGCATGGTCGCGATGGGCCTGTTCGTGCACAACTTCGGCTGGGTGCACATCGCCGACAACCTCTCCACGGACGACGGCATCGGCACCTGGTTCCAGACCCTGATCCTGCCGTGGATCGTGCTCGCCTTCCTGAACGCCGCGATGTACGCCCGCCTCACCAGAGCCACCATGCTCGAAGTGCTCGGCGAGGACTACATCCGTACCGCCCGCGCCAAGGGTCTCGGCGAGGGCACCGTCATCACCCGGCACGCCCTGCGGTCCGCGATGACGCCGATCCTCACCGTCTTCGGCCTCGACATCGGCGTGCTCCTCGGTGGCGCCGTCCTCACCGAGTCCACGTTCAACCTGCCCGGACTCGGGCTCGCCGCGGTCCAGGCGATCAGCAACAAGGACCTGCCGGTGATTCTCGGCGTCACCCTGTTCGCGGCCCTCGCGATCGCCGTCGCCAACCTCGTCGTCGACATCATGTACGCCGTCATCGACCCGCGAGTGAGGCTGGGATGACCGAACTGCACAAGAGCGGTGCCGCGCTGGGCGAACCGTCCCCGGCCGGCTCGCCCGCTCCCACCGCCTTCCTCGAAGTGCGCGACCTCAAGGTGCACTTCCCGACCGACGACGGCCTGGTCAAGTCCGTCGACGGGCTCAACTTCCAGCTGGAGAAGGGCAAGACCCTCGGCATCGTCGGCGAGTCCGGCTCCGGCAAGTCCGTCACCTCGCTGGGCATCATGGGCCTGCACACCGCCGGCCAGTACGGCAAGCGCAAGGCGCAGGTCTCCGGCGAGATCTGGCTGGACGGCAAGGAGCTGCTGTCCGCCGACCCCGACGAGGTGCGCAAGCTGCGCGGCCGCGACATGGCCATGATCTTCCAGGACCCGCTGTCCGCGCTGCACCCGTACTACACGATCGGCAAGCAGATCGTGGAGGCGTACCGGGTCCATCACAGCGTCGACAAGAAGACCGCTCGCAAGCGGGCGGTCGAGATGCTCGACCGGGTCGGCATCCCGCAGCCCGACAAGCGCGTCGACAGCTACCCGCACGAGTTCTCCGGCGGCATGCGCCAGCGCGCGATGATCGCCATGTCGCTGGTCAACAACCCCGAGCTGCTGATCGCCGACGAGCCGACGACCGCGCTGGACGTGACGGTCCAGGCGCAGATCCTCGACCTGATCCGGGACCTGCAGAAGGAGTTCGGCTCCGCGGTCATCATCATCACCCACGACCTGGGCGTCGTCGCCGAGCTCGCCGACGACATCCTGGTGATGTACGGCGGGCGCTGCGTCGAGCGCGGACCGGCCGAGAAGGTGTTCTACGAGCCCCGGCACCCCTACACCTGGGGTCTGCTGGGCTCGATGCCGCGCCTCGACCGCGACCAGACCGACCGGCTCATCCCGGTCAAGGGTTCCCCGCCGTCGCTCATCAACATCCCGTCGGGCTGCGCCTTCAACCCGCGCTGCCCGTACGCGGACGTGCCCAAGGACGACGTCACCCGCACCGTACGGCCCGAGCTGCAGGAGGTCGGCAGCCGGCACTGGGCGGCCTGCCACATGTCGCAGGAGCAGCGGGAGCGTATCTGGACCGAAGAGATTGCGCCCAAGCTGTGAGCGAGGACAAGGCCGTGACGAGCGAGGACAAGGGCGTGGACGTTCCCGCGCAGAGGTCTGCCGGGCACGGCGCGCCGGCCGGTGACACCGCCTCCCGCGAGGTGCTGCTCAGGGTGACCGGGCTGCAGAAGCACTTCCCCATCAAGAAGGGGCTGCTGCAGCGCAACGCCGGTGCCGTGAAGGCCGTCGACGGGATCGACTTCGAGGTGCACTCGGGCGAGACCCTGGGCGTCGTCGGCGAGTCCGGCTGCGGGAAGTCGACGATGGGCCGGCTGATCACCCGGCTGCTCGAACCCACCGCGGGGAAGATCGAGTTCGAGGGCAGGGACATCACGCACCTCGGCGTGGGCGGCATGCGCCCGATGCGCCGGGACATGCAGATGATCTTCCAGGACCCGTACTCCTCGCTGAATCCGAGGCACACGATCGGCACGATCGTGGGCGCCCCCTTCAAGCTCCAGGGCGTCACGCCCGACGGCGGCGTCAAGAAGGAGGTGCAGCGGCTGCTGGAGGTCGTGGGCCTGAACCCCGAGCACTACAACCGCTACCCGCACGAGTTCTCCGGCGGTCAGCGTCAGCGCATCGGGATCGCCCGCGCGCTGGCGCTCAACCCGAAGCTGGTCGTGGCGGACGAGCCCGTGTCGGCGCTGGACGTCTCGATCCAGGCGCAGGTGGTGAACCTGCTCGACGACCTCCAGAGCGAGCTCGGCCTGACGTACGTGATCATCGCCCACGACCTGTCGGTCGTCCGGCACGTCTCGGACCGGATCGCGGTGATGTACCTCGGCAAGATCGTGGAGCTGGCCGACCGCGAGTCGCTCTACAAGGCGCCGATGCACCCGTACACGAAGGCGCTGCTCTCGGCGGTTCCGATCCCGGACCCGAAGCGCCGTTCCGCCAAGAGCGAGCGGATCCTGCTCAAGGGCGACGTGCCCTCGCCGATCTCGCCGCCCAGCGGCTGCCGCTTCCACACCCGGTGCTGGAAGGCGACGGAGGTCTGCAAGACGCAGGAGCCGCCGCTGGTCGCGCTGAAGACCGGGCACCAGGTGGCCTGCCACCACCCGGAGAACGCACCCGACCAGGTGCCCGGCGAGACGGTGACGGCGGCGGCGCGCGAGGCGATCGAGATCGTCGGGGTGCGCAAGCCCGGAGCCGACGAAGCAGCGGCGGACGAAGCAGCGGCCGACGGGACCGCAACCGACGGGACCGCGGCCGAAGGTGGCGCCGCCTCGCCCGATACGCCGGAGGACAGCCCGAAGGAGTAGTACCGGCACAATTGCCCGGTGCTCAACGAACTGTTCACGCCCTCCGTCCAGCATGCGCTCGACATCGTCGGAATCTTCGTCTTCGCGATCTCCGGCGCTCTGCTCGCCGTACGCAAGAACTTCGATGTCTTCGGCATCGCGGTGCTCGCCGAGGTGACCGCGCTGGGCGGGGGGCTGTTCCGTGACATCGTCATCGGGGCGGTCCCGCCCGCGGCGTTCACGGATCTCGGCTACTTCACCACCCCGCTCCTCGCCGCTGTCCTGGTGTTCTTCCTGCACCCGCACGTCGAGCGGATCCAGGTGGGCGTCAATGTCTTCGACGCGGCGGGCCTCGGGCTGTTCTGCGTCACGGGCACGGTGAAGGCGTACGACTACGGCCTGGGCCTCACCGCGTCGGCGGCCCTGGGGCTCGCCACCGCGGTCGGCGGCGGTGTGCTGCGGGACGTACTGGCCAACGAGGTGCCCTCGCTGCTGCGCTGGGACCGCGACCTGTACGCGGTGCCCGCCATCGTCGGTGCCACGATGATCGTCCTGTGCATCCGCTTCGGGATGCTCAACGCGTTCACCAGCGGCACCGCCGTGATCGCGGCCTTCGTGCTGCGGCTGCTGTCCATGCGTTTCCACTGGCGGGCCCCGCGCGCCTACAACCGGAAGTCCGCGACGGCCGAGGAGGGCTCCGCGACCACCTGAGCCCTCGTGGTGATTTCAGCAAAAAGCTACCGCTCAGTAATACAATCGGTGTACGGTGCACCGCATGGCACAGGCAGCAGAGCAGGCGGCGCAGACCGGACCGGCGACCATCGGGGACAGCGAGTTCGACCGCGACACCGCCGTCACCCTTCGAGAAGAGGGCGTCTACGACGCCGAGCTCTCCGCCGGATGGACGATCATCCATGCCGTCAACGGCGGCTATCTGCTGGCCATGCTCGGCCGCGCGCTCGGCGAGGCCCTGCCGCACCCGGACCCCTTCTCCGTCTCCGCGCACTACCTCACCGCGTCCGTCCCCGGCCCCGCGGTCATCCGGACCCAGACCGTCCGTACCGGCCGCACGCTCTCCACCGGCCAGGCGTCCCTCTTCCAGTACGCGGAGGACGGCACCGAGGTCGAGCGCATCCGGGTCATCGCCACCTACGGCGACCTGGACGGCCTCTCCGACGAGGTCCGCACATCGGCGAAGCCGCCGGCCATCCCGCCGCTGGAGCACTGCCTCGGCCCGAGCGACGGCCCGGCCCCGATCCCCGGCAGCTCCGCCATCACCGAACGGCTCGACATCAGGCTCGACCCGGCGACGATCGGCTGGGCCATCGGGCAGCCGTCCGGCAAGGGCGAGATGCGCGGCTGGTTCGGCCTCGCGGACGGCCGCGACGCCGACCCGCTCTCGCTGCTGCTCGCCGTCGACGCACTGCCGCCCACCTCGTTCGAGCTGGGCCTCAAGGGCTGGACGCCGACCATCGAGCTCACCACCCACATCCGCTGCCGCCCCGCCCCCGGCCCGCTGCGTGTCTCCATCACCACCCGCAATCTCGCGGGCGGCTTCCTGGAGGAGGACGCGGACGTCTGGGACAGCGCGGACCGGCTGGTGGCCCAGTCCCGCCAGTTGGCGCGCGCACCGCGCCCCTGACGGCCGGGACCGGGGTAGGGGCAGGGGTCGGGGCCGGGGGAAGCTGGTCAGGTGAAATCCGACCGGCTGCTCTCCATCCTCCTGCTGCTCCAGACCCGCGGCCTGGTGCCCGCCACCGAGCTCGCCGAGCGCTTCGAAGTCTCCGTACGCACCATCTACCGGGACATCGAGGCGCTCTCCGCCTCCGGCGTCCCGGTCTACGCCGAGCGCGGGCGGCACGGCGGCATCGCGCTGCTGCCGGGATTCCGTACGGATGTCACCGGGCTCACCGCCGACGAGGCGCGCGCCCTCTTCGTCCTCGCCGCCGAGGGCGCCCATGCCGCGCTCGGCCTCGACGCGGCGCTCGGGTCCGCGCTGCGCAAGGTGATGGCCGCCCTGCCCGAACCGCACCGGCCCGCCGCCGAACTGACCAGCAGGCGGATCCTGGTCGACCCGGTGCGCTGGATGAGCGGCCCGCGGCCGGCCGTCGATGTGGCCGAACTGCACGATGCCGTCTTCGCGGACCGGCGGTTGCGGCTGAGCTACCGCCACAGCGGTACGAGTGACCCGCGCACCTACACCGTCGATCCGTACGGCCTCGTCGTGAAGGCGGGCGTCTGGTACCTGGTCGCGGACCGGGACGGGGTACCCGGGCTCTTCAGGGCGGACCGGGTGCGGCGGGCCGCCCTCACTGACGAACCGGTCGTGCGCCGGCCCGGGGCGGAGCTCGCGGACCTGTGGGACGCGCTGCGCAAACGGGTCGAGGAACGGGCCGGACGGGTACGGCTGCGGGTGCGCGTGCACCGTTCCCGGCTCGATCTGTTCGTACGCCTGCACGGCGGCGCGCTGACGGGGGAGCCGTGCCCGGAGGAGAGTGGGGAGTGGCTGCGGGCCGAACTGGCCGTCGACTCGGTCGAGTGGGCCCGCTCCCTGCTCTCCTTCGGCCCGAACGTGGAGGTGCTCTCGCCGCCCGAGGCGCGGGACGTCCTCGCCCGCCACGCGGCGGCGGTCGTGGCGTTGTACGGGCAGGCGGGCGCGCCCTGATCCGTACGAGGGGCCCTAAGGGGTATCGGCTCCGCCCGCGTCGTCCAGCCAGTGCAGCCTGCCGAGGGTGACCAGTCTCAGCCGGCGGCGGGCCACTTCGGCCACCTCCCGCTCGCCGTCCGGCCCCGCGTCCAGCAGTGCCGACGCGGTGATCACCATGTGGTCGACATAGAGGCCGCCGAGCATCAGCAGGTCCTTCTCGCTCCAGCCCCGGGACTCCGGCTCCTCGGCGAGCGCCGCCGCCACCTCCTCGGCGAACCGCCGTAGTTGGGCCGCTATGGCCTCGCGGACCGGGCCGACGCCGCCGTGCTGTTCACGGGCGATGAAGCGGAAGTGGGCGGGCTGTTCGCCGACATGGCGCATGATCAGCTCGATGCTGCGGTCCAGGCGCTCCTCGCTGTCACCGGTTTCGGCGAGCGTCGCCCCGATCATCCCGTGCAGGCTGCCCAGCGCCTCATCGACGAGCGCCACACCGAGCGCCGCGGTGTCGTCGAAGTGCCGGTAGAAGGCGGTGGGCGTGACGCCCGCGGCCCGGGTCACCTCGCGCAGCCCGAGGCTGCTGAGGCTCTGGTGCTCCAGGAGTCCGAGTGCGGCATCCAGCAGTGCCTGACGGGTTCTCAGCTTCTGGGTCTGGCGGACGCCGACGGTGTGACTCATGCCATTCAGTAAACAACTGTTCTCCGGGGCGGGGAAGGGGTGGCCGAGCCTAGACTGAGCGGTCAGTGAACAGTCGTAATCTCAAGTGCTCGTGAGAGCCCGTGGAAAGGCTGAACATGATCGTCCTCGTCGTCGCCCTGCTCCTGCTGGGGATCGTGCTGGGCGCGGTGGCCCAGATCCCGCCCGCGCTCTCCCTCGTGCTCGGTGCCCTGATCGGCTGCTGGCTGCTGGTCTTCGCCGTACGCGAGCGGGCGGGCGCGCGCCGCCGCTCCTCGTGAGACCGGCCGCACCGCCGCGACGTCCTCCGCACCGCACCCCGACCCGAAGGAGCCCGCCCCCATGACCCTCACCGCGATCGCCCGCCGCTCCGAAACCGCCGCACGGCCCCTCGACTCCTGCGACCCGGCCGGCACCCCCGGCCCGGCCGCCCCCGCCCGGCGCCCCACCCGGGACGCCGACGGGCTGGCCGTCGCCTCGTTCGTGCTCGGGCTCGTCGGTCTGCTGGTGATGAACATCCTGCTCGGCCCGGCCGCCATCGTGATGGCGGTCCTCGCCCTCGTCCGGTCCACCGCCCGCCGCGGCCGCGCCCTGCTCGGGCTCGCGCTCGGCGTCGCCGACCTCGTGGTCCTCGCCTTCCTCGTCACCGGAAACGGCGTCGTCGCCTGGAACTTCGGCGGCTGAACCGGGCGGAGCGGACCCCGCCGCCGCGGTGCGCGGGCCCCGGGACACCATGCGCCCGCCGTACGCCCCGCCTCGGGCTCGCGAAAACTGTGTTGTCTTCTGATCGCCCGGCAGGGCCGCCCGCATCCTGTTCGATTTCGATCATGGATGGCACAGTGGGCGTCCGTTTGGGGTGGGCTGCGGGGAGGGAGAAGGCGCGTGCTGGAGATAGCAGGGATCGGGGCGGCGGAGGAGCGGGTCTACCGCCACCTGGTGGAGGTACGAGGTGCGGGCGCGGACGAGATCGTCCAACGGCTCCACATCCGGGAACGCGAGGCGGCGTCGCTTCTGTCCTCCCTGCATGACAAAGGCCTGGTCGGGCGGCTGCCGGGCGACGGCGGCATGTGGTACGTACCCGTCCCGCCGGACGTGGCGCTGCAGCCCCTGCTGGCGCGTGGCCAAGAAGCGCTGGAGTGGGCGCGGCGTGGAGTGGAACAGCTGGCCGAGGAGTACCGGGCGGGCGCCCGGCGCCATGACGCCGGGCGACTGGTCGAGGTGATCACCGGGGCCGGCGCCATCCGTCAGCAGCTGCGCCAACTCGCCTACGGGGCCCGCAGCGACCTGCGGTGGTTCTGCAAGGCCGATCCCGTGGCGCTGCGCGCCCAGGACAACGACGAGGAGTTCGAACTGCTCGCCCAGGGCATCCGCTACGAGGCGATCTACGAACGGGCCTGCCTGGAACAGCCCGGCATGGTCGACAACGTCGCCCAGGGCATCCGCGCCGGTGAAGCGGCCCGTGCCACCAGCACACTCCCCGTGCGCATGGTCATCGTCGACAGCTCTGTCGCCGTCTGCCCGCTGGTGCCGGACAACGCGACCGGCGCCCGCGGCGAGCCGACCGCCGCGATCATCCGCAGCAGCACTCTCCTGGACGCCCTCGTCGCCCTGTTCGACATCCAGTGGGCTGCGGGGACCCCGCTGCACGTCACGGAGGCGGGCGAGCTGGCCGACTTCGCCGGCGGCATGGGACCGGGCGGCAGTCTCGCCGACGACGAGCGCTACCTGCTCTCCCTGGTCGTCGCGGGCGTGGCGGACAAGGCGATCGCCACCCAACTGGGTGTCAGCCACCGCACGGTGCAGCGCCGGATCACCGCGCTGATGCAGCGGGCGGGCGCGAAGACGCGTACGCAGCTGGTGTGGCAGGCGGCGCGGCGCGACTGGCTGTCGTAGGACGCACGGAAGCCGCGACCGGGGCCGGTCGCGGCTTCCGGATCTCGCGTACTACCTCAGCGCGTACGCCCGCTCGATCTCCTGCGTCACCTCGTTGCCCGCGTCGTCCCAGGCGCGGACCCGCAGCGTGACGTACCCGCTGGTGCGGGCAGTCGAGGGGTGGCTGACCCGGACGCGGTAGGCGCCGTCGCCCCGGGCGGAAGTCGTCGCCGCCCGCCAGTGCCCGCCGTCGTCGTACGAGACGGACACCTCCATGCCCTTCACGGAACGGCCTGTCAGACCGTCCTGGTGGCGGGCGCTCACTCCGAAGGCGAAGGACCCGGAGTCAGGGGCGGAGCCCTGGAGGTCGGTGGCTACGTCGTAGTCGAGCTGGAGGAGGGGAATCAGGGACTCCTTGCCCTCGGCCGGGCGAGGGGCCGTGAACGACCAGCGGGTGCTGGTGGCCCGCGAGAGGGTGCCCTCGGGGCTGGTGCGCTTCACGTCCAGGTCCAACTGGTAACGGCCGTCGTCCCCGCCCGCGGGGAAGGTGCCCCACGCCCGGGGGCCTTCGGCGAGGATCTCGCCGTCGCGACGCAGTACGGCCCGGGTCTCGTCGGGGTAGGGGGTGTCGGCGTCCTTGCGGGGCAGGGCGTAGCCGTAGTGGCCGGAGGCGGTGTCGGCGAACTCGGGGATCCCTATGGTCAGCCGGTCGCCCTTGCGGTGGGCGAGCCCTTCGACACCTCGGGGGATCGCCGGGCGCACCACGGGGGCGTACCAGCTCTCCGTGGCGTGCTCACCGGGCCGGTAGGTGCGCAGGGGGCCGAACATGCCGGTCCCCACTGCCTGGATCGCCCAGGTGTTGCGGGGGTTGACCCAGTGCAGCCACCGGGTGTCGGCGGGACCGCTCAGGTACTCCGTCCGCGCCTGCCCGGTGCGGACGTACCGGGACCGAATGGAGAGTTGCACATCCTCACCCTCCCACGGACGCCAGGACGGCCGGTCCTCCGCGACGTAGCGCGCCCCGCCCGTGTCCGGGTAGCGCGAGACCACGGTGGCCGTGTTCTTCGGCCCGACCTTGTGGACCACGTGCTCGGGGACGCGCTGTTGGGCGACCTGCACGACGTCGTAGAGGTAGGGGCTTTCCGGGGTCCCCTTCAACTCCAGCACGGTGCCCGGCGCGCGCAGCCGCTGCGCGGTGGCGTGGGAGGCGTACAGCCCGATCGCGGGCAGCCGCTGGCTCACCGGCTGCCAGGTCGCGGCCGCGTACCTGTTGCCGCCGGCGGTGGTGACGGCGGCCGCGGCTCCGGCTCGGGCGGCCGAGGTCACCGCCTCGTCGTACTCCACCCCCTCCAGTTCCACGAGCACCGCCGCTCCGCGGACGTCCGTGCCCCGTGCGCGCAGCGCCGCGTAGTCCTCGGGGCGTCCGTGACCGGCGTCCACCACCCGCAGGCGCCGCACGCCGTCCACAGCGGGGGAGTTGTGGAGCAGACGGACGGGGACACCGGCCGCGGCGGTGGCGGAGATTGCGCGTGCGCGGAGCATCGGTGCGGTCAGCTGCCAGCGGGAGGTGAACTCGAAGGTTCCCTCGGTGAACTCCTCGGTGGGCGTGACGTAGAGGAGCTGTCCGCCGCTGTGTCCGCTGCCGAAGAAGCTGGCGAACTCCCGGTCGCCGGTTTTCCAGTGGGTGGAGAAGACCATCGGGCCCCGCTGCTCGGCCGGCTTGGGGGTCCGGATCTCCACGGGGACCGCCTTGCGTGCGTCGAGCACCAGCTCCGTGGCGCCGCTCACCCGCAGGTGGGGGTTGACCACCAGGCTGTTGGTGACGTTGTCCTCCGTCGACTGCGTGATGACGCCGTGCAGGTAGTACATGCCCTCGGGCACGTCCACCGTCAGGCTCTGCCCTGCCGGCACCTCCTGGACGACGTCGAAGCGGCCCGTGGGACCCAGCAGGATCAGCGGGAAGACGGTCGCCGGCTGCCCGGCGCGGTCGATGCCGCGCACGGTGACCTTGTGCGTGACCGGGTCCTTCACCGCGGAGAGAACGGTGTGCGTGACGGCCTGCCCGTCGGCAGAGGTGGCGGTGAGGCGGCCGCTGTAGACGCCCTCCGGCAGCGCGGGCGCGTCGAGGGTCACGGTCACGTCGGTGGTGCCGTGGGCGTCCACGGTGACCTGCGCGGGGGCGCCTATGGTGCCTGCCGGGGCCGGGGAGCCGTAGAGCTTGTCGAAGGTGGTGTCCAGGGTGAGCGACACGGGCGCGTCGCCGTCGTTGGTGTAGGTGACGCTCACCTGCCGCGGGCCCGCGTCCGGTGCCAGGGCGCCGAAGGTGGTGGTGCCGGTGGCGCGCACCTGCTGGCGCACCGAGCGGGCCACATCCACCCGGCCGGCGCCCTGCTCGTAGACCGTCTGGTCGGAGGCGGTACGCGTCGTGCTCATCAACGCGTCCTTGAGCTGCTGGGCGCTCCAGTCGGGGTGGCGCCCGGCCAGGATCGCTGCCGCGCCCGCCACGTGCGGGGTCGCCATGGAGGTACCCGACGCGGCGGTGTAGGCCACGTCCACCGGGTCGCCCATGGACGTGCCGGCCGCGCGGGCGGCGACGATGCCGACGCCGGGGGCGGTGAGGTCGGGCTTGACGCCGTTGTCCCCGACACGCGGGCCGCGGCTGGAGAAGGGGGCCAGCTTGTCGTCGCGGTCGACGGCGCCCACGGTCAGTGCGCTCGCCGCGGCGCCCGGGGAGCCTACTGAGTAGTCGGAGCCCGTGTTGCCCGCCGCGACGACGAAGAGGGTGCCGGTCTCCTCGCTGAGGCCGTTGAGGACGAGGCTGAGTACGTCCGTGCCGTCGGTGGGCTGGCCGCCCAGGCTCATGCTGACGATGTCGGCGCCCGAGTGGGCGGCCCAGTCCATGCCGCCCATGATGGCGGAGTACGGGCCGGAGCCGCTGTCGTCGAGCACCTTGCCGATCAGCAGCCGTGCCCCCGGTGCCACGCCCTTGCGCGAGCCGCCCGAGGCGGCGCCGCTGCCGGCGATGGTGGAGGCGACGTGGGTGCCGTGGCCGTGGCCGTCGTTCGCGGTGGGCTCGTCGGTGAAGTTGCGTACTTCGCCGAGCTTCCCGGCCAGGTCGGGGTGGGTGGCGTCGACGCCGGTGTCCAGGACGGCGACGGTCGCGCCGTTTCCGTCGTAGCCGGCCTTCCACGCCTCGGGCGCACCGATCTGCGCGGTGCTGCGATCGAGGGAGGCGTGGACCTTCGCGTCCAGCCACAGTTTCTCGACGCCGCCCTCGAAGGCCGCGTTCTTGAAAGCAGAGTTCTTGGAAGCAGAGTTCTTGGCAGCGTTCTTCGCGCCGCCCTCGGCGCTGCTCTTGGTGAGCGCGTCGTCGTCGATGGCCTTCCAGAAGCGCCCGGCCTGCTTCTTGTCCGCCTTCAGTGCCGAGCCGCGCAGGCTCTTGATGACCAGGCCCTTCCGCGAACCGGTGGGCGCTCCCTTGGACGTGGGGTTCGTGCCGCCGGTGTAGCGGGCGATCAGCGGGATGGCGGAGGTGTGGGCGTCGTCGTACCCCTGCTTGACCAGGGAGGTGATGTTGAACAGCTGCCGGTCCAGTTTGCCGGAGGCGATGTACGGGAGCGCGGCGCGGGGCAGCACGTACAGCTGCTTGTCGATCTCCAGCTGGGTGAAGTCGGCCTGCGAAGCGCCCGAGGCCGGCTCGACGGAGACGGCCTTCCGGCCGCCGGGGAAGGTCTCCAGCCGCACCCGGTCACCGGTCACGAGCGTGACGGAGCTGACCTGGGGGCGGCCGGCGGAGTTCGCGCCGACGGAGGCGGGCGCCGGGGCGGCGCTCGCGCCGGAGGAGGTGGGAGACAGGGTGGCGACGAGGACGCCTGCTGCCAGAACGGCGGCAGAGCGATGCCGTATGTGCATCGGAACCTTTCCAGGAGGCAAGGAAACGGACACGCGGTGCGGCTCAAGACTGGGGCCCCCATTGATCGCCGCACCAGACCTTTTCGGTGCCGTGCTTGCGACATGTCGCCAAAACGACACGGTGTGCTCCACCGCGCGTACCGGCGGAATCACCGGGGCCGAGCGGCCCCTCCTCGTCACTGGCAACGGCCTCGTCGCCCGGAACTTCGCCGGCTGAACCGGGCGCGGAGCCCGACGCCCTCCCCGCCCGGACGGGCCCGGGAACGGGGCGAGGAAGACCGCACCCGGCCGTGCGCGGGTGCCGGGGCACCATGCGCCCGCCGTACGCCCCGCCCCGGGCTCGTAGAATCGAGCCCACCATGGCTTACCTCGACCACGCCGCGACCACGCCGATGCTTCCGGAAGCGATCGAGGCGATGACCGCCCAGCTCGCCGTCACCGGCAACGCGTCCTCACTGCACGCCGCCGGGCGCCGGGCCCGCCGTACCGTCGAGGAGTCGAGAGAGACCCTCGCCGATGCCCTCGGGGCACGCCCCAGCGAGGTGGTCTTCACCTCCGGCGGCACCGAGGCCGACAACCTCGCGGTGAAGGGCCTGTACTGGGCCCGCCGCGACGCCGACCCCCGCCGCACCCGGGTGCTGGCCAGCCCCGTCGAGCACCACGCGGTGCTGGACGCCGTCGACTGGCTCGCCGGACACGAGGGCGCGAACGTCGAATACCTCCCCGTCGACCGGCACGGACGCGTCCACCCGGACGCGCTGCGCGAGGCGATCCTCCGTGATCCCGACGATGTCGCGCTGGCCACCGTGATGTGGGCCAACAATGAGATCGGCACCATCATGCCGGTACGTGAACTGGCCTCCGTGGCCCGTGAGTTCGACGTGCCGATGCACGCTGACGCGGTACAGGCGTTCGGGCAGCTGGAAGTCGACTTCGCCCGGTCCGGGCTGGCCGCGATGACGGTGAGCGGGCACAAGATCGGCGGCCCGTTCGGCATCGGCGCGCTGCTGCTCGGCCGCGAATACACCCCCGTACCCGTGCTCCACGGCGGCGGCCAGGAGCGGCACGTCCGCTCGGGCACCCTCGATGTGCCGGCCATCGCCTCCTTCGCCCTCGCGGGGCGGCTGGCCGCCGACGGGCGGGAGGAGTTCGCCCGCGAGATCGGCGGGCTCCGAGACGAACTGGTCGCGGCCGTGCTGGCGGCCGTGCCCGACGCCGTCCTCGGCGGCGACCCGGCCCCGGGTGGCCGGCTCCCCGCCAACGCCCACTTCACCTTCCCCGGCTGCGAGGGCGACTCCCTGCTCCTGCTGCTGGACGCCCAGGGCATCGAATGCTCCACCGGCTCCGCCTGCACCGCCGGGATCGCTCAGCCCAGCCACGTACTGCTGGCCACCGGCACCGATCCGGACCTGGCCCGCGGCACCCTGCGCTTCTCGCTCGGCCACACGTCCACCAAGCAGGACATCGACGAGGTGGCCCGCGCGATCGGCCCGGCGGTGAAGCGGGCGCGCACCGCGGGCCTCAGCTGACTGCGGTGACTCCGGCCGATCCGGGCCCGTCCGGCGACCGGGCGGCCCCCGCGGTCACGGTTTCTGCGCCGCCCGGACCAGCTTCAGATACCGGTCCCAGTCCCAGTGCTTGCCCGGATCGGTGTGGTCCGTGCCCGGCACCTCCACGTGCCCGATGATGTGCTCCCGGTCCACCGGCATCCCGTACCGCCCGCATATCGCCGCCGTGAGCCGCGCGGAGGCCCCGTACATCGCCGCCGAGAAGTCCTGCGGCCGGTCCACGAAGCCCTCGTGCTCGATCCCCACACTGCGCTCGTTGTACGACCTGTTCCCCGCGTGGAACGCCACATCCAGCTCACGGATCATCTGCGTCACATGGCCGTCCTTGCGCACCACGTAGTGCGCCGCCGCTCCGTGCCCCGGGTCCTGGAAGACCTTCACCGCGCCCTGGTAGCTGCCTTGGGTGACATGGATGACGACCCGGTCGATGGTGTAGTCGTCGGGGCGGTCGGCCTTCCGCCAGTTCGACGACGAGGCCGATATCCACTGGGCCCGCGCGTAATCCACCTCGCCGGGCTTGCGGGGCTTGTCCACCCCCGGCAGCCGCCACCAGGCGTGCTCCAGCTCCTCCCGCGCCAGCGCGGCGGTGCCCACGGCCATGACCGCGGCACCGATCAGCAGCCCGCGCCGGCTGATGCCGTGCCCGGACTTCGCGCCCCCGGAGCTCTTGGCGCCCGGTGTCCCCTTGGTCCCCATGCGATCCACAACGCATATCCGAGAGCGTTCGGTTCCCGGCGCCCCGTACCCTGGTGGAGCTATGACTGAGACTTCCCAGCGCCCCCTCCGTGTGCTCGCCGCCATGTCCGGCGGTGTCGACTCCGCCGTCGCCGCGGCCCGCGCCGCCGAGGCGGGCCACGACGTGACCGGTGTGCACCTCGCCCTCTCCGCCAACCCGCAGTCCTTCCGTACCGGGGCGCGCGGCTGTTGCACGATCGAGGACTCCCGCGACGCCCGCCGCGCCGCGGATGTCATCGGCATCCCGTTCTACGTCTGGGACCTCGCGGAACGCTTCCGCGAGGACGTCGTGGACGACTTCATCGCCGAGTACGAGGCGGGCCGCACGCCCAACCCGTGCCTGCGCTGCAACGAGAAGATCAAGTTCGCCGCACTCCTCGACAAGGCCCTCGCGCTCGGCTTCGACGCGGTCTGCACCGGCCACTACGCCACCGTCGTCCTGAACGAGGACGGCAGCCGCGAGCTGCACCGCGCCTCCGACATGGCCAAGGACCAGTCGTACGTCCTCGGCGTCCTGGACGAGAAGCAGCTCGCCCACGCGATGTTCCCGCTCGGCGACACCCTCACCACCAAGGACGAGATCCGCTCCGAGGCCGAGCGCCGGGGCCTCGCCGTCGCCAAGAAGCCCGACAGCCACGACATCTGCTTCATCGCCGACGGCGACACCCAGGGCTTCCTGGCGAGCCGGCTCGGCGGCAAGGCGGAGGGCGACATCCTCGACGAGTCGGGCACGAAGGTCGGCACCCACGAGGGTGCCTTCGGCTTCACCATCGGCCAGCGCAAGGGTCTGCGCATCGGCCACCCCGCCCCCGACGGCAAGCCGCGCTACGTCCTGGACATCTCCCCGGTGAACAACACGGTGACGGTCGGCCCGGTCGAGTCCCTCGACGTCACCGCGCTCACCGCCATCAAGCCCCGCTGGTGCGGCACGGCCCCGACCGCCCCCGGCACCTACACCGCCCAGCTCCGCGCCCACGGCGGCGAGACCGAGGTAGCGGCCGAACTCGTCGACGGAACGTTGAACGTCACCTTCACCGAGCCGGTACGAGGCGTGGCCCCCGGCCAGGCGGTCGTCCTGTACGACGGCACCCGCGTGGTCGGCTCGGCGACGATCGCCACGACGGTGCGGCGGGAGACGGCGGCGGCGTCCGGCTGACCGACCCTGGCCCGTCCCGGCCCAGGCTGACCCGCCGGGGCAGACACTGCCAAGGTGGGTGTTGGCTGGTCTGAGGAAGCCGAGTGGCTGCACGCCCACCCGCACGGCGAGTATGAGACGTGTTTCGACGGGGAGGTGGGGCGCCCTGCGTCGGAGGGCAGCGAGTTCGTGTTCGAGAGCGACGGCTTCACAGGCCGACGCGACGACTGGTAGCGATCACACGGCCCGACGCGCTGCTCGTAGCCACGGGAGCCACGCTTAACGCTCCCCGCCTGTCCGCGCTGCACCGCTGGTTCCAGGACAACCTGTGGCTGGTGACGCCCGACAGGGACACCGTGCACCGCACCAAACGGACCGAGAACCTCATCGAGTTGAGCCCGAAGCCGACTGACGTCAACACGTCATGTACTTGCTCGACGTCACCAGCATGGACATTGCCCAAGGGCGGGCCCTGTCAGGCTGCGACACCGGACTGTTGAACACTGGGATACCTGCTGGACTTCCTCACTGAGGAGAGGCCTAGAGGTTCAGCATCCGGCGGAAGCTGTCGTGGGGCATCTGGCGGAGTTCTGCGGCGATGATTCGTGTGTCCGTCCGTTGAGGTTTTACGGATCCACAGATGGCCCGCGAGGCGATCATGCGCAGGTCACACAAGGGCCTGAGCGGCCACGCTGTACAGCCACGCGATCACCGCCTGCAAGAATACCAACACCTTCACGGTATAGCCATTCATGAGGATTCCGGGAATGCGGACATGAATTGCTCGATCTCTGGCTCGATGTACAAGGAAACATCTTTTAGGATTGCCAAAATATCCTTGACCTCCTGGGCTAGATCCGGCATGGTGAGCCAAGTTTCCCGGCTCCGAGTGAGGACGGCAGACAGTAGGTCGTCATCGTAGAACCCTCCAATCTCTTCCGCGTGTGCGGTATCACGCAGGATTTCCACTGCCATCGGCAACAGCCAGGGCAATCCCACGTCCTGGCCGATCAATCGTCGCATTTCCTCAACTGTGAGACTCCCGATGGGGCGGGAGCGCAGGACGTGAATGCTCTTTACTAGGTATGTCGAGTCCGGTGGCGGGTCCGGCCATTTTTGACCTTCGAGTTCCGTTAGGGACATTTCTCGATCAATAGGGCTGCTCATGGCGTTCCTTGTGATGGTGAGTGGTTCATTGGTTGATGTTCTAGTGGCTCTCTGAAGGTTCATCGAGTTTCATCGATGTCCGATGCTATGCAGGAATCCGTTCAAATTATTTAGCAGTCTATTCACTTCGACCTGCTTGTTCATAAGTACTTCGAGGCCGCGCTCGGTAAGTGATTCCGGAAGTTGCTTTAGTTCTAGCTCGATCACTTTCCGTACCTTGTCGAGACCATTCCTGGCCTGCTTCAGGTCGGCGATGTGATCGAAGGGCGTTCCGTCGGGCTTTCTGGCCACAACTTCGCCGTTGGCTTCTCTTCGTGCTGCGTCGTAGTGGTTGTGGTTGGGCTGCGAGTTTATCTCTCCCAGGGGGTCTCGTTTGATGTTTTCAAGTTTCTCTAGTGCTCTTTGTGCGCCGGTACTCAGTCCCAATTCGCGACACGGGCCGAGCCCCAGTGGATCGACCCAGTTATTAGGGTTATTTACGTATGTGTTGGGATTTGGCGCCGGGGTGAGACCCAGTGGGTCAGGTGTCAGATAGCGGGCGGTTTCTGGCTCGTAGTATCGGAAAAAGTTGTAGTGAAGCCCCGTCTCCGGGTCGTAATACTGACCGGGGAAGCGAAGTGGTGTGTAGGCTCCGCTCTTCACAGCCCAAGTTGTCGCACCCCACAGTGTGCTGCGCGTGTACCAGGCGAGCTCGCCTGACTCGTCGATGAGCTCCTTCGGCGCGCCGCTCAAGTCCGTGGCGATAGAGAAGAAACGCTCGGCGATCTTCTCTCGTGGCGTGTTCGCTGCGAAGACGCGTTCTGTCTGGGCGAGTGGACACAAACCGTCATGATCCCAGGTGAGTGCGACGGAACGCGAGGAGCCGCAGTCGTCGTGTATCTGCTCGCAGAGAATGGCGCCGTCCCAGGTGAAGGTGACTTGCTCCGCCACGGTAAGGCCGTCGTCGGCCAAGCGCTTCTTTGCGATACGACGGCCGAGCGGGTCGTAGGCGTAGCTCCACGTTTCGCCGTCCGGTGTAACTACCTTGGCCAGGCGGTCCTCGGCATCCCATTCGTACCGCCAAGTCTCTGGCTTTCGCGAAAGACGAATCTTCTGCCGCAGTGTGATTCGGCCGAGCGCGTCGTGTTCGTAGCGCACCGTTCCGGCTCGGGTGATAGCGGTCCCGTTGTAGGAGCGAGTGCCCCTCGCTTCCTGGCCAGGATGGGAACTGGGCCACGAGGCTTCGGTCTGGTTACCCGTTTCATCGTAGCTGTAGTGCTCTGTCCAGTCTGCGGCGTGGACGCCGGTGACCCGGCCGGCCATGTCGAGGTCGAATGATTTAGAGCCGGAGAGCAGGTCGTGGATACAGGTCAGGATGCCGTCGGCGCGGTAGGCATATTGGCGTCGCTGGATGCTGCGGTCTGTGCCGGTGACGTGTTGGCTGGTGAGACGGCCTAGAGCGTCGAAGCCTGATGCGAAGGTGACGGCATCGCCCATGTGGCAGGCGATCTCCCGGCCTGCTGCGTCGTGTTCGAAGGTCAGTACTCGACCGGAGGAGGTGAGCGAGCTGCGGCGGCCTGCCAGGTCGTAGGTCCATTTGCTGATCGCGCCGCTCGGTGTCGTTCGGCCTGTTCGGCGCCCGAGCCTGTCGTACTGAAACGTCATGGTCTGGCCGTTGACGGTTTCGGATTTGAGTAGGCCGTAGCGGTCTCGGAGGAAGGTGACCCTTGCCTCCGGGCCGACAGCTTGTCCGAGCTGGTCGGAGAGGTCGTACTCGAACGTGGTGACCGATCCGTTGACATCCTTGGCGACGATCCGGTCCAGGGCATCGCGTTCGAAGCGGATTATTCGTCCGAGAGCATCAGTTCGTGACGTGAGCCGCCCTGCTGTGTCGCGGGCGTAGGAGAGGGTGCGACCGTCGAAGTCGGTCTCAGCTACGAGACGGCCAGCTTCGTCGTATTCGTAGTCCCAGGTCAGTCCTTGTGGGTTCAGTACCCGCCGCAGGCGTAGCTCGTGGTCGTGCTGGAATTCGTAGCGCACCCCGTCGGGACCGGTCCGGGCTGTCATGAGGTCGAAGTGCGTGTACTCGAACTGGGTCAGTGCGCCCATGGCGTCGGTGTGGGTGAGGCAGTTACCCTCCCCGTCGTACGTCCACGACTGGCGGGTGCCATCGGCCTCGATACGGCAGGCGGGTTTGCCCTCCGCGGTCCATTCGTGGCATGTGGTGCTGCCCAAGGGGTCGGTGATGGTCACCGGTCGGCCGAACGCATCACGCTCTATGTGAGTAATTGCTCCCAAGGGGTCGGTGACCTCGACAGGCAGTCCCGCCTTGTTGCTTCGGATACGGGTTGTACTGCCAAGCGCATCCGTGACAGTGGTGAGGTGGCCCGCTTCGTCGTAGATATAGCGAGTGGTGGCGCCGGAGGGGTCGGTCCTGGTTACGCAGTTGCCGTGTGCGTCATATTCCTGGCCTATTGATGTCCGGTCTGGGGTGGTCATCCGTACGGGCAGGCCGAGGCCGTTGTACTCCGCGGTGGTCTCGCGCCCGTCGGGGCGGACCACCGACGTCAGGTTGCCCGCGTCGTTGTAGCGCAGCAAGAGTGTGCGGCCGAGCGGGTCGGTGCGGGACAGCAGGCGGTTGTGGCGGTCGTACTCGCTGCGAGTGACGGCTCCCAGCGGGTCGATCTCGGCGACGACTTGGGCCCGTTCGTTGATCAGGTAGCGGGTGGTGTGGCCGAGCGAGTCGGTCACAGCAGTGACGCGCAGACCGCTGTCAGGGTCGGTGTCGTCGTAGGCAAGGGTCGCACTCAGGTGCCCGCTGGCCCCGGACTGGCTGGTACAGCGGCCGTGCTCGTCGTAGACGTAGTCGAAGCGACTGCCATTGGTGTCGGTCCAGGAGTCGATCCGGCCGTGGACATCGTGACCGAAGCTCAGCGGGCGCCCCGAGGAGTTGGTGACCTCGGTGAGATGGCCGCCGGTGTAGCCGTAGCGGCGGATCTGCTGGTCCGTGCCGTCCGCTGCTGCTCCGGCCAGGTACAGGGCGGTAATCCGGCCTTCGTGGGTGGTCAGCTTCAGGTGGTAGCCGCCGCTGTGGACAATGTCGGACGGGGCGCCGGTGGCGTCGTACTCGAAGGTGATCCAGTTGCCGTTTCGGTCGTCCAGTTGGGTGAGCAGCGCCAGATTGCCGATGTGGGGGGCGAAGTGCCAGACCCGCCCGCTGGCCGGGTCGGTGACCGCGTAGTTCCCATCGGGGTCACGGTCCAGCGGCCAGCGGCGGCCGTGGGTGGGCATCACCGGGACGCCCGGGGCAGGGTGCGGATAGGCGAGCAGACTCCCGTCGTCGCCGACGAAGATCACGCCCTGGGAATCGATCTCCAGGCGCTGATCGACCGTGCTCGCCCAGGCCGGGCCGAACCAGCGGCCCCCGCGGTAGGACGACTCGAAGGACCGGTGGAAGATCAGGGGCAGAGAACCGGGCAGTGAGATGTCAGTCTGGGGCAGCACCATGTGGCCGGTGGCGACATCGATCGGGTCCTTCACGCACTTCTTGTCCTCGGGACCTCTTGATACTTCGTCCGGCTTCTCTTCGACACCGTGCCGTGCTGCCCCAGGACCGTCCGCCCTCGCGGGGGAGTGGTGTTTCACCCCACGCCCTGCTGCGGCTTCTGCACCGTCCTTCACCCCGGCCCGTAGCAGGGACTTGCCTCCGCCGGCTCCCTTCGTGCCGATGAGTTCCGGCACCAGTCGGCCGATGAACTCGCTGGGGTCCGCCTTCACCGACTCCCACGCGCCCTTCAGCGCCCTGTCCGGGTGGGCTGCGGTGGAAGCCAGCCCGGCCAGGGTCATGTTGACGCTCTTGTAGTACTCGGCCGGGTGCGTGAGGTTGTACGGGTCGCGCGGGTCGATCGAGCGGACGAAGTTCGTGATGCCGACGGCGCCCTTCACGACGCCGCCGGTGAAGTGCGTCGACTCCACACCTTGCCCGACCGCGAAATCCGCAAGGTTGAACGTCGCCCGCTCGGTCGCGGACGGCAGCGGCGGCGCATGCTCCAGCGCCGCCGCGACCAGCCTCTGCGCCGTGCCGGCCGCCTCGTCGCGCTGACCGCGGGCATCGGCCAGGATCTCCTGCGCACGGTCCCGCTGGGCCGTGCCCGGGTCCACGAATGCACCCGGCCGGGGCAGCGGGTCCTTGCTGCCGTACGCCTCCTTGTAGGCGTCGACCTTCTTGTTGTACGCGGTGACCGCCGACCGGGAGGCCTGCTCGCCCGACCGGTAGACCTCGATCGCCTCCTGCGCCTTGCCCTGCGCCCACGTCACGGTCGTGGCATACGTCTCCAGAGCCCTGGCCGCCTCGTCGAAGGCGTCCGAGGCCCGCATCCAGTTGGTGGGGACGGTCGTGAACTTCTCCCGGAACGTGTCCGCCGCCACGCCTTTCCACCGGCTGGAGTCCAGGGCCTTCATGCCCCGGCCGACCAGGTCGAACGCGCCCTTGAAGTCCCGGAGGTTCTGCACGCTCGCGCTGATCCTCGCCACGTTGCCGTGAACCAGCTCGTTCGCCTGCTCGCTCTGTCCGAGCTGCTGCTCACCGACCTTCGCGCCGAGAGAGGAAGCCGCACGGTCGCCCCAGTCCTCGACGATGTCAGCCATCGCGTCCTGGTTGATGTGCTCAAGCCCGTCGCCGACCTTGTCCGTCGCCCAGTCGACCCCCTCGCCGACCTTCCTCTTCCCCTCCTCCCAGCCGTCCTCCAGCTTCCCGAGGCCCTTCTCTGCCCACGCCCCCCAGTCCGGCATCAGCGATCCCCCCAATTCGGCTGCTGTGCCTGCCTGATCGCCTCGTCCGACGGATCGAACGTCCTGCGGGCCTGCTCGTCGGCCGCCTCACGCACCTCGGGCGAGATCACCCCCGAATTACGCATCGAGTCGAGCATCCCGTCCTGCACGTCGTACCCCGTGTCCCGCCAGGTCCGCCCCACCTCCTCCTGCGCCCGGTCGAACGACTCCTGACTCCCGTCGGCACCGTCGTACGGCGACTGGGACCTGATCTCGTCCCAGCTCTTCTCCTTGACCTCGTCCTCGCTCAGATGCGGATTGCCGTTCACGGCGTTCATCGCGATCTTGAACGTGTCCTTGACGTACTGCTCCTGCTCATGAAACGCCCCCACCGACAACCCCACCCCGGCCGCGAAACTGTTACCCCACGCCATCAGCCCCCGCACGCCCCACTCCCACCGCTCGCAGAACGCCTCGAACCCCGCAGCAAGACCCTCATGCCCCAACTCCAGTCCCGACAGCGCCAGATCCGAGAAACCACGCCCCGTCGTCGCCTCGCCGATCATCCCGAGGTCCTTCAACTCGCCGTGCGCCTTGTCGATCCCCTGCGCGATCAACGCCAGCGCGTCCGGCGGAACCTCCAGATCCGGCTGCTGCCCCTCGCTCACGCCGACTCCCCGAGATCCATCGCGACCGCCTCCGGCACGACCCCCGCCACCGGCGGGAACAGCACCCCGTCCTCGCTGCCCGCATCCAGCGCAACCCCCGCCGGACCCGGCAACAGCGGAACCATCACATCCAGCAACCGCGCACCGAGAATCGCCCGGTACGTCCACTCCCTGCCGGCATCACCCTGTGCGTAGGCAAACCGGGCCAGTGCCCCCTCGTCCGAGAACGCGCAGATCCAACGCACACCGTTCCGTTCGGCCGACCACAGACTTCCCGACGCGTCGAACGGGACCAGCACCGCCGTACGACGGAACTCGCCCAGCAGCACCGCGAACTCCCGGCGTGCAGCAACCAGCGGATCGTCCGCGATGCCGGGCCACGACGTGGAAACCTCTGGCGCTTCCGGTACAGGTGGTGTCACCGGCCCGGCCAAGTCGGCCAGCCGTAGCGGCCGCTGTTTCGATGCCGTGTCCCCACCCGTGGTCATGGGTGAGATCATCACATGCTCAAATTTTCGACTGCAATGTGATGCTGCCTACTGACCGAAAAGCGACGCATGCGGTCGAGCAACGGGCGCGGGCGCCTCTCGTTCAGCCGAGGCCAGGACCGCTGGCCTTCACTGCCAGCACAAGCGCACGGAGTGCGGCTCGGTTCGTTGTGACGACGTGCTCCGGGCTTTCGCTCTCGCGCATCGCGATGCCCATGCCCTCTGCTGGGGCAACCTCGACGCAGTTGTTGCCGCCGCCTGCGCAGAACGAAGAGCGCTGCCAGTAACGTTCGGGCATGTCGTGACCTCTCACAGCTCGCGGGCGATCGACCGGATGAGCCTTCGCGACTCTCCGGGAGGGAGTGCGGAGCCTTCCATCAGGTCCAAAAGGGAACGATAGTTCCCCAGCGGTGTCGGGGCATCAACGAATTGGCCGCCGAACGAGGTGTCGAGTTGGACCGTGTCGAGTTGTGGGACGAGACCCTCGGCGTAGAGGACTGACTGTCCGGCGCCGTGAAAGGGGCCCGCGCTGAACGGGATGACCAGCAGAGTCACGTGATCCAGCTCGGACGCGTCCGCCAGATGGTCGAGCTGTCGGCGGGACACGTCCCGGCCGCCGAACTCCAGCCGCAGCGCGGCCTCGTGGATGATGCCGAGGTAGGGAGTCGGGTTTTCTCCGGTGACGACGGCCTGGCGCCCCATGCGGTGGGCCACCCGGAGTTCCACTTCCAGTCGGGGCAATCTGGGCACCGCGAAGTCGAAAATTGCCCGCGCGTGCTCCTCGATCTGGAAGAGGCCTGGCAAGTGGACCGTCTGAGCCGTCCGGATGCGTGTGGCGAAGTGCTCGATCTCGGAGACATCGAGGTGACCATCGGGGAGCTTGCCCCGGTACTCGTCCCACCAGTGTCGCGTCCGACGGCCCCCTGCCATCGAGGCGAGTGCGTCGACCAACGCCGAGTCCGGACACCTGTAGTGACAGGCGATCTGGCGAACGCGTTCCTCGCTGAGTCCGGTGCGCGCCGCCTCGATGTTGGAGATCATCGAGCGATCTGCGCCGAGCATCGAGGCCGCCTCCAGGATTGAGATGCCAGCCTGCTCGCGCATGCGTCGGACCTCAACGGCCAGGCGGCGTTGGCGGCCTGTGGGTGCAATTCGTGGAGCCATGGGTCCTCTCTCTTGCACGCACAGTCTTGCAGGGGGGCGTGGAACGGTCCAGCGAGCCGAAGGTGGACTCACTCATTCGTGGAAAAGTGCTCACATGTGAGTCGAGGTGTCTTAGTTTATGACCTGCGCCGTCGATGTGTGGCCGGAGGTTACGGAAGCGCACCGATCCACCCCGCCCACCCGGGAAGGCGGGGTCCCGGACCGGCATTGCCACCGCCACCCGGACCGCAACCACCCGTGGCGCACGTCCACTTGAGACCACTCGCACGCACCCCAGGAGGTGCCCGTGAGGACCGAAAACACTCCCTACATCCCGTACGCCCACCAACACCCCGCCCCCATTCCCTTCGCCGAACCCTGGCAGTACGAACTCGCCTTCCCCTGCGACCCGCGCAGCCCCCGGATCGCCCGTACCACCCTGCGCGCCATCCTCGGCGCCCACGAACTGGCCGAACTCAGCTACCGGGCCGAGCTGTTGACGTCCGAGCTGACCACCAACTCCGTACGGCACACCAAAGGGCCGGCCGCTGTGCGGCTCCAGTGGCGGCACCCGGTGCTCCGGATCAGCGTCTGGGACATGAGCCCGGACCTGCCCAAGCCGTACGCGCCGCCTATCGCCCCCCACGCCGAAGCCGGGCGGGGCATGGCCATCCTCGAACTCGTCGCGGACCGATGGGGCGGGTGCGCCATAGGGGAAGGGGCGCTCGGGCCGGGCGGCAAGACCGTCTGGTTCGAGTTCGCGCTCGGTGCCTGAGCCGCGGATACGGCGACGCCCCGCGCGGCCACGTCCGACCCCTGTACGGGCGTGGTCGCGCGGGGCGGGCCGTGGACTCAGGAAGCCTGACGCAGGGGTGCGGACCTGGTGAAGAACTCCGTGAGGACCGGGGCCACCGCCTGCGGGGCCAGGTCGCGGGTCTGGCCGGTCAGGGTGCGGTGGCGGGCGCAGGGGAGGGCTTCCGCGAGGGCGCGGGTGGACTGGCGGGCGGGGGCGGGGCTGGAGCCGCCGCAGATCACCAGGGTGCGGGCTGTGACGGAGGCGAACCGGGCGGCCGGGATCGCGCCGTTGCCGAGCAGCGCGTCGTCGTACGCGAGGGTGTGGGCCATTGCCACCAGGCCGCTCCACAGCGGAGCGCGGCGCATCCGGGCGATCATGTCGGCCGGCAGGCCCGTCACGGAGAGGAACAGCTCGACGGCTCCCGCGCGGTCCCCGGTGGACAGCAGCCGGTGCAGGCGGGAGGTGCAGCAGGCCTTGTACTGCAGGCCCGAGGCGCTCGGCGTGTAGGGCGGTTCGTACACCGCCAGCAGGTCCACGGGGAGGCCGGCGGCCTGCGCCTCCAGGGCCAGCGCGCCGCCCGCTCCCGTGCCGAACACCGAGGCCCGGCCGCCCACCGCGGTGACGAGCGTGGCCAGGTCATCGATCTCGCGCTCCACCGCGTACGGGCCGCTGTCGCCGCTGGAGCCGCGTCCGCGCCTGTCGTACGTGACGACGTGGAAGTGCGGCGCGAGCAGGCGCGCCAGCGGCGCCTCGGTCGCCGCCGTGCCCAGCGAGCCGCCCACCAGGATCACCGGCGGCCCTTCACCCCGGTGCCGGTACGCGATCATGGTGCCGTCGCGGGAGAGAATCTTGTCCATGCGAGGGTGGACCGCCGGGCCCGGCAAAACTCATCGCTCCGGCCGAAGTTTTTTGAAGTTCTTCGAACTCCCAGGTCAGGGGTGTTCTTGGCGATCAGTCGGTGACTGTCGCAGTGACTTTTTCGGTGTCGTAGAAGCAGAAGTGGTCCTTGATCGCGGCCACTTCGGGCTTCGGGTCCGGGTAGGCCCAGACGAGGTCAGGGGCGTCCGGCAGCGACCAGTAGGAGGCATCTCCCTTGAAGGGGCAGTGGGTTCGGGTGTCCGAGGCTGTCAGGAGGTCCGTACGGACGTCCTCGGGCGGCAGGTAGTAGCGGACCGGACAGCCCGTCTCGCGCAGGACGAGCGGGCGCCGACTCTCGGCGAGCACCTGCCCGTCGCGGACCACCCGTACATGCTCGGTGTCGGGCTCGACCGTGATGCGGTGTCCTGGTGACGTAGTCATACAAGGGTCAGCCGTTTCGCGGACCGGTTTCTTCCCCGGTCCCGGTCCTTCCTGGTAGCCGGGTGCCGGGGTGTGTCGGTGGCGGCCTTTACGGTTGCTGCATGAAGATCTGCGTATTCCTCTCCGCCGCCGACCTCGACGAGCGCTACACCCGGCCCGCCCGCGAATTCGCCGAGCTGCTCGGCAAGGGCGGCCACACCCTGGTCTGGGGAGGCTCGGAGAGCGGGCTGATGAAGGTCGTCGCCGACGGGGTCCAGGAGTCGGGCGGGCGGCTGGTGGGGGTGTCGGTCGACTTCCTGGCCGCGAAGGCGCGTACCCACGCGGACGAGATGGTGATCGCGCGCGATCTCGCCGAGCGCAAGGCGCTGCTCCTGGAGAAGGCCGACGCGGTCGTGATCATGGTGGGCGGGACCGGGACGCTCGACGAGGCGACCGAGATCCTGGAGCTGAAGAAGCACGGCAAGCACGACAAGCCGGTGGTCCTGCTCAACACGGCGGGCTTCTACGACGGGCTGCGCCAGCAGTTCCAGCGCATGGAGGACGAGGGCTTCCTGCCCGTCCCGCTGGCCGACCTGGTGTTCTTCGCCAAGGACGGCGTGGGCGCGCTGGCCTACCTTGAGGAGTGGTCCGGCCTGCGGTGACGGGGCGGCGGGGTGCGATCATGGGGCGCATGCCCACTCATGTCATCACCGGTGCCGGCTCCGGCATCGGAGCCGCTGTCACCCGCCGTCTGCTGGAGCGCGGTGACGAGACCGTGCTGTTCGCCCGCGACGCGGGCCGTGCCAAGGAGCTGGCCGAGCTCCACCCGGGCGCGCGCACGCTCGTCGGCGATCTCTCCAACCCGGACCGGCTGTCGTGGGCGCTCGCCCAGCAGGCGGTGCCGGAGCGGGTCGACTCGCTGCTGCACATCGCGGGCGTCGTCGAGCTCGGCAAGGTCGGTGACCTCACGCCCAAGGCCTGGCACTTCCAGCTCAACGCCAACCTGGTCGCGCCCGCCGAGCTGACCCGGCTCTTCCTGCCGCAGCTGCGCGTCGCCCAGGGCCATGTGCTCTTCGTGAACTCGGGCGCCGGCCTCGCGGCACACGCCGAGTGGGGCGCGTACGCCGCGAGCAAGCACGGCCTGAAGGCCCTCGCCGACTCGCTGCGTCACGAGGAGCACGCCAACGGCGTCCGGGTCACCTCCGTCTACCCGGGGCGCACCGCCAGCCCCATGCAGGCCAAGGTCCACCAGCAGGAGGGCAAGGAGTACGACCCCTCCCGCTGGATCGACCCGGAGTCGGTGGCCACCACGATCCTGATGGCCATCGACCTGCCGCGCGACGCCGAGGTCAACGACCTCACGGTGCGCCCCGGACGCTGACCCCCGCAGGCCGGGCGGCGCCGCTCCCGGAACGACGGCCTAGGCTTCCCGTGTGAGCGAGAAGAGCAAGTTCAGCGGTTGTCCGGCCACCGGAATCGGGTCCATGCCCGGGGGAGACGCACGGGAGGCGGCGAAGACCGTCACCGGTTCCTTCGCGGGCGGCGAGGGCCTGCCGTATCTGGCGGAACTGCCCGCCCGCGGGCCCGGTGCGGACATGATCGGGCGGACCATCGGGCTGCTCGTCGACCTGTACGGGCATGTCGAGCCCAGCGGCTGGCGGATCAGCGACCGGCCCGGACGCGACACCCGCCGGGCCAGGTCCTGGCTCGGCGAGGACCTCGACGCCCTGGAGGAGTTCACCCAGGGGTACGAGGGACCGCTCAAGGTCCAGGCCGTCGGGCCCTGGACGCTCGCCGCCGCGCTGGAACGCCGGGGCGGCGAGGCCGCGCTCGGCGACGCAGGGGCCTGCCGTGACCTGGCGGGCTCACTGGCGGAGGGGTTGCGCGCCCACCTCGCGGAGGTGCGCCGCAGGGTGCCCGGCGCCGACGTGATCCTCCAGCTCGACGAGCCGTCGCTGACCGGCGTACTGCGCGGGCGGATCAGGACGGCCAGCGGCTACCGCACCTACCGGGCCGTGGACCGCCAGGTCGTGGAGGGCACCCTGCGCGACGTCCTGGCGGCGGGCGGGGACGCGGCGACCGTCGTGCACACCTGCGCGCCCGAAGTGCCGTTCGCGCTGCTGCGCCGGGCCGGGGCCGGCGGTATCTCCTTCGACTTCTCGTTGCTCACCGAGCGTGAGGAGGACGCGATCGGGGAGGCCGTCGAGGGCGGCACCCAGCTCTTCCTCGGGGTGGTGCCGGGCACCGACCCGGCCTCGGGCGGATTGTCGGACCCGGGCGGTAGCGTCATGGGTGTCAGGACGCTGTGGCGCAGGCTGGGGCTGAATCCGGGGACTCTCACGGAGTCCGTGGTGATCACCCCGTCGTGCGGGCTCGCGGGTGCCTCGCCCGCGTACGCGCGCGCTGCGCTCGCCCACTGCGCTCGGGCCGCGAGATCGCTCGCAGACAACCCTGAGTAACGGGGCAACGGGTAACGGGAGGACGAGACGATGGCCGGCGAACAGCAGACGGGCGTGCCCGCACAGGTCCAGGAGCAGCACGCGCTCCTGGCCGAGCAGGTCGAGGAGCACCGCTTCCGGTACTACGTGAACGACCAGCCGGTCGTCAGCGACGCCGAGTTCGACCGGCTGATGCGCGAGCTGGAGGCGCTGGAGGAGACGTACCCGCAGCTGCGTACGCCGGATTCGCCGACGCAGAAGGTCGCGGGCCCGTACCGGACGGAATTCACCTCCGTCGAGCACCGCGAGCGGATGCTCTCGCTGGACAACGCCTTCGACGACCTGGAGCTGGCCGCCTGGGGCGAGCGGATCGCCAAGGAGGTCGGCACCACCGACTACCACTTCCTGTGCGAGCCGAAGGTCGACGGTCTGGCGGTCAACCTCACCTATGAGCACGGGCGGCTGACCCGGGCCGCCACCCGCGGCGACGGCCGCACCGGCGAGGACATCACCCCCAATGTCCGTACGATCGCCGAGATCCCGCACCGGCTGAAGGGCGACCGGATCCCGGCGCTGGTCGAGATCCGCGGCGAGGTGTTCTTCCCGATGGAGGCCTTCGAGGAGCTCAACGCCCGGCTCGTCGAGGCCGACGACAAGCCGTTCGCCAATCCGCGCAACGCGGCGGCGGGTTCACTGCGCCAGAAGGACCCGAAGGTCACCCGTACCCGCCCGCTGCACATGGTGGTGCACGGCATCGGCGCCCGCGAGGGCTTCGACATCGACTGCCTCTCGCACGCCTACGAGCTGCTGCGCGAATGGGGTCTGCCCACCGCCAAGTACAACAAGGTGGTGGATTCCCTCGACGGGGTACGGGAGTTCATCAGGTACTTCGGCGAGAACCGGCACTCCGTGGAGCACGAGATCGACGGCGTGGTCGTCAAGCTCGACGAGATCCCGCTCCAGGGCCGGCTCGGCTCCACCTCGCGCGCGCCGCGCTGGGCCATCGCCTGGAAGTACGCCCCGGAGGAGGTCAACACCAAGCTGGTCAACATCCGGGTCGGTGTCGGCCGGACCGGCCGGGTCACGCCGTACGCCCAGGTCGAGCCGGTCAAAGTGGCGGGCTCCGAGGTGGAGTTCGCCACCCTGCACAACCAGAACGTGGTGAAGGCGAAGGGCGTCCTCATCGGGGACACGGTGGTGCTCCGCAAGGCGGGCGACGTGATCCCGGAGATCCTCGGCCCGGTCGTCGACCTCCGCGACGGCACCGAGCGGGCGTTCGTGATGCCGACGCACTGCCCGGAGTGCGGCACGGAGCTGAAGCCCATGAAGGAGGCGGACATCGATGTCCGCTGCCCCAACGCGCGGTCCTGCACCGGCCAGTTGCGGGAGCGCATCGCCTATCTCGCGGGCCGCAAGTGCCTGGACATCGACCACTTCGGCTATGTCGCGGCCGCGGCCCTGACCGAGCCGCTGGAGCCCGCCGAGCCGCCGCTGCACGACGAGGGCGATCTGTTCGGGCTGACCGTCGAGGAGCTGCTGCCGATCCGGGCCTATGTCCGGGACCAGGACAGCGGGCTGCCCAAGCGCGATCCGAAGACCGGCGAGGAGAAGACCGCCTGGGTCTTCGCCAACCAGCAGGGCGAGCCGAAGAAGAACGCCCTCGCGATGCTCGACGCCATCGCCGCGGCCAAGGAGGCACCGCTCGCCCGGATCCTCACCGGGCTGTCCATCCGTCATGTGGGCCCGGTCGCCGCCGCCGAACTGGCCCGTCAGTTCCGCTCCATGGACCGGATCGACGAGGCGACCGAACAGGAGCTGGTCGAGGCCGACGGGGTCGGGGAGATCATCGCCGCGTCGGTGAAGCAGTGGCTCGCCGAGGACTGGCACCGGGAGATCCTGCGCAAGTGGCGCGAGGCCGGGGTCCGGATGGAGGACGTGGGCACGGGCGAGGACGAGGGGCCGCGCCCGCTCGAAGGGCTGACCGTCGTCGTCACCGGCACGCTGGCCGGCCACACCAGGGATGGCGCGAAAGAGGCGCTCCAGAGCCGCGGAGCGAAGGTGACAGGTTCCGTTTCGAAGAAGACCTCCTTCGTGGTCGTCGGTGACAACCCCGGTTCGAAGTACGAAAAGGCCATGCAGCTGAAGGTGCCGGTGCTGGACGAGGACGGCTTCGCCGTACTGCTCGATCAGGGTCCGGATGTGGCGCGTGAGGCGGCTGTGCCGATCGAAGAACCGACGGAATAGGACAGATCCCTGTCACGGACCGATGGATCGGGGCGGGGCGTCGACCGGGACAGGCCGGTGGGCGAGCGGCGAACAAGGAGGCGGACAGAGGGCGTAAGGGGACAGACGGGGGCAAGGTTTTCGCCCTGCGGCCGGTTCACCCGATCGGCGCATAGCAGATGGTGACGGATGGTCGGTCCGCATTCGGGCAAGAGCGTCAGAGCGCTGCCCGTAGAAGCCTTCCGCGGCCTACTGTTGAGACGTGCACCTGCCGTGCCCGGCCGCGGGGTGGGAAACCGGGTCGTGGCGGCATGGAACGGAACCATCAGGTGACATCGGCACCGCCGGCTGTGAGAGGGACGGAATGAAACCGACCGAGAGCGCCGCACCGGTGTCGCGGCTGCAAGGTTTCGTCGGCCTCACGCCAAAAGTGGGTGCCGTTTTCATCGCGATCGCCGTTGTTCAGATCGCGACCGGTTTCTACCGGACCGTGAGCGAAGGACACGCGCTCTTCCCCGACGGCAGAGCCGGCTGGTCCCTCGCCGTCCTGACCGGGATCATCGTCGGTCATCTCGTCGCGCTCGGACGCGACCGCTGGTGGGGAGGGACCGGTTCCGGGGCCTCCCTCACCCTGGCCGTGCTGATGCTCTACGGCTGGGTGCCCGCCGGACTGGTCAGTCTGGTCGTCGTGGTCCTCGTCGGCGTCGCCCGCAGACACCGCTGGTGGCAGGGGCTCCTGCACGGCGCGGTGGACATCCTGGGGATAGGCGCGGCGGCCCTGGTGCTCGCCGCGTTCGGCGAGGTGCAGACCGTCGAATCACCCTGGCAGCCACTCGACTGGGGCATCGCCGCCGTCCCGGAGGTCCTCCTGGCCGCCTCCACCTACCTCCTGGTCACCCGGGTCCTGCTGTGGTACGCACGGGCACCCCAGGGCGGCGGGCTGCCGACCATCGCCCGCACCGCCCTGCTGCGCCAGGGCCTCGTCGCGGTCGCCCTGCTCGCCATCGCACCGCTGATCTGCGTCGTCGCGATGGCCACCCCCCTGCTCCTGCCGCTCTTCGCGGTCCCGCTGATCGCCCTGGACTCCGCCCTCTGGATCGCACGGGCGCGGGCCGAGGAGCAGCTGCGCGACCCGCTGACCGGACTGCCCAACCGGCAGTGGCTGCTGGAGCGCACCTGGACGGCTCTGGAGGACGCCGAATCCGTCGGTGCGAGATCCGCTCTGGTCCTGATCGACCTCGACCGGTTCCGCGCGGTCAACGACACCCTCGGCCATCTGGCGGGGGACCGGCTGCTGTTGCAGATAGCGGAACGTCTCAGACTCGCACTGCCCCGCGGGGCGGAGGCCGCGCGGCTCGGCGGCGACGAGTTCGCGGTGCTCCTGCCGACCGCCGACTCCACCACCAGCGCCCAGCGGGTCGCCCGCCACCTCGTCGCCGACCTGTCCTCCCCGCTGGACCTCGACGGTCTGACCCTGGTGTTGGAGGCCAGCGCCGGAGTCGCCGTCTACCCCGACCACGCGCTGGACGCCGAAGGGCTGCTCAGGCGCGCGGACGTGGCGATGTACCAGGCCAAGCGCGACCGTACGGGCGTCGAGGTCTACGAGTCGAAGCGGGACAGCAACACTCCGGACCGGCTCGGGCTCCTGGGCGATCTGCGCCGCGCGCTGGACGCCGGCGAGGTCGAGCTCCACTACCAGCCGAAGGTCCGCTTCGACGGCCAGGTGGCCGGCCTCGAAGCCCTGGTGCGCTGGGTGCATCCGGAACGCGGCAGGGTCCCCCCGGACGAGTTCATCGCCATCGCCGAGTCGTCCGGCCTCATGCCGCACCTCACGGAGTACGTCCTGGAGACGGCGCTGGCCCAGGTCGCCCGGTGGCGGGCACAGGGCCTGTTCGTCCCGGTCGCGGTCAACGTCTCCCCGCGCGACGTCCACACTCCCGGGTTCGCGGGCGGTGTCGCGGCCCGCCTCGCCCGGCACGGCGTCCCGGCCGGGGCACTGCAGCTGGAAATAACGGAACACGTGCTGCTGGAGGACCCGCAGCGCGCCGCCGACACGCTCGCCGGACTGACCGGGCACGGCGTGAAGATGTCCCTCGACGACTTCGGTACGGGGTACTCCTCGCTCGTCCATCTGCGACGGCTGCCGGTCAGCGAGCTGAAGATCGACCGCTCGTTCGTGGCCCGGCTGGCCGTGGACAACGAGGACGCGGAGATCGTCCGCTGCACGATCGACCTGGCCCACTCGCTCGGCCTGCTGGTCGTCGCGGAAGGGGTCGAGGACGACGAGACCTGGGAGCGGCTGCGGGATCTGCGCTGCGACGCGGTGCAGGGGTGGCTGGTCGCCGCCGCGATGCCGCCGCAGGAGACCACGGCCTGGCTCCGGGCGCGGGGCGAGCACGGCTGGCGGCGGCCGGCCGAGCTGGCGGCCGCGGCAGCCGCCGCCGCGGCAGCGGCCCGTACGTCACCGGAGCTGGAGCAGCGGCCGCCCGGCCGGGCGGCCAATTCGCGGCCCGCGACGACTTGAGCCAAAGAGGCCACCGGCCCCGCGCCCGGTGGCCTCTCCGTCCTCGGACGCGAGGGACGACCCAGGGGCGGGGCCGGGAACGGCCCGAGCAGCCGGAAATCCTCGTCCGACCAGGGCGTTCGCCCGGGTGGCGGGAGCGGTGGCGGGCGACACCATAGGATTGGGCCAAAACCACACACCAACCCCTGAGGATCGCTGCATGCCTGGCATCACGCGCGAGGAGGTCGCCCACCTCGCCCGGCTGGCGCGTCTGGAGCTGAAGGGCGAAGAGCTCGATCACTTCGCCGGTCAGCTCGACGACATCATCGGCGCGGTCGCCCGCGTCTCCGAGGTCGCCGACCAAGACGTACCGCCGACCTCCCACCCGCTGCCGCTGACCAACGTCATGCGCGCGGACGAGGTCCGTCCGTCGCTCACCCCCGAGCAGGCGCTCTCCGGCGCCCCGGCCCAGGAGCAGCAGCGTTTCAAGGTGCCGCAGATCCTGGGGGAGGACTAACAGCCATGACGGACAACAGCACCATCATCAAGCTCACCGCCGCCGAGATCGCCGCGAAGATCGCCTCCGGCGAACTCACGGCGGTCCAGGTCACCGAGGCCCACCTGGCCAGGATCGACGCGGTCGACGAGAAGGTCCACGCCTTCCTGCACGTCGACCGCGAGGGCGCGCTCGCGCAGGCCCGCGCCGTCGACGCCAAGAAGGCGGCCGGCGAGAAGCTCGGCCCGCTGGCCGGCGTCCCGCTCGCACTCAAGGACATCTTCACCACCGAGGACATGCCGACCACCGTCGGTTCCAAGATCCTCGAAGGCTGGATCCCGCCGTACGACGCGACCCTCACCAAGCGGCTGAAGGCCGCCGACGTCGTCATCCTCGGCAAGACCAACATGGACGAGTTCGCCATGGGGTCCTCCACCGAGAACAGCGCCTACGGCCCGACCGGCAACCCGTGGGACCTCACCCGCATCCCGGGCGGCTCCGGCGGCGGCTCGTCCGCCGCGCTCGCGTCGTACGAGGCCCCGCTCGCCATCGGCACGGACACCGGCGGCTCCATCCGCCAGCCCGCCGCCGTCACCGGCACCGTCGGCGTCAAGCCCACCTACGGCGGCGTCTCCCGCTACGGCATGGTGGCCTTCTCCAGCTCCCTGGACCAGGGCGGGCCCTGCGCCCGTACCGTCCTGGACGCGGCCCTGCTGCACGAGGCGATCGCCGGGCACGACCCGATGGACTCGACGTCCATCGACGCCCCGGTCCCGCCGGTCGTCGAGGCCGCGCGCAACGGCAGCGTCGAGGGCATGCGCGTCGGTGTCGTCAAGCAGTTCTCCGGTGAGGGCTACCAGGCCGGAGTCGTCCAGCGCTTCAACGAGTCGGTCGAGCTGCTGAAGTCGCTCGGCGCCACGATCGTCGAGCTGGACTGCCCGTCCTTCGACCTGGCCCTGTCGGCGTACTACCTGATCGCGCCGTCCGAGTGCTCCTCCAACCTGGCCCGCTTCGACGCCATGCGTTACGGGCTGCGCGTCGGCGACGACGGCACGAGGTCCGCCGAGGACGTCACCGCGCTCACCCGCGAGGCCGGCTTCGGCGACGAGGTCAAGCGCCGCGTCATCCTCGGTACGTACGCACTCAGCTCCGGCTACTACGACGCGTACTACGGCTCGGCGCAGAAGGTCCGCACCCTGATCACGCAGGACTTCGAGAAGGCCTTCGAGCAGGTGGACGTCATCGTCTCCCCGACGACGCCCACCACCGCCTTCCCGATCGGCGAGCGCGCCGACGACCCGATGGCGATGTACCTCGCGGACCTGTGCACCATCCCGACCAACCTCGCGGGCAACTCCGCCATGTCGCTGCCCTGCGGCCTGGCACCCGAGGACGGCCTGCCGGTCGGGCTGCAGATCATCGCCCCCGCCATGAAGGACGACCGTCTCTACAAGGTCGGAGCCGCCGTCGAGGCCGCCTTCGTGGAAAAGTGGGGTCACCCGCTGCTGGAGGAGGCTCCGTCGTTGTGAGCGCACTGACCAAGGCCAAGGGCTTCAAGAAGTCCAAGACCGGTACGTACCTGTCCATCGGCACCACCGCCTTCGGGGCGGTCGGCGTGCTCAAGCAGGCCAAGAAGGCACGCCATGAGCACGACACGCTCCGACTGATCGACGCCGTTGTCTCCGCCGCCGCCATCGCCACCGGTGTCGCCCTGCTGCTGCGCGAGCTCAAGCGCCTCGGCGATGACGACGTACTGCTGGGCTGAGAGGGAAGTTTCACCGTGACTGTCATCGACCTGGTGTCGTACGAGGACGCGCTCGCGTCCTACGACCCCGTCATGGGCCTGGAGGTCCATGTCGAGCTCGGCACCAAGACCAAGATGTTCTGCGGCTGCTCCACCGAGCTCAAGCAGGACGCCAACTCCCAGACCTGCCCGGTCTGTCTCGGCCTGCCCGGCGCCCTGCCGGTCGTCAACGAGATCGGCGTCGAGTCCGCCATCAAGATCGGTCTCGCGCTGAACTGCGAGATCGCCGAGTGGTGCCGCTTCGCCCGGAAGAACTACTTCTATCCGGACATGCCGAAGAACTTCCAGACCTCCCAGTACGACGAGCCGATCGCCTACAACGGCTATCTGGACGTCCAGCTGGAGGACGGGGAGATCTTCCGGGTGCAGATCGAGCGTGCCCACATGGAGGAGGACACCGGCAAGTCGACCCACGTCGGCGGCGCCACCGGCCGTATCCACGGCGCGTCCCACTCCCTGCTCGACTACAACCGCGCGGGCATCCCGCTCATCGAGATCGTCACCAAGCCGATCGAGGGCGCGGGCGCACGCGCCCCCGAGGTGGCCAAGGCGTACGTCGCCGAGCTCCGCGAGCTCATCAAGGCGCTCGGCGTCTCCGAGGCCCGCATGGAGATGGGCCAGATGCGCTGCGACGTCAACCTGTCGCTGCGCCCCAACGGCACCGAGACGTTCGGTACGCGCTCCGAGACGAAGAACGTGAACTCGCTGCGTTCCGTCGAGCGTGCCGCCCGCTTCGAGATCCAGCGGCACGCGGCCGTGCTGTCCTCCGGCGGCACGATCGTGCAGGAGACCCGGCACTTCCACGAGGAGGACGGCTCGACCACGGCCGGCCGCATCAAGGACAACGCCGAGGACTACCGCTACTTCCCCGAGCCCGACCTGGTACCGGTCGCCCCGGCCCGCGAGTGGGTCGAGGAACTGCGCAAGGGCCTCCCCGAGCTGCCGCGGCTGCGCCGGGCGCGGCTCAAGGAGGAGTGGGGTGTCTCCGAGCACGACATGCAGTCCATCCTCAACGCCGGCGCGGTCGACCTGATCGTCGCCACGACCGACGCGGGGGCCCCTTCGGACCAGGCCCGCAAGTGGTGGATGGGCGAGCTGGCCCGCAACGCCAACGAGACCGGCCGCGGCCTCGACGAGCTGCCGATCACCCCGGTGCAGGTCGCCAGGGTGGCCGAGCTCGTCACCTCGGGCGACCTCAACGACAAGCTGGCCCGCCAGGTCATCGAGGGCGTCCTCGCGGGCGAGGGCGACCCGGACACCGTCGTCGAGAAGCGCGGCCTGAAGGTCGTCTCCGACGAGGGCGCGCTGTCCACGGCCGTCGACGAGGCCATCGCGGCCAACGCGGCCATCGCGGACAAGATCCGTGGCGGCAAGGTCGCGGCGGCGGGCGCGCTCGTCGGCGCGGTCATGAAGGCCACCCGGGGCCAGGCGGACGCCGCCCGGGTGCGTGAGCTGATCCTGGAGAAGCTCGGCGTCGAGGGCTGATCCCGCAGGGCCCGTCCGTACGCGGGCGGCCGAGGCAGGTCCCTGAAGGGGCGGTGCACCCACGATCGTGGGTGCACCGCCCCTTCAGTCATCCGGAGAGTCCGCGGAACACGGTCACCGCCGGGACCGTCTCCGCGACGACCGCCTACGACTTCTTGAGCGTGGGCGACCCCAGGACCAGGTAGCCCATGTCGCAGCCGTCCTCGACGGTGTCGGAGTAGGAGATGCGCAGTCGCAGACCGTTCTTGACATCCAGGTTCAGGGTGCGCGGCTCTCCGAGCAGCACCTGCCCGCTGTAGAGCGACTTGCCGTCCACCTCGATGTCGACCCTGGCCGTCTTGCTCTCCGAGCCCGACGTGGTGCGACGCACTGTTCAACTGTTCCACCATTAAAGGTAATTGACGGTGCCTAAGATTGCCGCGCCGGTGGTTGCGTGGTCAATGTCGGCCGGGCCCCCTCCCGCCCCTCGCCGCCGCTGCCGAATTCCGCTGCCGGAATCGGGGCCGGGTACACGGTTGGACTTTCCCGTACGACCTGTTGGACGTTCACCGCGAAGCCGTACGAAATCCTTCCCCGCGCCACCCGGCTTCATTAGCTTCCCGGCTGTACGACAGGACTCGGGAGGCTCAACTTGACCACGGACATTTCACGGCGACGGCTCTTCGCGCTCGGCGGCGGTGCGCTCGGCGCCGCGGCGGCGGGGTCGCTGCTGCCGCCTTCGCTGCAGGCCGCGATAGCCGCGCAGCCGGCACACCCGGCGGGGTCCGGAGGCCGTGACGGGCTCGGAGCCATCAAGCACGTGGTGATCCTGATGCAGGAGAACCGTTCCTTCGACCACTACTTCGGGACGCTCCGGGGCGTACGCGGCTTCGGTGACCGCAACGCCGTCGAGCTGCCCTCGGGCAAGCCGGTCTTCGAGCAGCCCGCACCCTTGGGCACCTCCGTGCTGCCGTTCCCGGTGCGCGGCGCCGCCGAGACGCAGAAGAAGGACCTCCAGTACATCGGTGCGCTCGACCACTCCTGGAGCGGCGGCGGCAAGGCGTGGGCCGGCGGGTGGATGAACGGCTGGGTGACCGCGAAGACGGCCGCCACCATGGCGTACTACGACCGCCGCGACATCCCGCTGCACTACGAACTGGCCGACACCTTCACGGTCTGCGACGCCTACCACTCCTCCATCCACTCCTCGACCAGCCCCAACCGCAACCACCTGTGGAGCGGGAAGACGGGCAACGAGCCGAACGGCAAGCGGGCCGTCGGCAACGACGCGTACGACGAGGGCACCCACCCCGGCTACGACTGGGGCACCTACGCGGAGCGGCTGGAGAAGGCCGGACGCAGCTGGCGCACGTACACCGAGTGGGAGAACTTCACCGACAACCAGATCGAGTTCTTCGCCACCTTCAAGGCCGTCGCCCGCAAGGCGCTGGCGAAGACCGGCGGGCACACGTACATGGAGTCGTTCTACTCCGCCGTGCGGGACGCGGACGCAGCCGAGCGGGAGCGGCTGTTCGGCCTGCTGGAGGAGGGCGTCGCCACTCTGAGCAAGGCCGAACGCAGCCTCTTCGAGCGGGCGTTGCGCCGGGTGGAGACCGGAACGCTGGCCGACGAGTTCGCCAAGGACGTGGCGGCGGGCACGCTGCCGGAGGTCTCCTACCTGGTGCCCTCCGCCGTCGACTCGGAGCACCCGAGCGTCTCCTCGCCGATCCACAGCGCGACGATCGTCTACAAGGTCCTGGACGCGCTGGGCAAGCACCCCGACGTGTGGCGGCACACCGCCGTCATCATCAACTACGACGAGAACGACGGCTTCTTCGACCACGTGCCGCCGCCGGTCGCGCCGCCCGAGGTGACCGAGGAGCAGTGGGAGGGCAAGCCCACCGGTCTCGGCATGCGGGTGCCGATGCTCGTCGTGTCGCCGTGGACCATCGGCGGCTACGTCTGCTCCGAGGTCTTCGACCACACCTCCGTGATCCGCTTCCTGGAGCGCTGGACCGGGGTGAAGGAACCGAACATCGGCGACTGGCGGCGCACCGTCACCGGCGACCTGACCTCCGCCTTCGACTTCTCGCGCGGGCGTCGCCGGCCCGAGGTGGAGCAGCCGGGCGCCATTCCGCCGTTCAGCGGCCGCTGGTCGCCGAAGCCGCCGCTCGTCCAGCACATGCCCGTGCAGGAGCCGGGCGCGCGCCCGGCCCGCGCGCTGCCGTACCAGCCGGACGCGCAGGCGAAGCTGGTGGACGGCGCGGTGCGGGTGGCCCTCAGCAACACCGGGCGCTCGTCGGCGCACTTCGCGCTGTATCCGTACGCGGGCGAGTTCCCCGCACCGCAGCACCGGGACGTGAAGGGCACGGCGCAGTGGACGGTGCCGGTCACCGGGGCGGCGTACCGGTTCACGGTGACGGGGCCGAACGGCTTCCGCCGCGAGTTCGCCGGGTCCGCGAAGGACGGTGCCCCGGCCGAGGTCGCGTCGCGGGTCGACGCCCATGAGCGCGATCTCCACCTCACGCTGCGCAACACGGGGCGGACGACGCTCACCTTCACCGTGCGGCCGCTGGGATATGTCGACGAGGCGGACCTGCGGGACTGGACCAGGACCGTCAAGGTCAAGCCGGGGCGCAGCCGCACCGTGGTGCACTCGGCGGCCGACGCGCACGGCTGGTACGACCTGGACGTCACCGTCGACGGGGACGCCGCCTTCCGGCGCCGGCTGATGGGGCACATCGAGAACGGCCGGGCGAGCGTCTCGGGCTGACCCGGGTCCGGGCGGTGGGGCGCCGTGGACCGTCGTACGGCGCGGCGCCCCGCCGCAAGCCGCATTCCGGAGGCCACACTCCGGAGGCCGCTGTGAGTAAGGCCACGAAAGGGACAAAGGATCACGTTCGGCTGCCAGAGTGACGGTTCTCAGGTCATGCGTTCTTTGCGGGTAATTCATGCTTTATACCGGCAAAGGACCACGAACCATCAGGGAGCACGTCCGTTGGTTGCCATTGCCCGCTGGTGCATCAGGCACCGACTCATTGCCGTCCTCGTCTGGCTGTTCGCCCTCGGCGGCGCGGCCACCGCGGCGGGCTTCGCGGGTTCCGCTTACTCCAACGACTACGAGGTGCCCGGCACGGAGTCCGGCCGGGCCGCCGAGCTCCTCAGGAGCGGCTTCACGGATCTCGGCGGTGACACCGACACCATCGTCTGGCACACCTCCGACTCGACCGTGCGGGCCGCCGACGTCCGGCAGACGATGACCCGGACCCTGCACGCGGTCGAGGAACTGCCCGGGGTCGGCGCGGTCACCGGACCGTACGGGGCGTCCGGCACCGCACAGATCAGCGGCGACGGACACACCGCCTACGCCACGATCACCTTCGACCAGCAGGTCGATGACATCCCGGTGCAGCAGGCCAGGGCCGTCGTCGACACCGCCAAGGCGGCCGCCGGAGACCATCTCCAGGTGGAACTGGGCGGCCCCGCCGTCGCCCTCACCGAAGCGCCCTCCGTCCACCTCAGCGAGGCCGTCGGGGTCCTCGTCGCGGCGGTCGTCCTGTTCCTCGCCTTCGGCTCGCTCGCCGCCAGCATGCTGCCCATCGCCACCGCGCTCGTCTCCGTCGGCACGGCCTACGCGGGCACCGTGCTGCTCGGCCATGTGATGACCGTCGCCGACTTCGCGCCCATGCTGGGCATGCTGATCGGGCTCGGCGTCGGCATCGACTACGCGCTGTTCATCGTCACCCGACACCGCAGAGGGCTGCGCCAGGGCCTGTCGGTCACCGAGGCCGCGCAGAACGCCGTCGCGACGACCGGCCGCGCCGTCGTCTTCGCCGGGGCCACCGTCTGCATCGCGCTGCTCGGCATGCTGATCCTGCGGCTCGGCTTCCTCAACGGTGTGGCGATCGCCGCCTCGCTCACCGTCGTCCTGACCGTGGCCGCCTCCGTGACCCTGCTCCCCGCCCTGTTGTCCTTCATCGGCACGCGGGCGCTGAGCCGGCGCGAGCGCAGACAGCTCGCCGAGCACGGCCCGCGGCCCGAATCTCCCACGGGCTTCGCCGCCCGCTGGTCCGCCTTCGTCGAACGCCACCCCAAGCTGCTCGGGGCGCTGGCCGCCGTGGTGATGCTGGTACTGGCGCTGCCCACCTTCTCCCTGCATCTGGGCACCTCCGACCAGGGCAACAACCCCTCCTCGTCGACCACCCGGCAGGCGTACGACCTGCTGGCCGACGGATTCGGCCCCGGCGTCAACGGGCCGCTGACGATCGCCGCCCAGCTGGACGGCGCGGACGACCGGCTTGCGATGGACGGTCTGCCCGCCACTCTGCGGTCCACCGAGGGCGTGGCCTCGGTCGGCCCGGTCACGTACAACAGCGACGGCGGTACGGCCCTCGTCACCGTCGTACCGAAGTCGTCGCCGCAGTCCCAGGAGACCAGCGCGCTCGTCGACCGGCTGCGTACGGACGTCCTGCCGCGGGCCGAGCAGAACACCTCGCTCCGGGCCCATGTCGGGGGAGTGACCGCCAGCTACGACGACTTCGCCCGGATCATCATCGGCAAGCTCCCGCTCTTCGTCGGCGTGGTCATAGGGCTCGGCTGTCTGCTTCTGCTGCTGGCCTTCCGGTCGATCGGCATTCCGCTGAAGGCCGCGGTGATGAATGTGGCCGCCGTCGCCTCCTCGTTCGGGGTCGTCGTCGCGATCTTCCAGTGGGGGTGGGGGAGCGAACTGCTGGGGCTGGGCAGCTCGGGGCCCATCGAGCCGTTCCTGCCGGTGATCATGGTGTCCGTGCTCTTCGGGCTGTCCATGGACTACCAGGTGTTCCTGGTGGGGCGGATGTACGAGGAGTGGCTGGAGACGGGGGACAACCGGCGGGCCGTCCGGGTGGGCCTCGCCGAGACCGGCCGGGTGATCAACTCCGCGGCCGTGATCATGATCTCGGTCTTCCTCGCGTTCGTCCTCAGCGGGGACCGGGTCATCGCCATGTTCGGCATCGCGCTCGCCGCGGCCGTCATGCTGGACGCCTTCGTCCTCCGTACGCTGCTGGTCCCCGCGCTGATGCACCTGCTGGGCGGGGCGAACTGGTGGCTGCCGCGCCGGCTGGACCGGCTGCTGCCGCGGATCAGCATCGAGCCTCCCGAATCCGGATCCGGCCTGTCGCATGCGAAGATCCCGCAGGCAGCGCAACCCGCGGAGGTGGCGCAGACCGCGCAAGCGGTGGAATCGGTTCGAGAAGGAGCATGATGTTCGCGGTATCCCTGGGTGACGACGGAGCGGAACTGCGTCCGCTGGAGATCTGGCAGGCCCAGGAGTTCCTGGACCACATGGACCGCGCCCGGGAGCTCATCGACCCGTGGATCCCCTTCGCCTCCTTCGCCACCGACCTGGACTCGGCGCGTGCGCTGCTGCGGCGGTACGCGGACAAGCAGGCGGCGGACGAGGGGCGGATCTACGGCATCTGGCTGGAGGGCAAGCTCGTCGGCGGCGTCCTGTTCCGGATCTTCGACGCGGAGTCGGGCAACTGCGAGATCGGCTGCTGGCTGGAGCCGGCGGGCGAGGGGCGCGGCCTGATCACCCGGGCGTCCCGGAAGCTGATCGACTGGGCGGTGTACGAGCGCGGCATGCACCGCGTGGAGTGGGACGCGTCCGCCGCGAACACCGCCAGCATCGCCGTGGCGGAGCGGCTCGGCATGACGCGCGACGGGGTGCTGCGCGAGAACTACCTGTACCGCGGTGAGCGGCACGACTCGGAGATCTGGTCGGTGCTGGCCCCGGAGTGGCGGGCGCGGAAGGACTGAGACCGGACGGCGCGGCCAGGGCCTGTCCGGCAAATCATGGCCGGACCGGCCCTATGTGCCGGAGCCGAAGGTGGCCGGTGCGTACTTGCTCTGGTGCTCGCGGTACGAGCGGGCGAGGTGGTGCTGGAGCCGGATGTGGCGGAACTGGTACACCGCGCCGGTCTGGCGCAGGACGCCCCGGCGGTAGGCGTCGTCCAGGAAGGCCACCGTGTCCCACGGCAGCTTGCCGGTCAGGGGCAGCCAGACCCGCGACAGGACCAGCCAGCGTCCCCAGGCGGTGAACGAGAGCGCGTACGAGCACGTGCCGCCGAGCCCGCCGATGGCACCGATGACGAGCCCGTCCGACGCGTTCCAGATCAGCGGTCCGAGGATTCCGTCGAGCACGTCGGTGATCAGGTGCCCGCCGACCGCGATCACCAGGGTGAGCATCGGTACCAGTACGAGAACCTGCCGGACCACCGTCGCGCGGTTCGAGGCCAGCAGGCCGGCCGGGGTGGCCGCGGATGCGACGTCCAGCGGCGCTTCGAGCACGGCCATGATCCCGAAGACGAGTCCGGCACCCGCGCCGAAGATCAGGCCGAAGACCAGCATGTTGATGAGCGTGCCCTTGATCACCGGCTCGTTCGCGAGCGGGATTCCGTAGTACAGCCGGCGCTGGAGGGCGAGGGCACAGGCACATCCGACGCCCATCACGAATCCGCCCGGCAGAACGGCGCCGAATCGGGCGGCGAACGTACGCACCGGTCTGCGGCCGACGCCGGTGCCCGCGCCGGGCAGCCGCAGCCGTACATGGGCGGGTTCGAAGGCCGTGGTGCCGAACCGGACCAGGATCGCGTGGACGCATCCGAAGGCGAGACCGGCGACCGTCCCCATCGAACCCCCCAACAGGAGGGCCTCGCCGACCGGGAACGGCAGGTTGACCAGATTGACGAACCACACGGCGAGCGCGACGCAGAGCGCCGAGGACACCACCACCGCGAGCAGCCGCGTGGACAGCCGCAGCGAATCACCGATCCGCCACCATGCCAGGTCCTGCTGGTCGCCGTCGAGCCGGGCCAGATGGTGGGCGAGATGGCCGAGCCAGCGCTCGGCGTGCTCCGGATCGCGGTGCCGCTCCCGGCGACGGGTGGCGCTCCGCTCGGCGACGCGGCGCCGGTAGACCGTCGGCACGAAGCCCGCCAGCAGATGTTCTTCGAGGGAGTTCTCGTCGGGGAAGCGCTCGGCGTCCAGCAGCTCCGCCGGATTTCTGTCGGATGCCTCGCTGTACATCGTCCGCGCCAGGACGATCATGAGCGGTGTGTTCAGGACCCTGGCCAGGGGGGTGGCCGCCCCGCTCTCACGGGCGCGCAGCCGGTCCAGTACGGGGGTCCAGACGGCCGCGCTCCCGCCGTCGCCGCGAGGGACCGGCCGGGCCGTCCGGGGCAGGTAGGCGGCGAGGTCGTCGAGGGTGAGATCGGTCAGTTCGAGACCGGCGGCCCAGACCAGTGGGGCACCGGCCTCCTGGACGGCCTCGGCGAACTCGCCGCGCCGGCTGGTCAGGACGAGCGGGAGCGAGGTGGAGTTGAGCACCTCCAGGGCCGTACTCCGCAGACCTTCCGCGATCTCGTCGAACCCGTCCAGGACCGGCAGTACGAGATCCGTGTCGACCAGGTTGGCCGCCAGCGTCGACCCGTCGGGCGCCCTGCGGGTGAGATGCGGGTGGTCGCGCACCAGCCGGTCGATCAGCCAGTCCCGCAGCGCGACGCCCGTGGGATCCCAGGAGCCGATGCTGAAGATCACCGGCACCCGGTCGTGCGGCTCCCGGGCCTCCAGCTGGTCCAGGACGAACCTGATCGTCAGGATCGACTTGCCGGATCCGGCCCGGCCGAGGACCACGAGCCGCCCGGACCCGATCCGCCGGTAGACCTCGGCCACGCTGCCCAGATCGCCGCTCAGGTCCATTCGGTCCGGCGTCGCTCCCGGCGGCAGACGCTGAATGTTCTCCGAATGGTCGGTCAGCGATTCGGGGGCGCCCTGCCAGCGCACCGGAAGCGGAAAGGGATCGTGCACCCGGCGGTGTTCCTCCTCGCGCTGCCAACGGCGCCTGATTTCCCGGGCCAATTCGGTGGCGGCGGTGACAAGTTCGGCGTGAACGGGTGAGGCGGTGGGGGTGGGACGGGAATCTGTCCCGGGATTCTTTGTGGCATTCTGCGTGGCATTCTGTGCGGCATTCTGTGCAGGTACGGGCGTGGGCACGGCGGCGGGCGCGGATTCGGGTACGGGCGCGGGTTCGCCGGCCGGTTCGGCCTTCGGCTTCGTGAGCGTGGCGGCGAGCCGCTGACGGTCCTCGGGCCCGGCCTCCAGCGCGTCCGCCAGCAGGTTCACCGTACCCAGCCGGTGATCGCTGGATCTGCCGTTCTCCAGTCTGCGGATCGTACGCACGCTCACCCCGGACCGTGCCTCCAGCTGCTCCTGAGTCAGCCCCGCCCGATTACGCAGCCGACGCAACAAGGTGCCGAGCTGATCCGCCACTTCGACATCCCTCCACCACCGAGCGCGGTCGCGACGACCCTACCGGTGACGACCGGTCATATATGGCCGGTCGGCTGTCCTGTTCGCGGAATGGCGCGAACAGCACGATCAGTGGTGCCCGGCCGGTGCGCCGACACGGGGCGGCGCACCCCGCCGGGCACCCGGGGAGCAGATGGCGTCCATGGGGCCGGACCCGGCACCTGCATCGGACCTGATCGCCTCTCATGGCTTTCTCCTGCTACGACTCATGAGGAGTTGACATGGCCTACCGATTCTGGTGCGGCGAATGCGGATTCAAGACGCCGTGGCTCGCCGAGTCCGAGGGCGCGCAACGCCAACTGGAGCACTACACCAAGCAGCACCCGGGAATTCCCGCCGGTGGCCATGTGGAGACCAACCGGAAAAACCCGGAAGGCGGCCTCGGCTGCCTCCAAGTGGCGGGAATTCTCGTCCTTTTGCTGATCATCGCGGCCGCGTGCCAACGCTGAGGCGCGGCCGGACCCCACCAGACAGCCGGAATGACCGACCGAAGGGACAGGAGAGAAAATGAGCAAGCGCGACGATTCCGGAGCAGGCGCCGAGGCCGGCAAGGTGAACTAGGGCGCCGGTGGCGCGGGCCGGCGCTCCTCGCGGGCGAGCGGGCACCGGCGCTGGCTGCTGCCGGTGGCCACCGCGGCCTGCCTGCTGATGACCGGTGCCGGGGCGGCGACCGCCGCCCCGGCCACCGGCTCCTCGACCTCCGCCGCCTCGACCCCGGCCGACATCCTGCAGGCCGGCGCCCAGCAGGGGATCGCCGACGGATACCCGGGCGTGATCGGCATGGTGCGGAAGGGGGACACCACCCAGTACGTGCACGCGGGTGTCGGTGACCGTGCGACCAAGGTGCCCGCAGACCCGAAGGCGAAGTTCCGGATAGGCAGCAACACCAAGGCGTTCATCTCCACCGTGCTGCTCCAACTGGAGGGCGAGAAGCGGCTCTCGCTGGACGACACCGTCGCCAAGTGGCTGCCGGGGGCGGTCGCCGCCAACGGCTACGACGGCTCCAAGATCACGATCCGTCAGCTGCTCAACCACACCTCGGGCCTGCCCGACTACCTCAGCGCCCTGCAGATCAACGGACCGTACTTCCTCAACACCAACCCGAGGGAGGTCCTGCCGCCGCAGACCCTGGTCAACGTAGGCCTCGGCCTGCGCGCGCCGACGTCCGCACCGGGGGAGAAGTTCGGCTACTCCAACACCAACTACGTGCTCGCGGGCATGGTGATCAAGGCCGTCACCGGCTCGGAACCGGCCGCGGAGGTCCAGCGGCGCATCATCGAGCCGCTCGGTCTGCGCGACACCAGCTTCCCCACCGCCGACCCCGCGCTCTACGGCAACTACCTCCACGGCTACGTGCTCCGGGCGATCCTCATCGACGACGCCACGGTCTCCAACGTGCAGGTCAGCGGGAGCGCCGGAGCCATGGTGTCGACCATGGACGACCTGGGCGCGTTCTCCCGGGCGCTGCTGACCGGAAAGCTTCTTGAGCCCGCGCAGTCGGCCGAGCTCAGGACCACCGTCCCCGTGACCGCCGACATCGGCTACGGGCTGGGCATCGAGCACATGAAACTGTCCTGCGGAAAGTGGGCCTGGGGGCACAACGGCGCGGTGCTCGGCTACTTCAGCGAGTGGCTGGCCAGCGAGGACGGCACCGAGCAGGTGCTGCACGCGAACAACGAGTTCCATCTGCTCGCCGGAACACCGGGACAGGCCCACACGGGCAAGGCCTTGACGGACGCGTTCTGCGCGCTCTGAGGACCGCGACCGGAAGAGCTCTCCCGGCGGCCGGGCCGATACATGGCCTGGCCGCCGGGCCGGGACCTTCACCCACAGCGAGAGCCGCCCGCTCTCGGAGAGGACACTTGATGAGAACACCGCTGACCACCTGGCGAGCGCGGACGAGGACGGCTGTCGCCGCCGCCGCGCTGACCGTGACCGCGCTGCTCGCGACCCCACCCGCACACGCCGGGGGCGCCGCCCCTCCGGTGCTGTCCGACGGGTTCGGCCTGACCCAGGTCGCCGGTGGCACCGAGGTGCGCTCCGACACCGACTTCACGATCACCGTGACCACCCGTCAGGTATCCGGCCCGCACAAGATCCGCATCTTCCTCCCCAGCGGCTACCGGGCCGACCCGGACAAGCGGTGGCCGGTGGCGTACTTCCTGCACGGCGGCGGCGGAACCGTGGACGATGCCGCGGCCGCCCCGGCGCTGCGTTCGGACTCGATGATCACCGTCGTGCCGGACGGCGGCCTGAAGAGCTGGTACGCCGACTGGCTCATGCAGAACACCGCCGAGGGCGCCGCGAACTGGGAGACCTTCCACCTCGACCAGGTCGTCCCGTTCATCGACGCCAATCTGCGCACCATTGCCGACAAACGCCACCGGGCCGTCGTCGGGCTGTCGATGGGCGGGTTCGGCGCCCTGCACTACGGCGAGGCCCGGCCCGATCTCTTCGGCCACGTCGCCTCCCTGTCCGGCGGCATCGACTTCGGCATGGCGGAGGTCCGCGCGGCGGTCCTGGCCACGGAACTCAACGTCACGGGCGCCTGGTGCGCCGTGAGCACCTCCACCCCGTCCGGGACCGGCCAGTGCACCGGTTACGGGCCCACGGTCGACAGCGACGCGATCTTCGGCTCCCCGTACCCGGTCCTGAACGCGGACCGGATCTGGAAGGCGGTCGACCCCGCCGCCACGGCCAACCTGGCGAAGCTCGCCGCTGCCGAGGTCACGCTCTACACCGGTGACCAGGGCCTGATCGACCACTTCACCCAGATCGCCGCGAAGAACGTCAAGACCCGCCTGGACCAGCTCGGTCTGCCCAGCCGCCTGGTCGACTACGGCGACGGGTCGTCGCTGGCTCCCACCTGCGACGGCGGCCACAACTACGGCTGCTGGGCGCCCGCGCTCGCCGACTACGTCCCCCGCCTCCAGGACTCCTTCGACGCGACGGGCTGACCCGGACGACAACGGCCCGGCAACGGCCCCGGTCCCGGCGGGCGAACGCTCGCCGGGACCGGGGCCCACGCATGGCGCCGACGCGTCGGGCGGACGTTAAGGGGGTTCTCATACGGGCCGCCTAGCGTGCGCAACATGAACCCCAGGACCCCCACGAGCCCCACCGTTCCCGCCGATCCCGAAGCATCCGCAGCAGCAGAAGCATCCGACGCCGAGGAGACCGTGACCAAGAAGGCCGCGGCCGAGGACGTCTCGCACGACATGGACAAGGCCGCGGGGGAAGCACTCACGGCGGCCGAAGCCGAGGCCGAGGACGACGACCTGGACCCGGATGGCCTCGACGACGACCTCGGCAAGGAGCCCTCCGGCCTCGGCGCGGCCGCGGCCGCCGTGGCCGCGGCCGGTCTCGGCGTCGTCGCGCTCACCGGGTCCTGGACCGGCAAGATCGCCGCCGAGCGCGAGACCCTGATCGGCCAGATCAAGACCTCGTCCGGTGGCACCGCCGCCCAGCAGATCTCCGAGATCTACGGCGACGCCTGGCACTCCACCGCCCTGGTCAACGGACTCTTCGCCCTGCTCGCCCTGCTGGTCGGAGTCTTCGCCCTGGTCCGCCCGGCCTTCGGCGCACCTTCCACGCACCCGCAGCCCGGCTGGGTCCGCGCCGTGGCGACCGCCGGCATCGCGCTCGGTGTCCTCGGCCTGCTGATCTCCGTCGGCATGTACTTCGACCTCATCGTGGCGCTGCCGACCGCGGGCGCCGCGGGCTGAGCACAACGGCCGGCGGACACGGGCGGCTACGGAACAGTCGGGACCTTACGAAGACGTCCTAAGACATCCGTCCGAGCGGCCCCGTCCCGTATGCGGCGGTGTCCGCGACGCCCTAAGGCCCTCCGCCCCGCGAAGATGCGGATCCTGCCCGATGTGGCGACACCTCCTGGGAGACGACAGTGGGGGCACGGCAGAAGCACTGCCGCCCCCATCAGGCACCAACGGGCCGTCCAGGCCCGACGGGCCGTCGTCCTCCGGGAGAAGCACATGTACGCGTTCGAACTCAACAAGCTGCACGTGGCCGAACTGCACCGCCGGGCCGAGCAGGAGCGGCTCGTCGGGGAGGCCGTTCGCGTCCGCCGGGATGCCCGCAGGGCCGCCCGGCACTCCGGACGCAAGGAAGCCGAGGGGCCGGTGAGTACCGACCGGAAGCGATTCGCCCACGCCGCGTGAAGGACGGGTGACGGCGCCCGATGTCCGGTCGTTCGATGTCCGGCGGTCCGATGTCCGGTGGACCGACGGCTGCTGAACCGACGCCCGACGCCCGTGGTCCGGGGCCCGGCGGTTCTGGTCCGGGGCCCGCGCGGCCGGACCCGTATGCGATGCTCGGCGACGTGGAGACCAGGTCCGTCAGTCCCGTGTTCGTCGGCCGCGAGGGCGAGTTCGCCTCGCTCGTCGATGCGCTCGCCCGCGCCTGCGCGGAGGGCGCCGACGGATCGGGCGGGGCCGGCGGGGCCGGCGGGGCTGGCGGGGCCGGCGCCCCGGGCGAGCCGCAGGCGCTGCTCATCGGCGGTGAGGCGGGGGTCGGCAAGACCCGGCTGGTCGAGGAATTCCTCGCGGCGGCGGTGCGCCGGGACGCGGTCGTCGCCGTCGGCGGCTGTGTCGAGGTCGGCGCCGACGGCCTGCCCTACGCCCCGTTCTCCACCGCGCTGCGGGCCCTGCGCCGCACCCTGCCCGAGGAGGTCGCCGCGGCCTGCGCCGGGCAGGAGGGCGAGCTGGCCCGGCTGCTTCCCGAACTCGGCGAGGCCGACCGGGACGCGACCGACGAGCACAGCACCGCCCGCCTCTTCGAGCTCACCGCCCGACTCCTGGAACGCATCTCGGCCGGGCGCGCCGTCGTCCTCGTCCTCGAAGACCTGCACTGGGCCGACGCCTCCACCCGCCACCTCCTCGCCTATCTCTTCCGTACCGTGCGCAACGGCCGCCTCGTGGTGATCGGCACCTACCGCTCCGACGACATCCACCGCCGCCACCCGCTGCGCCCCCTCCTCGCCGAACTGGACCGGCTGCGCACCGTCCGCCGGATCGAACTCGCCCGCTTCAACCGCGCCGAGGTCCGCCGCCAGCTCACCGGAATCCTCGCCACCACCCCCGAGGCCGCCCTGGTGGACGAGATCTTCGAACGCTCCGACGGCAACGCCTTCTTCGTCGAGGAACTCGCCTGCAGCCTGGAGAGCGGTGACCACTCCCGGCTCTCCGACTCGTTGCGCGACCTCCTGCTCGTACGCGTCGAAGCGCTGCCCGACAACGCCCAGCGGATCGCCCGGATCGTCGCAGAGGGCGGCTCCACCGTCGAGTACGGACTGCTGGCCGCGGTCGCCCGGCTGACCGAGGACGAACTCATCGAGGCGCTGCGGGCGGCCGTCGGCGCCAACCTGCTGCTCACCACCCCGGAGGGCAACGGCTACCGCTTCCGGCACTCCCTGGTCCGCGAGGCCGTCAGCGACGACCTGCTGCCCGGCGAACGCTCCCGGCTCAACCGGCGCTACGCGCAGGCCCTGGAGACCGACCCCACCCTCGTCCGCGCCGGAGAGCGCGCCACCCGCCTCGCCAGCTACTGGTACGGCGCGCACGATGCCGCCAAGGCGCTGCCCGCCGTGCTGAAGGCCTCCGTCGAGGCCCGCCGCCGCTACGCCTTCTCCGAACAACTCCGCCTGCTGGAACGGGCGATGGAACTGTGGGACGACGCCCCCGACGACGTACGCCGCACCCTGCGCCCCATCGACTACGCCGAGGGCTACCCGGCCTGCGGCTGCGACCCCGACACCACCCCGCTGCGCTATCTCGACCTGATGGCCGAGGCCACCGTCGCCGCCCGGTTCGGCGGGGAGCGCGAACGCGCCCTGGCCATCGCCAAGAAGGCCATGCGGGTCCTGGAGGGCGAGGACGACCCGTTGCGCGCCGCCTGGTTCTGGGTGCAGCGCTCCCGGCTGATGCAGGACCTCACCCGCGGCGACGGCCGCGAGGAACTGGCCACCGCCCAGGAGCTCGTCCGGGGCCTGCCCCCGTCCGCCGTGCACGCCGACGTCCTGATGAGCGTGGCGGGATGGGGCGCCCTGCACCGCCCCGGTGCCGAGACACTGCTCGCCGCCGACCGGGCGGTGGAGTACGCCAGGCTCGTCGGCGACGAGTACATCGAGCTGCACGCCCGGCTCACCCGCGGCTGGCTCACCGCCGAGGCGGGCGGCGTCGACGAGGGCATCGCCGAGATGTACGCCGTCCGCGACCGCGCCGACGAGCTGCACCTGGTCGGCATCATGAGCCGGGCCGGCATCAACCTCCCCTCCACCCTCGAATCCATGGGCCGCTCCCTGGAGGCCGTGGCGGCCGCGGACCACGGCATCGAGATCAGCCGCAGCCACGGCATCGCCGACATGGAGGCCTGGGTCCGCTGCAACCGGGCGACCTCGCTGTTCTCCCTGGGGCACTGGGACGAGAGCCGGGCCACCACCGACGCGGCGGCCCGCGCCGCCAGATCCGGCAAGGCGCAGGGACTCGTGGCCTCGCGCCGTACCGAACTGGCCCTGGCCCGGGGCGACCTGGCCGAGGCCGAGATGCAACTCGCCCTGACCCGGCGCAGTTTCGGATCCCGTGACCCGCAGCCCCAGCATGTGATCGCCCCCGCACGCCATGCCATGGCCCTCGCCGCGCAGCAGGGCCGGCTCGCCGAGGCACGGGCCGAGTTCGAGGCCCGGTCGGAGCAGGGCTTCCCGCCCGGCACCCAGCGGTACGCCCTGCCGCTGCTGCACGTCGCGGCCGCCGCCGAGGCCGACGCCAGGGGCCTGCCCGCCGCCGACCCCGGCCGGCCGGCGATTCTCGCCGCCATCCGCAGCCACCTGAAGCGGTTGCCGATGCTCGTCCCCGTCTGGGCCGCGCACGGTCTCCTGATCGATGCCGAGCTGGCCAGGGCCGAGGGCCTCGACACCCCCGGCGACTGGTCCCGCGCGGCCGCCGCCTTCGCGCCGCTGAACCGCCCTTACGAGCTGGCCCAGATCCAGCACCGCTGGGCCGAGGCCCTCCTCGTCGCCGCGGGCGACCGGTCCACGGTCACCGCCCTGCTGCGCGAGGCCCACGGCACCACCGTGCGGCTCGGCGCGCGCCCGCTGACCGAGACCATCGAGCTGCTGGCCGGCCGCGCCCGCATCGCCCTCACCGCCCAGGACCGCGGCGCCGCACATGAGATCCCGGCCGCCGTCACCGTCCCCGCCGAGGACGGCACCGGCGACGAGGCCACGGACCGGGAGAGCACCGAGGACCGTCTGCGCGAGGCGGCCGCGGCCGCGGTGGAGTCCTTCGGGCTGACACGGCGCGAACAGGATGTGCACCGGCTGGTCGCCGCCGGCCACACCAACCGCAGGATCGCCGAGGAGCTCTACATATCGCCCAAGACCGCGAGCGTGCACGTCTCCAGCATCCTCGCCAAGCTCGGCGTCTCCAGCCGCGGCGAGGCGGCAGCCCTCGCCCACCGGCTCCGCCTGTACCCCGCCGGGAACGCCACCTGACCGGGACCGGCCGAATCCGGCCCGCCCCGCTCACTCACGACCGACCGCCCGGGGCGTCCGTCTCCGGGGCCGTTTCCTGGTCGGGCCCCCGGTCCGCGTCCGCGTCCGCGTTTGTGTTCGCTTCGTCGCCCGCGCCGGACGCCCTGATGACCACCTTCCCGGAGGCCAGGTCTATCGGCCCGCGCCCCGGGTCGCCGACGCCGAGATCCACCCGGGTCAGCTCCAGCCGCTTCTGTTCCTCGGCGGCATGCTTGCGGCCCGGTGCGAAGAGTTCCTCGAAGAAGTTGAACACCGGCCGCACGCCCCTTCACCTGCTGTAGCCGCTACCGCACCGCCAGCACCAGGATCCTGTCGTCTCCCGGCTTCGGGGTGCCACGGGTGTCCGTATTGCTCGTGACCAGCCAGAGCTTGTCGCCGCCCGCGGCGAGCACGGTGCGCAGACGGCCGTACTTTCCTTCCAGGAACGACTGCGGGGCCGCGAGAGGTTCCTTGCCGGCCTCGCCGGACAGCGGAATCCGCCAGAGCCGCTTGCCGCGCAGGCCCGCCATCCAGATCGAACCCTTGACGAAGGCGATCCCGCTCGGGGACGCCTCGGACGTCTTCCACTGTGCCACGGGATCGATGAAGCCCTTCTTCCCCGCCTTGCCCTCGGCCTCCGGCCAGCCGTAGTTCCCGCCCGGCACGATCCGGTTCAGCTCGTCCCAGGTGTCCTGCCCGAATTCGGAGGCCCACAGCTGCTGCTGCCCGTCCCAGGCCAGCCCCTGCACATTGCGGTGGCCGTACGAATACACCACGGAGTCGGCCGCCGGATTGCCGTGCAGCGGCTGCCCGTCCGGGGTCATCCGCAGGATCTTGCCGGCCAGCGACTTCTTGTCCTGGGCGAGGCCGTCGTCGCCCGTCTCGCCGGTGCCCGCGTACAGCATGTGGTCCGGGCCGAAGGCGATCCGCCCGCCGTTGTGGATCGACCCCTTGGGGATGCCGCGCAGGATCGTGTCCGGCGCGCCCAGCAGCCGGCCGGGCGTCGTGCCGTTCTCGTCGTACTGCATCCGGGCGATGCGGTTGTCGGACTCGGTCGTGAAGTACGCGTACACCAGATGGTCCGTGCCGTACGTGGGGGAGACCGCGATCCCCAGCAGTCCGCCCTCACCCGCGGGCGACACCCCGGGCACCGCGCCCAGCAGGGTCTTCCTGCCGGTCTTCCCGTCGATCCGGGTGATCGTGCCCTTGTCGCGGGAGGAGACCAGCAGATCGCCGCCGGGCAGCGCCGCCAGCCCCCAGGGCGAGTCCAGCCCCTCGGTGAGCGTCGACACCACCCTCACCGAGCCCTTCGCGGGCGGCAGGGACGGCGAGGCGGACGGGGCCGGGGCGGCGGGGGAGGAGCGGGAGACCGGCGGCGTGCTCCCGACGCCCACCGTGCTGCCGGAGCCGCCGTCCGAAGAACACCCCGCGGTCAGCACCAACGAGCCGGCGGCCAGCGCTGCCACCGTCCCGCGGCGCAGGGCCCGACGCGGGCCCCGGGGCCCGGCGGGGCCTCGTACAGATCCGAACAGAACTCCGCGCACAGCACCGATCCCTTCGACGGCCACCTGACTACTGTTCTTACACCGCGGTACCGCCCCGGGGTTCCCGATACCCGCCGATTCTGCCGACCGGTGTCCACCGGCGGGGCGGATCTCAGTCCCAGGACCCCTGCGCCCCGGGCAGTCCGGCGATCTCCGCCAGATCCCGCGCGGTCAGGGCCAGCCCGGCCGCCCCCGCGTTCTCCACCGCCCACTGCTCCCGCTTGGTCCCCGGCACCGGCACCACGTGCGGCCCCTGCCGCAGCACCCAGGCCAGCGCCACCTGCGCGGCGGTCGCCCCGTGCCGTTCGGCGATCCGCCGCAGCCCCACGACCACCGGCTGGTTCGCCGCCATCATCTCCGCCGTGAACCGGGGATGCCGGGCGCGCAGATCCTCCGGCTCGAAGCCCTGTCCCGGCGTCAGCGTGCCCGTCAGATAGCCGTTCCCGAGCGGCATCGCCGCGAGCAGCCCCACACCTCGCGCCGAGCACCACGGAAGCAACGACTCCAGCGCCTCCGGCGACCAGACCGAGAGCTCCGCCTGCACCGCGCTCACCGGGAATACCTGCTGCGCCCGCTCCAGCTGACGGATCGTTTCGTCGTACATCCGGGAACCCGATCGGCGCGAAGCCCGCGCCCCGATCGCGCAGAGCCCGAGCGCCCGCACCTTTCCGGCGGTCACCAGCTCCGCCAGCGCGCCCCAGGTCTCCTCGATCGGCACCTCGGGGTCGGCCCGGTGCAGCTGGTACAGATCGATCACATCGGTCTGCAGCCGGCGCAACGAGGCGTCGCAGGCCCGCCGCACATAGCCGGGGCGGCCATTGGCCACGATGTGCTGATCGCCCACCAGCAGTCCGCACTTGGTGGAGACGAACGCGTCCGACCTGCGGCCCTTCAGCGCCCGCCCCACCAGCAGCTCATTGGTGAACGGGCCGTACATATCGGCCGTGTCGAGCAGTTGGACGCCCGCGTCGAGCGCGGCGTGCACCGTGCGCAACGCACGGTCACCGCGCTGCTGCGACGCGCTGTACGCCCAGCTCATCGGCATGCAGCCGAGACCGACCGCCCCCACGGCGAGCGCCGCCGCACCGAGACTCCTGCGCTCCAACTCCCCGACCCTCCCCAGGCCCCGCCGTCGAACCGGGCCCATGCCCCGCCGTCACGGGACCGCACCGCACCCCAAAGTAACCTCTGCCGCCCGCCCGGCCTCGCACGGCCTCCGCCGATTAGCCTCCTGACCATGACTTCGACCAGCACTCCCGACGTGACGAAGACGCCCGACGTATGGCTGCCGTTCCCGGCCGACGAGATCGAAGGGCTCCCCGAGGGGCTCAACTACCGGCTCTGGGACGGCGAACCGGACTACCCCGCCGATCCCGCCGACTGCGCCTTCTACGCCGTGCCGTACATGAAGGGCGCCGAGGTCTCCGTACGTCCGCTCGGCGGCATGGCGGCCGTCCAGGTCGTGCAGACACTCACCGCGGGCATCGACCACGTCGAGCCCGGACTCGGTCTGCTGCCGGACGGGGTGCTGGTCTGCAATGCCAAGGGGGTCCACGAGGCGTCCACCGCGGAGCTCGCCCTCACCCTGATCCTCTCCTCCCTGCGCGGCGTTCCCGGATTCGTCCACGGCCAGGACAAGGAGGAGTGGCGGTCCGGCTTCTACCCCGCGCTCGCCGACAAGTCCGTGCTGATCGTGGGGTACGGGTCGATCGGCGCCGCCATCGAGGACCGGCTCGCACCCTTCGAGTGCGCCCGGGTGGCGCGCGTCGCGCGCTCCGCGCGGAGCACCGCACGCGGCCCCGTACACACGCTCGACGACCTGCCGGCGCTCCTGCCCGAGGCCGATGTCGTCGTGCTGTCCACCCCGCTGAATCCGTCCACACAGGGGTTGGTCGGCGCGGAGTTCCTCGCCGCGATGCCGGACGGGTCGCTGCTCGTGAACGTGGCGCGGGGCGGCGTCGTCGACACCGGCGCGCTGCTGCGCGAACTCGAGTCCGGCCGACTGCGGGCCGCCCTCGACGTCACCGACCCGGAACCGCTGCCCGCCGGCCACCCGCTCTGGCATGCCCCGAACGTCCTGATCACTCCTCACGTGGGCGGCAGCACGTCGGCCTTCCTGCCGCGCGCCAAGCGTCTGCTGGCCGCACAGCTGAGCCGGTTCGCCGCGGGAGAGCCGGTGCGGAACGTGGTACGCACCATCGGCTGACCACGCTGCGGAGGCCCTCGGTCGCACACCGTTCCGGACAACTCCCAGATCGTCACGGAGAGTAGAGGAACTATGTCCCTGCGTGACGAGTCTGGTGTATCGTCCCGAAAGGGGCGCTGCGCCGTGGAAGGGAAGGCGCCGGGGAGGACGCGACACGCGAGGGGGCGACGGGCGATGTACGGCCGATGGGCGCATGATCCGACACCACCGGACAGCCGACGGGGACCGGCGGGACGCCGGGTGCGAGCGCACCCGACGACACCGGGGGCGCCCCGGTGAGCGCGCCGGCCGACGCGCTCGGGGCGCTCCTCTCCCGGAGGACGGCCGTGGGCGGCACGTCCGCGCTGGTCTGGCAGATCCTTCTCGGCATCGTCTGGGCCGGTTATGCCGCGGGGGCGGCCTTCGGCTGGGGCTCGCCGCAACTGGCGCTCGTCATGGGGGATTTCGGTCTCAGTGCGGCGGCGCTGATCGCCGCCGTCTCCTGCTACCGCTATGCGCGGGCCGGCAGCAGCCGGTTCCGGCCCGCCTGGTTGCTGTTCTCGCTCTCCTCGTTCATGGCCTCCGCGGGCAACGGGGTCTGGGGCTGGTACGAGGTCGTGCTCGGGCTCCCGGTGCCCACCCCCTCCCTGGCCGACGTCTTCTTCCTCTGCTTCGCACCGCCCGCCATCGTCGGGCTGCTGGTCCTCGCCAAGCGCCCCGTCACCAGGGCCGGCTGGCTCTGCCTCGCGCTGGACTCCTGGCTGATCGGCGGATCGCTCCTCACGCTCTCCTGGAGCCTCGCCCTCGCCCACACCGCGCATCTGGTGGACGCCGAGGGCGTGAGCGTGGCCCGCGCGGCGCTCGCGCTGGCCTATCCGCTGCTCGACATCGTGCTGGTCTCCATGGTGCTGGCCCTGCACTTCCGGCGGTCGAACGTCAACCGCTCCGCGGTGAACACCGCCGTCGCCGCGCTCGCCCTGACGGTCCTGTCCGACGCCCTGTTCACCTCACCGCTGCTGCGCCAGACCTACCACTCCGGCCAGATGCTGGACGCGGGCTGGTTCGCCGGCTCGCTGCTCCTCGCGTACGCCCCCTGGGGCGCGAACAGGGCCGCGGACAACGCTTTCCCGCCGCGCGGCGCGCATCCCACCAGCCGTCCCATCGCGGGATCGCTGGCCGCGCTGACGCCCTATCTCGCCGCCGCCGTCTGCACCCTCGGCATTCTCTACAGCGCCATCGAGGGCCGCCGGGTGGACCGCGTCGTGATCTTCACCGGCTGCACGGTGGTGCTCGCCCTGGTCGTCCGGCAGGGCATCATGCTCGTCGACAACATCGCCCTCACCCAGGAACTGGCGCAGAAGGAGAATCACTTCCGCTCCCTGGTGCAGGGCTCCAGCGACGTGATCATGATCGCCGCCCCCACCGGTGTGCTGCGCTACGTCAGCCCCGCCGCGGCCGGGGTCTACGGGCGCGAGGCCGACGACCTGGTGGGCGCCGAGCTCGCCTCGATCATCCATCCCGAGGACCTGGGGCGGGTGGTCCATGAGGTGCGCCGGTTTCTCGCCGCCCCGCCGAGCGAGGAGCCCACCACCCGGATCGAGTGCCGCTTCAGGTCCGGTACGGGCGACTGGCTCAATGTCGAATCCACGGTCAACCGCCATCAGGGCGGGCTGATCCTCAACAGCCGCGATGTGACCGAACGGGTCCGGCTGCAGGCCCAGTTGCAGCACAACGCCGAGCACGACCCGCTCACCGACCTGCCCAACCGGGCCCTGTTCACCAAGCGGGTCCGCCAGGCCCTCGGTGGCCGCCGCTCCGGCGACTCCGGCACCGCCGTGCTCTTCATCGACCTCGACGGCTTCAAGGCGGTCAACGACCGCCTCGGCCACCAGGCGGGCGACGAGCTCCTCGTCCAGGCCGCCCGCCGCCTCCACGAATCCGTCCGGGCGGGCGACACCGCGGCCCGCCTCGGCGGCGACGAATTCGCGGCGATCATCCTCGGCGACGGCACCCGCGACCAACCCGCCCGGGAGTGCCAGGTGCACGAGATCGCCGACCGGCTGCGCCTCACCCTCTCCCAGCCGTACCGGATCGGTGGCGGCGAGGTCCGGGTCGCCGCGTCCATCGGGGTCGCCTTCGCCGAGCCCGGCATCACCCCCAGCGACCTCATGCGCAACGCCGACCTCGCCATGTACCGCGCCAAGGCGGGCGGCAAGGACCGCGTCGAGCTGTACGCCCCGCAGATGCAGGCCGATGTGGTGCGCCGCTCCGAGCTGGCGACCCGGCTGCGCACCGCCCTGCGCGACGGCGAGTTCGCCCTGCTCCACCAGCCCGTCGTGCATCTCGCCAGCGGCGCGGTCGCCGCCGTCGCCGCCCAGGCCCGCTGGCGCTCGGCCCAGGGCATCCTGTTCACCCCGGCCGAGTTCCTCCGCGTCGCCGAGGACAGCGACCGCACCGCCGAGCTGGGCCGCTGGCTCCTCGAAGAGGCCGTCGAGCAGGCCGCCGACCGGGCCAGGGCCGGACACCCGGTCTCCGTCTCCGTGCGCCTCTCCGCCCGCCGGCTCCTCGACAAGGGGATGCCGTTCGGCTCCGTCGAGGCGCTGCTGACCCGGCACAGCCTGCCCTCCGGGGCGCTGATGATCGAGGTCGCCGACAGTGACCCCCGGATCTCCTTCGACGAACTGGAGCAGCGTCTCGTGGCCCTGCGCCGCATCGGTGTCCGCATCGCGCTCGACGGCTTCGGCAGCGGCTACGCCGCGATCAACGCCCTGCGCCGGCTCCCCATCGACGTACTCAAGCTGGACCGCGGTCTGGTCGAGGGCGTGGTGGAGTCTGCCCGGCTGCATAAGATCACCAGCGGCCTGCTGCGGATCGCCTGCGACCTCGGCATGCAGTCCGTGGCCGACGGCGTCGACGTACCGGAGCAGGTCCTCGCACTGCGCGCCATGGGCTGCACGCACGGCCAGGGAATGGCCTTCTCCGGGCCGCTCGACGAGTACCGGCTGCGCCGCGCCCTGGACCGCGGCGAGTTCCCGGTGCCCGGCAACGCCATGGCTCAGCCGGTTCTGACCGGTGGCTCGATCCCCCTCCTCAGTGGCTCACATGTTGAGACGCCCATCCCACCCACTTGACACGTCGAGTGCGTCGGAGAGAGGGTCATTGCCATGCGCACCCGAATTCTCGTACTTGGAAAGCGCGTCGGCTGAAGCAGAGTCCTCCCAGGCACTCTGCAGACCGCACCGACGCGCTCCCCTCGCTTGCCTCACGGCACGAGGGGTTTTTTGTTGCACCGGCACCACGCAAACTGTTGCAAAACACCCGCAGAAACCCTCAGCTTCGAGAAGAGAATGCCGATGACCGAGCAGGCCACCGGGGCCCACCATCCCCAGCCGCGGGCCCGTAACGGCGGATCGAACGCCGCCACCGTTGAGCACGTCACGGGTGCGCAGTCCCTCATCCGCTCCCTCGAGGAGGTGGGGGCCGACACGGTATTCGGCATTCCCGGCGGCGCCATCCTTCCGGCGTACGACCCGATGATGGACTCCACCCGGGTCCGCCACGTGCTGGTCCGCCACGAGCAGGGCGCCGGGCACGCGGCCACCGGCTACGCGCAGGCCACCGGCAGGGTCGGCGTCTGCATGGCGACCTCGGGCCCCGGCGCCACCAACCTGGTCACCCCGATCGCCGACGCCCACATGGACTCCGTCCCGCTGGTCGCGATCACCGGCCAGGTCGCCTCCAAGGCGATCGGTACGGACGCCTTCCAGGAAGCCGACATCTGCGGCATCACCATGCCGGTCACCAAGCACAACTTCCTGGTCACCAAGGCCGAGGACATCCCGCACACGATCGCCGAGGCCTTCCACATCGCCTCCACCGGCCGTCCGGGACCGGTCCTCGTCGACATCGCCAAGGACGCCCTCCAGGCGCAGACCACGTTCAGCTGGCCGCCGACCCTGGACCTGCCCGGCTACCGCCCGGTCACCAAGCCGCACGCCAAGCAGATCCGCGAAGCCGCCAGGCTGATCACCCAGGCCAAGCGGCCGGTGCTGTACGTCGGCGGCGGCGTCATCAAGGCGGGGGCCACCGCCGAACTGAAGGTCCTCGCAGAGCTCACCGGAGCGCCCGTCACCACCACGCTGATGGCGCTCGGCGCATTCCCCGACAGCCACCCGCTGCACGTCGGAATGCCGGGCATGCACGGTGCGGTCACCGCCGTCACCGCGCTGCAGAAGGCCGACCTGATCGTCGCCCTCGGAGCCCGCTTCGACGACCGCGTCACCGGCAAGCTGGACAGCTTCGCCCCGTACGCCAAGATCGTCCACGCCGACATCGACCCCGCCGAGATCGGCAAGAACCGTGCCGCCGACGTCCCGATCGTCGGGGACGCCCGCGAGGTCCTGGCCGACCTGGTCCAGGCCGTCCAGGCCGAGCACACCGAGGGCCAGGTCGGCGAGGCCGCCCGAACGGGATATTCAGCCTGGTGGAAGGACCTCAACCGCTGGCGCGACACCTACCCGCTCGGCTACGACCTGCCCGAGGACGGCAGCCTCTCGCCGCAGCAGGTCATCCAGCGCATCGGACAGCTCGCCCCCGAGGGCACGATCTTCGCGGCGGGCGTCGGCCAGCACCAGATGTGGGCCTCGCACTTCATCCAGTACGAGCAGCCCGCCACCTGGCTGAACTCCGGCGGCGCCGGAACGATGGGGTACGCGGTCCCGGCCGCGATGGGCGCCAAGGCCGGCATGCCGGACCGTACCGTCTGGGCGATCGACGGCGACGGCTGCTTCCAGATGACCAACCAGGAACTCACCACCTGCGCGCTCAACAACATCCCGATCAAGGTCGCGATCATCAACAACGGCGCGCTCGGGATGGTCCGCCAGTGGCAGACCCTGTTCTACAACCAGCGGTACTCCAACACCGTGCTGCACTCCGGCGCGGACACCGAGGGAGTCCCGGCGAAGGGCACCCGCGTCCCGGACTTCGTCAAGCTGTCCGAGGCCATGGGCTGCTACGCGATCCGCTGCGAGGACCCGGCCGACCTGGACAAGGTCATCGAAGAGGCCAACTCCATCAACGACCGCCCCGTCGTGGTGGACTTCATCGTCCACGAGGACGCCATGGTGTGGCCGATGGTCGCCGCAGGCACCTCCAACGACGAGGTCATGGCCGCCCGCGGGGTCCGTCCCGACTTCGGCGACAACGAAGACGACTGAGAGACAGAGAGAGACCGACTCATGTCCACCAAGCACACGCTCTCCGTCCTGGTCGAGAACAAGCCCGGTGTCCTCGCCCGGATCACCGCCCTGTTCTCCCGCCGCGGCTTCAACATCGACTCGCTCGCGGTCGGTACCACCGAACATCCCGACATCTCCCGCATCACCATCGTGGTGAGTGTCGAGGAGCTGCCCCTGGAGCAGGTGACCAAGCAGCTCAACAAGCTGGTCAACGTCCTGAAGATCGTCGAACTCGAGCACTCCGCTGCGATCCAGCGCGAACTCGTCCTGGTGAAGGTCCGCGCCGACAACGAGACCCGCTCCCAGATCGTCGAGATCGTCAAGCTGTTCCGCGCCAAGACCGTGGACGTCTCCCCGGAGGCCGTCACGATCGAGGCGACCGGCGGCGCCGACAAGCTGGAGGCCATGCTCAAGATGCTGGAGCAGTACGGCATCAAGGAGCTCGTCCAGTCCGGCACCATCGCCATAGGGCGCGGCGCGCGCTCGATCACCGACCGGTCGTTGCGCGCCCTCGACCGTACGGCCTAGCCGCCACCCCTCTCGCCGCTCGTATGGCGAGACCCGAAAACGTATCTGACGCACCCCGCCGTACGGTGGGACGCAACACCTGCACACCAAGGAGAGACCCAGTGGCCGAGCTGTTCTACGACGACGATGCCGACCTGTCCATCATCCAGGGCCGCAAGGTCGCGGTCATCGGCTACGGCAGCCAGGGCCACGCCCACGCGCTGTCGCTGCGCGACTCGGGTGTCGACGTCCGGGTCGGTCTGCACGAGGGCTCCAAGTCCAAGGCCAAGGCCGAGGAGCAGGGCCTGCGCGTGGTGACCCCGGCCGAGGCCGCCGCCGAGGCCGACGTCATCATGATCCTGGTCCCGGACCCGATCCAGGCCCAGGTCTACGAGGAGTCCATCAAGGACAACCTCAAGGACGGCGACGCGCTGTTCTTCGGCCACGGCCTGAACATCCGCTTCGACTTCATCAAGCCGCCGGCCAATGTGGATGTCTGCATGGTCGCGCCGAAGGGCCCGGGTCACCTGGTCCGTCGTCAGTACGAGGAGGGCCGCGGCGTTCCGTGCATCGTGGCCGTCGAGCAGGACCCCTCGGGCAACGGCCTGGCGCTCGCCCTGTCGTACGCGAAGGGCATCGGCGGCACCCGCGCCGGCGTCATCAGGACGACCTTCACCGAGGAGACCGAGACCGACCTGTTCGGTGAGCAGGCCGTTCTCTGCGGTGGCACCGCCGCCCTGGTCAAGGCCGGTTTCGAGACCCTGACCGAGGCCGGTTACCAGCCGGAGATCGCGTACTTCGAGTGCCTGCACGAGCTGAAGCTCATCGTGGACCTCATGTACGAGGGCGGCCTGGAGAAGATGCGCTGGTCCATCTCGGAGACCGCGGAATGGGGCGACTACGTCACCGGCCCGCGGATCATCACCGACGCCACCAAGGCCGAGATGAAGAAGGTCCTCGCGGAGATCCAGGACGGCACCTTCGCCAAGAACTGGATGGCCGAGTACCACAACGGTCTGCCCAAGTACAACGAGTACAAGAAGGCCGACAGCGACCACCTCCTGGAGACCACCGGCCGCGAGCTGCGCAAGCTCATGAGCTGGGTCAACGACGAGGACGCGTAACACCGACGCCCCGGGGGCGGGTCCACGGATCCGTCCCCGGGGCGTTTCCCCGCTTCACCGCTGGAAGAGGCGGCGTCGTACGTGTGTACAAGTCGTCCACCCCCGTGTGGGTGATCCTTCCAACGGGGCGCAGTATGCGTCCCGGCGCATGACTACACTTCTCCACACATACACGCGTCAGGCCCACAGTGTCGTGCGTCTTCCACGCGGCAAGCCCCTCCACCGCCTGCGGCCGTCGGGACGGCCGTCCGCACTGGACCTGTGAGGACTCACGTGAGCTCGAAACCTGTCGTACTCATCGCTGAAGAGCTGTCGCCCGCCACGGTGGACGCGCTGGGCCCGGATTTCGACATCCGGCACTGCAACGGCGCGGACCGCGCCGAGCTCCTCCCCGCGATCGCCGACGTCGACGCCATCCTGGTGCGCTCCGCCACCAAGGTCGACGCCGAGGCCATCGCCGCCGCGAAGAAGCTGAAGGTCGTCGCCCGCGCGGGCGTCGGTCTGGACAACGTCGACGTCTCCGCCGCCACCAAGGCCGGCGTGATGGTCGTCAACGCGCCGACCTCCAACATCGTCACCGCCGCCGAGCTGGCCTGCGGTCTGCTGGTCGCCACCGCGCGCAACATCCCGCAGGCCAACACCGCCCTCAAGAACGGCGAGTGGAAGCGCTCCAAGTACACCGGCGTCGAGCTCAGCGAGAAGACCCTCGGTGTCGTCGGCCTCGGCCGCATCGGCGTCCTGGTCGCGCAGCGCATGTCCGCCTTCGGCATGAAGATCGTCGCGTACGACCCCTATGTGCAGCCCGCGCGTGCCGCGCAGATGGGCGTCAAGCTCCTCACGCTGGACGAGCTGCTGGAGGTCGCCGACTTCATCACCGTGCACCTGCCCAAGACCCCCGAGACGCTCGGCCTGATCGGTGACGAGGCGCTGCACAAGGTGAAGCCCTCGGTCCGCATCGTCAACGCCGCGCGCGGCGGCATCGTCGACGAGGCGGCACTCGCCTCCGCCCTCAAGGAGGGCCGCGTCGCCGGCGCCGGCCTCGACGTGTACGCGAAGGAGCCCTGCACGGACTCCCCGCTCTTCGAGTTCGACCAGGTCGTCTGCACCCCGCACCTCGGCGCCTCCACCGACGAGGCCCAGGAGAAGGCGGGCATCGCGGTCGCCAAGTCCGTGCGTCTGGCCCTCGCCGGTGAGCTCGTGCCGGACGCGGTCAACGTCCAGGGCGGCGTGATCGCCGAGGACGTGCGCCCCGGTCTGCCGCTCGCCGAGAAGCTCGGCCGGATCTTCACCGCGCTCGCGGGCGAGGTCGCGGTCCGCCTCGATGTCGAGGTGTACGGCGAGATCACCCAGCACGACGTCAAGGTGCTCGAACTCTCCGCGCTCAAGGGCGTCTTCGAGGACGTCGTCGACGAGACGGTGTCCTACGTCAACGCCCCGCTCTTCGCGCAGGAGCGCGGTGTCGAGGTCCGCCTCACCACCAGCTCCGAGTCGCCGGACCACCGCAATGTGGTCACCGTCCGCGGCACGCTCTCGGGCGGTGAGGAGGTCTCGGTCTCCGGCACGCTGGCCGGGCCCAAGAACCTCCAGAAGATCGTCGCCGTCGGCGAGTACGACGTGGACCTGGCGCTGGCCGACCACATGGTGGTGCTGCGTTACGACGACCGTCCCGGTGTCGTCGGCACGGTCGGCCGGATCCTCGGCGAGGCCGGCCTGAACATCGCGGGCATGCAGGTCTCGCGGACGGACGCGGGCGGCGAGGCGCTGGTCGTGCTCACCGTCGACGACGACGTCCCGGCCTCGGTGCTCGCCGAGATCTCCTCGGAGATCGGTGCCGCCTCGGCCCGCACGGTGAACCTGACCGACTGACGGTCGCGGCGTTTCCACGTACCCGGCATCTAGACGCGCGTCTTACACAGGCGTCTGCATGCCGGGTACGCTGCTGTCATGGGACACCGTGAGGATCTGCTCGAAGGCGCCAAGCGCTGCCTGCTGGAGAAGGGGTACGCCCGGACGACGGCACGTGACATCGTGGCCGCCTCCGGTACGAACCTCGCCTCCATCGGCTACCACTACGGCTCCAAGGAGGCCCTGCTCAACCTCGCCTTCCTCAAGGTGACGGAGGAGTGGGGCGATGTACTCACCGAGAAGCCGGACGAGGGCGCGGACGCCGGCGAAGTGCCCCGGTCGCCGCTCGACCAGTTCCGTGACACCTGGCAGCGGGTGATCGACAGCTACCCGGAGACCCGGTCCGTCTGGCAGCTCCAGATGGAGGTCGTCTCCCGGATCGACAAGGACCCGGAGCTGCGGAAGGCCCTGATGGGCCCGCAGCGCGAAGGGCGCGACGGGCTCGCCGAGAACATGCTCGGCATCGACCCGGAGAAGGACCCGGAGAAGGCGCGGGTGGCCGGGCTGTTCTGTCAGGCGCTGCTCGCGGGCGTGATGGTCCAGTGGATGATGGACGGTGAATCCGCCCCGTCCGCACAGGACTTGACGGACGGTCTGAAAGTGATGCTGGAGGGCCGGGCGGACACGCCCTAGCCCCCGAGCCGTGCGCTTTTGAGTGCCATGTGCAGCAGCAGCCGGTCCTCGCCGTCGTTCAGATCGAGGCCGGTGAGCTGCTGGATCCGGGAGAGCCGGTAGTAGAGCGTCTGGCGGTGGACGCCGAGTGCGGCGGCCGTCCGGGACGCCTGGCCCGCGCAGTCGAGGAACACCTCGGCGGTGCGGGCCAGATCCTTGTGCGGCGGGGTGAGCAGGGTGCGGACCACGGGGTCGGCGGACGCCTCCGTGGGGAGCGCGGTCAGCAGCCGGTACGGCCCGATCGCCGACCACTCGACGACCGGGCCGAACCGTGACTCGGCCGTCGCCGCGCGGGCGGCGGCCACCGCCTCGTGCCAGGCCGCGGCCAGGTCCGGCAGTCCCCGGCGGGGCACCGCGATCCCGGCGGTGGTGCCCCGGCCCGCGGCGGCACGCAGCCGGTCCGCGGCCAGGAGCGCCGGGTCGAGCACATCGGTGGAGCGCAGCCGGACCAGCGCGGCCAGGGCGGGAAGCCCCCCGGTCACGGGGACCGGGGCGAGCGCCGCCGTCGACGGCACCGTACGGACCGACGGCGGATCGTCCGGCCACGGGGTCACGCACACCAGCGTATGCAGCCCCTTCGCGTCCGGCCCCAGCGCCTCGTCCAGCGCGGCCACCGCCATGTCGTGCTGCCAGCCCCGCCCGGCGGTCAGGACCGCACCGAACTCCCGGGACAGGTCGGTGCCCGCCCGCGCCTCCTCGGAGAGCAGCGCCCCGATCCGGGCCGCCACCTCCATCGCCGCCTTCAGCTGTTCGTCGGTCGGCCCGGGGTCCGCGTCGAGCAGCCAGACGTAACCCAGCACGGCCCCCCGATGGTGTACCGGCAGACAGATCCGGCCCCGGAAGACCCCGGCCTCCGGGGCCGCCGGAATGCGGACCGGGCCGGTGGCGCGGGTGATGCCGAAGCCCTCGAACCAGGCGCGGACGGCGGGTGTGGAGCGGCGGGTCAGGATCGAGCGGGTGCGGACCGGGTCCATCGCGGTGTCGTCGTCGCTGTCATGGGCGCCGAAGGCGACCAGGCCGAAGTCCCGGTTCTCCAGCGTCGCGGGGGCGCCGAGCAGCCCGGAGATCTCGTCGACCAGCTCCTGGTAATCGCCCTTCACCCGGCCATTCTCGCACCCCTTCAGACATATGTCTGAGAACCGGGGAACGGATGCGTGACAGCTGTCGATGGCACAGGATCGGAGAGATCCTTAGATTTCACGGTGGTTCTCCGTGCTGTACCGGTCTGTTACCCGATTTCCGGTATGGCCTTCGTTCGTACTTTCCGTGGAGGTGCCCCGTGCTGGGTCCCGTGATTCTCGCCGCTTCCCGCAGCGACAAGATGCGCCGTTTCATCTCGGCCGCACCTGGCACCAAGCAGGTCGTCGACCGGTTCATCGCCGGTGAGACCGTCGACCAGGTCGTCCCGATCATCGAGGACGCCGCCGACAAGGGCCTCGAAGTCACCCTCGACGTGGTGGGCGAGGACATCACCACCCCCGAGCAGGCCTCCGACGCCCGCGACGCCTACCTCGAACTGATCGGCCGCCTCAAGGACCTGGGCCTGGGCACCAAGGCCGAGATGTCCGTCAAGCTCTCCATGTTCGGCCAGTCCCTCCCGTCGCCCGCCGCCACCCTCAACGGAGAGCCCTCCGGGCTCGCTGCTCGATTCCCGGGCGGCCACGAGCTGGCGCTCGCCAATGTCCGCCCGGTCGTCGAGGCCGCCGCCGAGATCGGCACCACGGTCACGCTGGACGCCGAGGACCACACCACCCTCGACTCGATGTTCGCCATCCACGAGGAGCTGCGGAAGGACTACCCGCAGACCGGCTGTGTGATCCAGGCCTACCTGTTCCGCACCGAGGACGACGCCCGCCGCCTGGCCGCCGCCGGCAGCCGCGTCCGCATCGTGAAGGGCGCCTACAAGGAGCCCGCCTCCGTCGCGTACCAGGACAAGGCCGAGATCGACAAGGCGTACGTCCGCATCCTGCGGATCCTCATGGAGGGCACGGGCTACCCGATGATCGGGTCCCACGACCCCCGCCTGATCGCCATCGCCCAGGAGCTGGGCCGCAAGGCCGGGCGCAAACTGGACGAGTACGAATTCCAGATGCTCTACGGCATCCGCAGCGACGAGCACCTCCGGCTCGCGGCCGAGGGCCACCGGATGCGCGTCTACACGGCGTACGGAACCGACTGGTACGGCTACTTCATGCGCCGCCTCGCGGAGAAGCCGGCGAACCTGCTGTTCTTCGGCCGCTCCATCCTCACCAAGGGCTGAGCCCCCCTCCACCTCTCTACCCAAGGAGCAACGGAACCCATGGACGCTGTGACCCAGGTCCCCGCGCCGGTCAACGAGCCGGTCCACTCCTACGCCCCGGGCTCCCCGGAGCGTGCCCGCCTGGAGGTGAAGCTCAAGGAGCTCGCCGAGAACCCGATCGACCTTCCGATGACCATCGGTGGCGAGAAGCGGATGGGCGGTGGCGAGCGTTTCGACGTCGTGCAGCCGCACAACCACAAGGCCGTCATCGGTACGTTCGCGGGTGCCACGCAGAAGGACGCGCAGGACGCGATCGACGCCGCGCTCGCCGCCGCCCCGGCCTGGCGCGCGATGTCCTTCGACGACCGCGCCGCGATCATCCTGCGCGCCGCCGAGCTGCTGTCCGGCCCGTGGCGCGAGACGCTGGCCGCGTCCACGATGCTGGGCCAGTCCAAGACCGCGCAGCAGGCCGAGATCGACACCCCCTGCGAGCTCGTCGACTTCTGGCGCTTCAACGTGCACTACGCGCGCCAGATCCTCGCCGAGCAGCCCCCGGCCAACTCGCCGGGCGTGTGGAACCGCATGGACCACCGCCCGCTGGAGGGCTTCGTCTACGCGATCACGCCGTTCAACTTCACGGCCATCGCGGGCAACCTGCCCACCGCCCCCGCCCTCATGGGCAACGTCGTGGTGTGGAAGCCGTCCCCGACGCAGACCCACGCCGCCGTGCTGCTGATGCAGCTCCTGGAAGAGGCCGGTCTGCCCAAGGGCGTCATCAACCTGGTGACCGGTGACGGCATCGCCGTCTCCGAGGTGGCCCTGAACCACCGCGACCTGGCCGGCATCCACTTCACCGGCTCGACCCCCACCTTCCAGCACCTGTGGAAGACGGTCGGCACCAACATCGCCAACTACCGCACCTACCCGCGGCTCGTCGGCGAGACCGGTGGCAAGGACTTCGTCGTCGCCCACCCGTCGGCCGACCACGCCGTCCTGAAGACCGCGCTGACCCGTGGCTCCTTCGAGTTCCAGGGCCAGAAGTGCTCGGCCTCCTCCCGTGCCTACGTCCCGGCCTCCATCTGGAACTCCGGTTTCAAGGAGAAGTTCGCCGCCGAGGTCGACGCCATCAGCATGGGCGACGTCACCGACCTGTCGAACTTCATCGGCGCCGTCATCGACGACCGCTCGTTCGCCAAGAACAAGGCCGCGATCGACCGTGCCGCGTCCGACCCGAGCTGCACGATCGTCGCGGGCGGCACGTACGACGACTCGGTGGGCTACTTCGTCCGCCCGACCGTCATCGAGTGCAGCGACCCGGCCAACGAGGTCTTCACGACCGAGTACTTCGGCCCGATCCTCGCCGTGCACGTCTACGAGGACGACAAGTACGACGAGATGCTGGAGCAGATGGAGTCGGTCTCCGACTACGCGCTGACCGGCTCCGTCATCGCGAACGACCGTGCCGCGGCCGCGTACACGATGGAGAAGCTGCGGTACGCCGCGGGCAACTTCTACATCAACGACAAGTCGACCGGTGCCGTCGTCGGCCAGCAGCCCTTCGGTGGCGGCCGTGCCTCGGGTACGAACGACAAGGCGGGCGCCCCGCAGAACCTGCAGCGCTGGACCCTGACCCGGGCCATCAAGGAGACGCTGGTTCCGCCGACCGACTACACCTACCCCCACCAGGGCTGACACCCCTCGGGGCGCCCCACCCCGGCGCCCCGTCACGAATTCCGCCTCCCGCCCGGTTCCCCTGCCGGCCGGGAGGCGGTTTCCATTCCGGGGCCGGTTCCGCCGTCCCGCCGAGGGCGTCAGATCTCCTTGAGCACCTGCTCCAGCGGCTTCCGCACCAGGCCGGGCACCTGGCAGTCGTCGGCCGGATACCCGACCGGAATCACCGCGAACGCCTTCTCGTTCGCCGGGCGGTCCAGCACCTCGCGCAGGAACCGCATCGGGCTCGGCGTGTGGATCAGCGCCGCCAGGCCCGAGAGGTGCAGGGCCGAGAGCAGCATGCCGACGGCGATCCCGACCGACTCGTCGACGTAGTAGTGCTTGTGCCTGGTGCCGTCCTCGCCCACCCAGTACCGCTGCTGGAAGACCACGACCAGGGCCGGGGCGTCCGTCATATGGGCCTTGACCGCATCCGTGCCCAGCGGTCGCAGCGCTGCCAGCCACTCCTCGCCGAGCCTGCCGTCGTAACTGATCCGCTCCTCGCGCTCGGCCGCCTCGCGGATGCGTCGGCGTACGTCCGGGTCCTTGACCAGGACGAAGGTCCACGGCTGCTGATGCGCGCCGGACGGAGCGGTCGCGGCACAGGCGATCGCGTCCTTCACGACCTGCTCGGGAACGGGATCGGACGAGAACCGGCGTACGGTTCTGCGCCCGGCCATCAGCTGTCGCAGGCGGGCGGCACGTGCGAGCGACTCGTCGGCCGCGATCCGTTCGGGACGGTAGGGGACCGGCTGGTAGGGCGCGCCATGGATGGGCGTCCACTGCGGGGGTACGGCTGTGGTCTCGGACATGTCGGCAGTGTGGCGGGCGAGGACTGGTCCGGACCAGGGTGCCGTCGGACAGAACCGGCACGCCCGTCGGTCAGTGTCCGGTCAGCTCCAGCCCGCGACGATCAGCGAGAGCCCCGCCGTGAACCCGCTGCCCAGCAGGACCAGACAGCGGCCGTACTGGCGTCGGTGGCGGCGCATCAGCAGTCCGAAGGCGGCGAAGCCGAGCCCCACGGTGAGCGTCCGGGAACCCCGTGCCGTCGCCGACGCGGCGAGCCAGTCGAGCGCGGGCACCCCGGCGCGGCCCGCCTCGGCCCCGTACACCTTGAACGGAATGCCGTTCCACGGCTGGTGCCGCACCGCGGACGCGCCCTCCACGGCGAGCTCGGCCCGGACCTCGGCCCGCATCCGGTCGGTGGTCAGCGGAGCGGGCAGGTGCACGCCCGCGGCGGCCAGCTGAAGGGCGAGCAGGCCACCGGCCAGGCTGCCGGCGAGTGCGCCCAGCGACATCCTCGGCGCCGCCCGCGGCACCGCCACACACACCGCGGCCAGCAGCAGCTCGGGCATCAGCGGCCAGCTCAGCGCCTCCGCCAGCGCCCAGCAGAAGGCCAGCGCAACGCCCCGTCGAGAGGTCACGACCGCGGCCACCCGGCGTCGCGTCGCGGAGTCCTTCAGCGGCTCGGCGACCGTGCGCGCGTGCAGGGCGACCACCGCGTCGCGGGCCTCCCGGGGACCGGTCGTCGACGGCAGCGGGTCACCGATCGACACGCGCACCAGCGCCGAGCGCAGCCGGCCGTGCTTGGGCAGCAGCCGGTCCGTGCCCGCGATCCCGACCGGCACGACCGGGACCCCGGCCCGCTCGGCCAGGACCAGTGCGCCGCGATGGAAGGAGCCCAGCTCGCCGTCCTTGCCCCGGGTCCCCTCCGGGAACAGGACGACCGCCCGGCCGGAGCGCAGCTCGTCCGCCATGGACAGCAGATCGTCCATGCCGCCGCCACCGCGCCGCACCGGGAACCCGGCCGCGAGCCTGCGGCAGATCCGGCGCCGCCACGGCGAGGCGAACCAGTAGTCGGCCGCCGCGCCGATCGCCGGGGTGTGCCGGGCGTCGAGCGCGGCGAGGAGCGCCGCCGTGTCCGCGTGCGAGGAGTGGTTGGCGACGACGACACAGCCGCCGCGCGGCAGCCGGCCACGCCGTTCCACCCCGCCGGTGAGGCTGAGGACGCCCCACCACAGACCGCGCCGGAGCGCGGCGGTGAACCGGGAGCGTACGGGCAGCGCGACCCGCTCGCGGACGCGCGCAGGGGTGGGGGTCATGTCGTCACCATCGCCAGGAGAAGGGCCACCAGCAGGGAGTCGATCCGGTCGAGGAGGCCGCCGAAGCCGGGCAGCCAGCTGCCCGCGTCCTTCACCCCCGACTCGCGCTTGACCATCGATTCGATCAGGTCGCCGAGGACACAGCCGCCGAGCACCGCGGCCCACAGCGGGAACGCGAACTCGCCGAGCACGAGCAGCCCCGCGGCCGTCGCCACCGCCGCACCGAGCACCCCCGCCCAGGTCTTGTTGGGGGAGAGCGGCGACAGCGGCCGGGCGAGCGGGCCCCGGCGGCCCAGGGCCGTGCCGCCGCACCAGGCGCCGACATCGCCGAGCGCCACCGCGAGCCCCACCGCGACACCCGTGTCCCCGAGCGTCACCAGACCGGTCAGGGCGACCGGGATCCACAGCAGCCCGAAGGCGGTACGCGCGGTGCGGGTGAAGCCGGTCCGGTCGTCCCCGCCCAGCACCGGCACGAGTGCGGCCGCGACCAGCAGCAGCGCTGCCGCCCGGACGTCGAGGAGCCGCGGCGCCAGCCACGCCAGCGCGGGGAGCACCACCGAGGCCGCCACGAGCACCGCGAGGTCGCCCCGGCGCAGCCCCGCCATCCGCGCGAACTCGCCCGCCGCGACCACCCCGAGCCCCGCGGCCAGCGCGAACGTCCCGCCGCCGCCCAGGAAGTACGCCCCCAGGAAGACCGGCGCCACCAACGCCCAGGTACGCCACCGCTTGCGCAGCTCGGCCCGCATCCGGACCTTCGACGGCAGCACGGCGACGGCGACACCGCCCGCCCCCAGCACCCCCGCGACCAGCGGCACGGCCCGCGCCGCGGCCTCCTCGGCGATCAGTACGGCGCTCATGCCGGCTCCCGCCACAGGCCCGCCAGCCGGAGCGCCGCGGTGAGCAGCGAACCGGCCGCGATCACGATCAGGACGGGCACGGTCCAGCCGCTCGCCGCCGCGACCACGACCAGCAGGCAGCGCTCGGTCTTGCCGACCGGGCCGCCGTTGCGCCGGGGCGCGCCCGCCGCCGCCCCGGCCAGCGACACCCAGGACGGCAGCGTCGCCGCGAGCCCGGCCACCGCCACCAGCCACAGCGGGGCGAGCGCCAGGAAACCGGCCAGCACGACCAGATCCGCCACCCGGTCGCCGAGTTCGTTGAGCACCGCGCCGCGCCTGGTCGTCCGGCCGGTGTCGCGGGCCAGCGCGCCGTCCAGGTTGGCGAAGGCGAGCCGGGCGGCGAGCAGCAGGGCGACCGGCAGGGCGGCGAGGCCGGTGGGCAGCCAGGCCAGCGCGGCGGCGGCACCGGCCGCCGAGACCACACCGGCCGCGGTGAGGGTGTCGGGCGACACTTCACGGCGGACCAGCGAGGCGCGGACACCGGAAAGCCGGTCCGCGTACCAGGGCTTGAGAGCGTAGAGGCCGTTCATGGGCCCAACTCTCTTGCGACGCACAGTCCTTCGACACGTGGCAGGTACTCATATGCGGACTGAGTACCTGGTGGCCGTGGTGCCTGAGAGGCTGGGGCGTATGACCGAGGCGATCCTGCGTACCGCACACACCAGCCGGCTGGCCCCGGCCGCACTCGACGAGATCCGCGCGCTGCTGGACACCGCCTTCGAGGGCGACTTCAGCGACGACGACTGGGACCACGGCCTCGGCGGCATCCACGCGTGCGTGCGCGACAGCAGCGGGCTGCTGGCACACGGCAGCGTGATCCAGCGCCGGGTCATCCACCTGGGCCACTCGTACCGGATCGGCTACGTGGAGGCCGTGGCGGTCCGCGCGGACCGGCGCCGGGAAGGGCTCGGCGGGCGGATCATGGCCGCGCTGGAGGAGGTCGTCGACGGGGCGTACGCGTTCGGCGCCCTGTCCGCGTCGGCCGCCGGGGCGGCGCTGTACGCCGGGCGCGGCTGGCGGGTGTGGCCGGGGCGGATCGCCGTACAGGCGCGGTACGGGGTGGAGCGGCTGCCGGACGAGGAGGGCAGCACCTACGTCCGTGGCGCGGCCGGCCGGGTGCTGCCCGCCGGCTCCGGGACGCTGGTCTTCGACTGGCGGGACGGGGACGTGATGTGAGCGACATCTGCGCGAAGGGGGCGCCGGACGCGGCCCGTCGGCCTTGTCACCGTCCCTGACCAGGCACGATCGCCGGAAATCCGGGTTCTCGTCCGGGTGGCGCGGGCGGGCGGGCCCAAACCTCCGTCTCAGATAGTAGGAAGTCCGAGTAATTGTGGAGACAGACCGGCCGAGCTGCCCTAGCTTTGTAGAAGCCGAACGTCACGCTAGATCCAGCGAATGGCGGTCGTGAGTGCGCGCCCTTGTGCAGGCAACCCCTGCGGCGCCCGCTCCCCGCCCCTCCGGCGCCTCGAAATCCCGATCTCGAAATCATCTTCACGATGTTCGATCTCGAAATCCTCGCGATCTCAAGGAGTCGATCCATCATGGTCCAGACGACTGTCCGCCGTGTCCGTCACACCCCCCGCCCGACCGAGTCGGAGCGCCGGAATGCCGCCGCCGCCCTGCAGCGCGCCCTCGACCGCAGGGACAACGGCGGTTCCACCGGTCACTGAGACCGGTTCGCCTCAGCCCCGCCGCCTGATCTCGAAGTGGTCGATGCGCTCGCCCGACTCGGCGAGCGCGGTGACCTTCATCCGGGCGTGCCGGCCGGGCTCCACCTCCACTGCCAGGAACGAGAAGCCGGTGTAGCGCACCCGGGACCACTCCACGGTCTCGGTCGCCTTTCCGCCGCCCTTGACCACGTGGTACGTGTCCACGCCGTCCAGATCCTGGACGTGTCCCTCGTAGGTGTCCGGCGCCGGGAAGTTGTACAGCGCCTTGCCCGCGCCGCCCGCCGTGACGTACACGATGCCGTCCCGTGTCGGGTCGGTCCGCTCGCCGATCGGCACCTTGCGCCGGACGGCGTTCTTCAGGATCGCGTCGGTGCGCTCGTAGACGTGGTTGTGGCCGTTGATGACCAGGTCCACCTGGTGCTTCTCGAAGAGCGGGACCCATGCCTCGCGCACCCCGCCGTCGGAGGCGTGCGCGTTGGTCGTCGAGAAGGCGCAGTGGTGGAAGAAGGCCACGACGAAGTCGATGTCGTGGCGGGCCCGCAGCTCGCCGAGGCGCCGGTCCAGCCACCGGGTCTGGCGGCCGTCGCTGATCCCGAAGTTGGCCGGGATCTCGTACGAGACGTCATTGGCGTCGAGGGCGACGACGCCCACATTGCCGTGCACGAACGAGTAGGCGCCGGGCTGGTTCACCGGGTCCGGGCCGTTGCCGGGCAGCGTCCAGCGGGCGTTCTGGCCGCCGTAGCCGTCCGGGGAGTACCAGGCCTCCATGTCGTGGTTTCCGGCAGCGCCCACGGCTTGTGGCCGATCCGGATGTACGGCCGCTTCACGGCGAACGGGACCTGCCAGGAGACCGCCATCTGCGTCCTCGGGTCGGCGCCGTAGGCCAGGTGCCGGCCGAACGGCGCCACCAGCGAACCGTCCACCTGGGTGGAGGTGCGGCGCGAGGCGGGCACGGTGGGGGCGGCGAAGGCGGGCGAGGCGGCGAGCCCGGTGCCGGCGACGGCCGCGGTCGCCACGCTCGTACGCAGCACGCCGCGCCGGGTCAGCCGGGCGCGCAGATAGTCGTGCTGCTCTGCCATGCTCATGCGGTCGGCGAGCTTCTCGGGGATTCCGAAACGGGGGATGTCCATGGACCAGAACATCCACCCGTTGCCCGACTCCGTACCGCCGGGTAGGTGAACGGTACACGTACAGCTCCCCATGTGTCCGTATGGTGGACGTTACGTGTCATGGGGTGGGACGCGCAGTAAGGTGCGGACATGTCTCGCAGCCTCAATCTCGCAGTGATCCCCGGTGACGGTATCGGCCAGGAGGTCGTGGCCCAGGGCCTCAAGGTCCTCAACGCTGTTCTCCCGCAGGACGTGAAGCTGGAGACCAAGGAGTACGACCTTGGTGCCCGGCGCTGGCACCGCACCGGTGAAACCCTCCCGGACGCGGAGCTCGAAGCCCTCAAGGGCCACGACGCCATCCTGCTCGGCGCGATCGGCGACCCGTCGGTGCCGTCGGGCGTCCTGGAGCGCGGGCTCCTGCTGAAGCTGCGGTTCGCCTTCGACCACTTCATCAACCTGCGGCCGTCCAAGCTGTTCCCGAACACCGCGACCCCGCTGGCCGGCCGCCCGGACATCGACTTCGTCGTCGTCCGGGAGGGCACCGAGGGCCCGTACACGGGCAACGGCGGCTCGCTGCGCACCGGTACGCCGGCCGAGGTCGCCACCGAGGTCAGCGTGAACACCGCGTACGGCGTCGAGCGCGTCGTCCGTGACGCGTTCGAGCGGGCGAACGCCCGCCCGCGCAAGAAGCTGACGCTGGTGCACAAGAACAACGTCCTCGTGTACGCCGGCCACATGTGGAAGAACATCTTCGACAAGGTCGCGACCGAGTACCCCGAGGTCACCACCAACTATCTGCACGTCGACGCCGCGACGATCTTCTTCGTCACCCAGCCGGAGCGCTTCGACGTCATCGTCACCGACAACCTCTTCGGCGACATCCTCACCGACCTCGCCGCTGCCGTGACCGGCGGCATCGGCCTGGCCGCGTCCGGCAACATCAACCCGACGGGCGCCTTCCCGTCGATGTTCGAGCCGGTCCACGGCTCCGCCCCCGACATCGCGGGCCAGGGCAAGGCCGACCCGACGGCCACGATCCTCTCCGTCGCCCTCCTGCTGCGCCACCTCGGCTACGAGGCCGAGGCCGTGCGCATCGAGGACGCCGTCTCCGCCGACCTCGCGGAGCGAGGGGGGCACCTCCCAGGCCTTTCGGGCTCTGGGGGAGGGGCGACGAGCCGTACGACCGACCAGATCGGCGACGCGCTCGCGGTACGCGTAGCGAACTGACCCGACGACTCCGTTTCGAAGCCGCCGGGTAGCAGCCGCACCCGGCGGCTTCACCTGTGCGGCCCCGGGTGCCACCATCGACCACTGGACCGCAAACACGCCGTTTCGTGCACGGCCACCCGGGAGCGATAATCGAACGGGGCCGCGGCTCGCAACAAAGCTCGGACGTCCTAGCACCTGTCTGGCAGGAGCGGCGTGGGCGCGGTCCAACACACACAACGGTGAAGGACACGCACTCATGACGACGCCCACGATCGAGCTCAAGCCCTCCTCGAACCCGCTGTCCGACGCGGAGCGCGAGGTGAGCATGGTCAACCCCGGATTCGGCCGCCGTTTCACCGATCACATGGTGACGATCAGGTGGACCGAGGGCCTCGGCTGGCACGACGCCCAGCTCGTGCCGTACGCACCGCTCTCGATCGATCCCGCCAACATGACCCTGCACTACGGGCAGGAGATCTTCGAGGGCCTCAAGGCGTACCGCCAGCCCGACGGTTCGGTCGCCACCTTCCGCCCCGAGGCCAACGCCAAGCGCTTCCAGGCCTCCGCCCGCCGGCTGGCCATGCCCGAGCTGCCGGTCGAGACGTTCATCGCGGCCTGCGACGCGCTCGTCAAGCAGGACGAGGCCTGGGTTCCGGCGCACGGCGGCGAGGAGTCCCTCTACCTGCGCCCGTTCATGATCGCGACCGAGGTCGGTCTCGGTGTGCGGCCCGCCAACGAGTACCTGTTCCTGGTGATCGCCTCGCCGGCCGGTGCGTACTTCCCCGGCGGTGTGAAGCCGGTCTCGATCTGGCTCTCCGAGAACCGGGTGCGCGCCGTCCCCGGCGGCATGGGCGACGCCAAGACCGGCGGCAACTACGCCGCGTCCCTCCTCGCCCAGGCCGAGGCCGCCGAGAAGGGCTGCGACCAGGTCGCCTACCTCGACGCGGTCGAGCACAAGTGGGTCGAGGAGCTCGGCGGCATGAACCTGTACTTCGTGTACGGGAACAAGATCGTCACCCCGGCCCTGACCGGCTCCCTGCTCGCCGGTGTCACCCGTGACTCGCTGCTCAAGGTCGCCCGTGACCTCGGCTTCGAGTCGGAGGAGGGCCGCGTCTCCATCGACCAGTGGCGCGACGACACCACGAACGGCACCCTCACCGAGGTCTTCGCCTGCGGCACCGCCGCCGTCATCACCCCGGTCGGCACCGTCAAGTCCGAGGGCGGCGAGTGGATCCAGGGCGACGGCACGCCCGGCCAGGTCACCATGAAGCTGCGCGAGCGCCTGCTGGACATCCAGCGCGGCGTCGCCGAGGACACCCACGGCTGGATGCACCCGCTCGGCTGAGGACCTGCCCGGCGGATCATGGCCGGGGTCCGGCACGCACGCCGGCTCACCGCGTTGTCGCGGGTCGCGGCGGTCCGGACGGGATGCCTCGGTCCAGACCCTGCACGCACGAAGGCCGCGCCCGGCTGTTCGCCGGGCGCGGCCTTCGCGCGTCATGCGTGCGCACCGTCGGCTGCCTCCTGCCGGACGGCACCGCTGCCCGGTGGCAGGAGCGCTCCGTGGGACGGGGCGGGGTGGCGGGGCCTTGGATCATTCCTGGCATTGCTGTGCAGTTGCATACCTTCCTGCGTCCCACGCTAGACGGTTCGAGCGGGTCAAGCGGGGTGTTCGCGCAATGATTGCCGAGCCCGCACAGAGCGGCGACAGAGTGAAACTCCGTCTCGCATCGGCTCGTCAAAAATCCAACTGCCCCATAGATCTGCCGTGTTAGTGTGCCGGAGTTCGCGATCCAACGTGAACGGATCATCGTAAACGGGGAGAACACAGTGAATCGAAAGCTGGCCGTCGGCGTGCTCGCCACCGGACTCTTTGTCGCGGGCGCGGGAGTCTCTTTCGCAAGTGCGAATGGAAATGTCCAAGCCGCCGCCTCGTGGCACAAGATCCCGACCCTGTCGAGTTCCGGTGTCAAGTTCAAGAATGGCTACTACAAGTTCGAGGCGCCCGGCGCCAAGTACGGAGCCTTCCACTGGAAGGGCGATCTCCAGGACACCTCCGCGGGCGATGGTCACAACGTCTATGTCCAGGTCAAGGTCGAGGGCTACAGCTGGAACCGCTACAACGGCAAGCAGAAGAAGACCGTCCACAAGGACTACTACACGTACGACGGTGCTGCCCGGTACACCAACGACGCCTGGATCCGTGCCTGTCGTGACCGCGGCTCGTTCCACCCGGACAATTGCTCGGTGACCAAGCACTACAAGCGGTAGTCGGCCGACCCGCACACCACCGGCCCGGGGCTTCGCCCCGGGCCTTTCGCCTCTTGGGGGAAGCGATCAGTACGTCAGAAGTGCTCAGCGCCAAGGGAGTCGACCTCTCCTACGGCCCCACGCTCGCCGTCCGGGACGTCCATCTGTCCCTGGCCCGCGGCGAGATCGCGGCCATCACCGGCGCCAGCGGATCCGGCAAGTCCTCGCTCCTGTACTGCCTCGCGGGGGTGCTGCCGCCCGTCCGCGGACAGGTGCGGTTCGAGGGCCGCGCGTACGACGAACTCGACGACGAGGACATCAGCACGCTGCGCCGCGAGCGATTCGGTTTCGTCTTCCAGTACGGCGAACTGCTCCCCGAGCTGACCATCGAGGAGAACACCGCCCTGCCGCTCAGACTCGCCGGACAGCGCAAGCGTCCGGCACTCCAGGCGGCTGCCGAGGTACTCGACCGCCTCGGCATGGCCGAGTTGCGCGAGCGGCGTCCCTCACAGGTGTCCGGCGGCCAGAGCCAGCGCGTGGCCGTGGCACGGGCGCTCGTGCACCGGCCGGCCGTCGTCTTCGCCGACGAACCGACCGGCTCGCTGGACAGTGCCAACGCGGCCACCGTCCTGCAGGAATTCCTGGAGCTGGCCCGCTCGCAGGGCACCGCCGTCCTCCTGGTCACCCACGACCCGGCGGTCGCCGCCCGGGCCGACCGGCGCTACACGATGGCCGACGGCGTACTCGATCCGAAGGGCCAGTAATCATGAGGGAGTTCAGCCTCGGCCTTCGGCTGCTGTTCGGATCCGGGCGCGGCAACCGGGCGCGATTCCTGCTGATGCTGCTGGGCGGGTCGCTCGGGGTGTGCTGCCTCGCACTCGTCCTCACGATCCCGGCGATCCTCGACGCCCACGACGGCCGATCCGCCGACCGGGAACCCCAGGTCTTCGTGGGCAAGAAGGCCGGGCAGCCCACTCTCGTGCTCCAGCGCTCCGACCCGCACGGCTCCAAGCCGTTCAGTCGTGTCTTCGTCGCGCGCGGCACGGACGACACCCCGGAGCCGCCACCCGGCCTGAGCGCGCTGCCGGGCCCCGGCGAGGTGTTCGTCTCTCCCGCGCTGCGCGATCAGCTCCGGCGCGAGCCCGGACTGAGGGGACTGCTGCCCGGCCGGGAAGAGGGCCTGATCGGGCCTGCCGGTCTGACCGATCCCAACGAGCTGTACGCCTACGTCGGCACCAGCAGGGATCGACTCGGCCCCGAGGCACGCGCGTTGAAGAGCTTCGGTTCCGAGCATCCCCCCACCACGGCCGTCGAAGCCTCCACCCTCGACATCCTGCGCTTCACGCTCGCCGCGCTCGTCCTGCTGCCCCTGGCCGTCTTCCTCTCCGTCTGCGCCAAGCTCTCGGCGGCCAGCCGCAACCGGCGCCTCGCGGCCTTGCGTCTGCTCGGCCTCAGCCGCAGGGGCACGCAACGCGTCAACGCGGCGGAGACCGTGGTCGCGGCGCTCTTCGGTGCCGCACTCGGTCTCGGTGAGTTCTGGGTGCTCAACCAGATCATGGCCAGGACCGGACTGCCCGGCCTCAAGTGGTATCCGGACGACGGTTCGCTGTCCGCCTCCACCATCGCCGTCTGTCTGATCGGCTGTCCGGCCCTCGCCTGGTTCGTCGGCCGGGCCAGTGCCCGCACGGCGGCGGCCGACCCGCTCAGTACCCGGCGCACCGCGGCGCCGCGCGCGCCCCGCCTCTGGGGCGGCCTCCTGCTCATTGCCGGGCTCGGCCTCGTCGCCGGATACTGCGCGACCGGTTTCACCGACCACCCGGCGCAGAGCACCGGCATGAACTCCCTGCTGGTTCCCGCGGGCGTGCTGCTTACCGGGGCCGGACTCGTCATGGTGATGCCGCTGCTCTCGTACACGCTGGCCAGGCGGCTCGCCCGGTCGGGCAGTCTCGCGCTCAGCATGGCCATGCGGCGCAACGAAGTCGAACCCGGCAGTGCCATGCGTGTGGTCACCGGCCTGGTCCTGCTGGTCTTCTCCGCGTCGCTCGCCCAGGGCGTCCTGGTGGAGGAACGCCAGATCACCCACAACGACTCGCCGTCGCAGGAGTACAGCCTGTCGCAGTCCCGGCTCACCGAGGACCAGCAGCGGCGACTGCGCGACATTCCCGGCGTGGCCGCGCACGCCCTCGTCATGGAGCCGCGGACGGATCCCGATGCCGCGTCCGACGCGCAGGCCCCGGCTCTGGTCGCCACCTGCGCCCAGTTCGCGAAGCTGGTTCGGCACGCCGAGGGCTGCGTCGAGGGCGAGGTGCTCCGCCTCAGCGACCCGCAGGTCTCGGATCAGCCGCTCACCACCTCCACCTTCCTCCTGACGGCGGCTGGGCGGCAGACCTCACTCAAGGTCGAAGTGCCGCGCGCCACCGTGCTGTTCGACGGCTTCGATGTCACCAACATGCCCAGTCCCGGCCTGCTCGTACCCCCCTCGGCGCTCCCGGCGCACGCGAAGCCGGTCTCCGGCAGGCTCGTCCTCGCCGGCGCTTCCGACCCCGCGAGTGTGCGCGCGGTCCTCGACCGTATCGGCGCCATCGCACCGACCGCCGACGTCGACCCGGCCGGCATCAACATCGACGGTCTCCAGCAGATCACCGTCATCGAGACACTGCTCGCGCTCGGCATGGTGATGGGTCTGGTCATCGGCGTCGCGGCGTTCCTTGTCTCCGTCACCGACCGGGCCGTGGAACGCCGCCCGCAGGTGACGGCGCTCTCCCTGCTCGGAGCCCGGGCACGCACCCTGCGGCTGGTCCAGTGCACACAGGTGCTCCTGCCGCTCGCCGTCGGTCTCGTTCTCGCGCTGGTGGCAGGCAAGGCCGCCGAGTCCGCCTACCTGATCACGGGCGGTGGCGAGATCTTCTGGGACGGCGCGGGGGTCCCCCTGCTGGTGGCCGCCATGGCCGGCGTCCTCGTGCTCGCGACGGTGGGCACCTGGCCCTTGGTCGGGCGCCGTATCGATCCGGAGCTCATCCGCCGCGACTGAGCCGGGCCGGCACCGGCGGGACCCCGCGGGAGCCGGCGACCGCCGGGCGCGGCTTTCGTATGCGCCCGGACACGTCCGCCGGCTTTCCGGAGTGTGCCCTCTCACATCCTTAGAGTGCCGCTCTAACCGTGAGTTAGAGTGCTGCTCTAACCGAGAGGTGTGGAGACGTGCGACTGACTCCGACGGAACGTGACCGGCTGCTGCTCTTCGGCGCCGCCGAACTGGCCCGCGCCCGCCGCGCCCGGGGGCTCAAGCTCAATGTCCCCGAGGCGACCGCGCTGATCGCGGACACGGTCTGCGAGGCCGCCCGGGACGGGCGCCGGCTGGCCGAGGCCATCGAGGCCGCCCGGTCGGTGCTCGGCCCCGACGACGTGCTGCCGGGCGTCGCCGATGTCGTCACCGAGGTCCATGTGGAGGCCGTCTTCGACGACGGCTCGCGGCTCGCCGTGGTCTCCCGGCCGTTGGGCGACGGGCTGGGCGACGAGGCGCCCGGGGCCGTCGTCCCCGGGCCCGCCACGCCCGAGCCGGAGCCCGCGGTGCGGCTGACCGTCCACAACACCGCGACCGTGCCGGTCTCCGTGACCTCGCACTTCCACTTCTTCGAGGCCAACCCCCGGCTCGACTTCACCCGCGCGGCCGCCTACGGGATGCGGCTCTGCGCCCCCGCCGGGTCCTCCGTCCGCTTCGGCCCCGGCGAAACCGTCGAGGTGGGTCTGGTGCCCATCGGCGGCGGCCGGATCGCGATCGGCTTCGCGGGCCTGGTCGACGGCCCGCTGGACGCCCCCGGCGCACGCGAAGAGGCCCTGCGTCGCGCCGCGGCCTGTGGATATCTGGGAGCTGAGCGATGAGCATCGATCCGTACGAGTACGCCTCCGTGCACGGCCCGCGTGCCGGGGACCGGGTCCGGCTCGGTGACTCCGGGCTGACCGTCCGCGTCGAGTCCGACGCGCAGAGTTACGGCGAGGAGTTCCTCGCCGGCTTCGGCAAGACCGCCCGCGACGGGCTGCACCTCAAGGCCGCCGCGGTGCGCGACACCTGCGACATCGTCATCAGCAATGTGCTGGTCATCGACGCCGTGCAGGGCATCCGCAAGGTGTCGATCGGCATCCGCGAGGGCCGGATCTCCGCGATCGGCCGGGCCGGCAACCCGGACACCCTCGACGGCGTGGACGTCGTCGTCGGCACGGGCACCACCATCGTCTCCGGCGAGGGGATGATCGCGACGGCGGGCGCCGTCGACACCCATGTCCATCTGCTCTCGCCGCGGATCATGGAGGCCTCGCTCGCCTCCGGCGTCACCACGATCATCGGCCAGGAGTTCGGCCCGGTCTGGGGCGTCGGCGTCAACTCGCCCTGGGCCCTGCGCCACGCCTTCAACGCGTTCGACGCCTGGCCGGTCAACATCGGCTTCCTGGGTCGCGGTTCGTCCTCCCACCAGGCTCCGCTGGTCGAGGCGCTCGCGGAGGGCGGGGCCTGCGGCTTCAAGGTGCACGAGGACATGGGCGCCCACACCCGCGCCCTGGACACCGCGCTGCGGGTCGCCGAGGAGCACGACGTACAGGTCGCCCTGCACAGCGACGGGCTGAACGAGTGCCTGTCGGTCGAGGACACCCTGCGCGTCCTGGAGGGCCGCACGATCCACGCCTTCCACATCGAGGGCTGCGGCGGCGGGCACGTCCCCAACGTCCTCAAGATGGCGGGCGTCGAGAACGTCATCGGCTCGTCCACCAACCCGACGCTGCCCTTCGGCCGGGACGCCGTCGCCGAGCACTACGGGATGATCGTCTCCGTACACGACCTCAAGACCGACCTGCCGGGCGACGCCGCCATGGCCCGCGACCGCATCCGCGCCGGGACGATGGGCGCCGAGGACGTGCTGCACGACCTGGGAGCCATCGGCATCACCTCGTCCGACGCGCAGGGCATGGGACGGGCCGGCGAGACGGTGCGCCGCACCTTCGCGATGGCCGGGAAGATGAAGGCCGAGCTCGGCCCGATGGACGGCGACGGCCCCGCGGACGACAACGCCCGGGTGCTGCGCTACATCGCCAAGCTCACCATCAACCCCGCCATCGCCCACGGTCTCGCGCACGAGATCGGCTCCATCGAGACCGGCAAGCTCGCCGACATCGTGCTGTGGCGGCCCGAGTTCTTCGGCGCGAAGCCGCAGCTCGTACTGAAGTCCGGCTTCCCCGCGTACGGGGTCACGGGCGACCCGAACGCCGCCACCGACACCTGCGAACCCCTGGTCCTCGGACCGCAGTTCGGGGCGTACGGAGCCACCGCCGCCGATCTCTCCGTGGCCTTCGTCTCGCAGGCGGCGACCCAGCTCGGCGCGGACTCGATGCCCACCCGCCGCCGCCGCGTCGGCGTGCGCGGCACCCGGGGCATCGGCCCCGGCGACCTGGTCCACAACTCCCGCACCGGAGAGGTCGCCGTGGACGCCCGCAGCGGGCTGGTCACCCTGGACGGCGACCCGCTGCGCTCCGAGCCCGCCGAATCCGTCTCCCTCAACCGCCTCTACTTCCTCTAAGGACCCCCGTGACCTTCCGTATGCCGCCCGAGTGGGCCCCGCACGAACGCACCTGGATGGCCTGGCCCGGCCCCAACCCCACCTTCGACACCGACGCCGAACTGGACGAGGCCCGCGCCGCCTGGGCCACCGTCGCCCGCGCCGTGCGCCGCTTCGAACCCGTCACGATGGTGGTGGGACCCGGCCAGGAGGACGGCGCCCGCGCGCTCCTGGGCCCGGATGTCGAGCTCGCCGTCCGCCCACTCGACGACGCCTGGATGCGGGACATCGGCCCCACCTTCGTCACCGACGGACAGCAACTGGCCGCCGTCGACTGGACGTTCAACGGCTGGGGCGCCCAGGGCTGGGCCCGCTGGGAGCACGACCAGCACATCGCCCGCTCCGTCGCCGAGCTCGCCGACGTACCCGTGCGGAGCTCCCGGCTGGTCAACGAGGGCGGCGCGATCCACGTGGACGGCGAGGGCACCGTACTGCTCACCGAGACCGTGCAGCTCGGCAAGGAGCGCAACCCCGACTGGACCCGCGAGCAGGTCGAGTCCGAGATCCACGCCCGGCTCGGCACCGAGAAGGCCATCTGGCTGCCGCGCGGACTGGCCGGTGACTACGGCACGTACGGCACCCTCGGCCATGTCGACATCGTCGCCGCCTTCGCCCGCCCCGGCACCGTCGTCGCCCACGTCCAGCCGGACCCGGCCCACCCCGACCACGAGATCACCCGCGAGACCGTACGCATCCTGCGCGCCGCCACCGACGCCAGGGGCCGCTCCCTGAACGTCGTGGAGGTCCCGGCGCCCACCGTGCTGCGGGCGGACGGGGAGTGGGTCGACTACTCCTACATCAACCACTACCTCTGCAACGGTGGTGTGGTCCTCTGCGCCTTCGACGACCCGCGCGACAAGGAAGCGGCGGCCATCTTCGGCGAGCTGTTCCCCGACCGTACGGTGACCCTCGTCGACGCCCGTACGATCTTTGCCGGCGGTGGAGGCATCCACTGCATCACGCAACAGCAGCCGAAGGTCTGAACCGTGCCCCCCGCGCCACGCCGTCGCAACACCGCCCCGCCCCGCGAGGAACTGCTGGCCGCCGCCATGGCCACCATCGCCGAACGGGGGCTCGACGGCCTCACCATGGCCGGACTCGGCCGTGAGGTCCAGATGAGCAGCGGACACCTCCTCTACTACTTCCGTACCAAGGACGAGCTGCTGCTCCAGACCCTGGAGTGGAGCGAGGGACGGCTCGGCGCGGAGCGGCGCGCCCTGCTGTCGGGGCCTGGGACGGCCCGCGAACGGCTCGACGGGTACATCGACCTGTACCTCCCCGACGGCCACCGCGATCCGCACTGGACGCTCTGGCTGGAGGTGTGGAACCGCTCGCAGAACGCGGACGACGACGCACGCGCCCGCCAGGCCGCCATCGAGGCCGCCTGGCACCACGACCTGGTGGCCCTGCTGGACGGGGGCGCGGCGGCGGGGGAGTTCCGCTCCGTCGACGCCGAACGGTTCGCGACCCGGCTGCGTGCCCTGCTCGACGGCTTCAGCGTCCATGTCGCGGTCGGCCTCCCCGGCACCGGACGTTCCCAAGTCATCGCACAGGTAAGGGAGTTCGTCGAGGAATCGCTCGCCGTCCACTAGCGGCCACCGGGCCGTGAACGAAACGCACGTAAGTACGCGCGATCGTTGCGCATTGCGCACTTGTTCCGGTCCCGGCTGTTCGGGCACGGTGACGGACCATGGGACGAGAGCAGTGGAAGAAAATCTGGGTCGGCTCGGCCGGCAACATGGTCGAGTGGTTCGACTGGTTCGTGTACGCGACCTTCGCGGTCTACTTCGCGGATTCGTTCTTCCCCGAAGGCAATGAGACCGCCAATCTCATGAACACCATGGGCATCTTCGCCGTCGGCTTCTTCATGCGGCCGGTCGGCGGCTGGCTGCTCGGCCGGATCGGCGACCGCAGGGGCCGCAAGGCCGCGCTCACCCTCACCGTCACGCTGATGTCGGCCTCCGCGATCCTCATCGCCATTGCGCCGACGTACGACGTCGCGGGGTACGGCGGTGTCGCCGTCCTGCTGGTGGCCCGGCTGCTCCAGGGCCTGTCCGTCGGCGGCGAGTACGCCGCCAGCGCCACGTACCTCACCGAGGCGTCCGCACCCGATCGGCGCGGCTTCGCCTCCAGCTTCCAGTACGTGTCCATGACCGCGGGACAGCTGGTCGGTCTCGGCCTCCAGATCGTGCTGCAACGCAACATGTCCGAGGCGGCCCTGCACAGCTGGGGCTGGCGCATCCCGTTCGTCGTCGGTGCGCTCGGTGCCGCGATCGTCTTCTATCTGCGCCGCTCGATGCTGGAGACCGAGGTGTACGCGGAGTCCGGCGCCGCCGAGCAGGACGACCGCGGCACGCTGAAGGCGCTGTGGCGGCACAGGCGCGAGGCGTTCCTGGTGATGGCGCTGACCATGGGCGGGACCGTCGCGTACTACACGTACACGACCTACCTCTCCAAGTTCCTGTCCAAGAGCGCCGGCATGGACAAGCCCACCGCCTCGCTCGTCAGCTTCTGCGCCCTGTTCGTCTTCATGTGCATCCAGCCGCTGGCCGGCATGCTCTCCGACCGGATCGGCCGCCGCCCGCTGCTGATCACCTTCGCCGTCGGCTCCACCTTCCTGACCGTGCCGATCATGACGATGCTCAAGCACGCGGGCACGTTCTGGCCCGCCTTCGGCCTGGCGTTGCTCGCCCTGGTCGTCGTCACCGGGTACACCTCGATCAACGCCTGTGTGAAGGCGGAGCTCTTCCCGACCGGCATCCGCGCCCTGGGCGTCGCCCTCCCGTACGCCATCGCCAACGCGCTCTTCGGCGGCACCGCCGAATACGTGGCGCTCTGGTTCAAGAAGGCGGGTATCGAGTCCGGCTTCTACTGGTACGTGGCGGGCTGCGCGGCGGTCTCCCTGGTCGTCTACCTGACCATGCGCGAGACCCGCGACATCGACCTGGGCCGGGTCGGCGCCAAGGACACGGACCGGGCAAGCGCGGAGCCGTCCGGAGCGACCAGCGTCACGCCCGCATCCTGAGACGGGGCGGGGCACGGAGGCGGCCCTGTGCAAGACTGCTTCCGTGTCCTCGTCCGTCATGATTATTGGCAGCAGGCGCGCCGGTCCGCAGTGACCGTTCCGCATCACCACGTGCGGCACGGCCACCGTGCCCCAGACCCGCGCGCAGACCTCTCGCACCCGCGAGGGGTTTTTTCGTTTTCCGGCCCTCACCTCGGCCGGGGCGAGACGCGCACGGGATGATGGGGGCAAGTGGAGCCAGATCGTCCGGATCCGCTCATCCGACAGGAGTCAGACCAGCATGACCACCAAGGCCAAGGCCACCGACGACAGTTTCCATGTCTTCGACACCACACTGCGCGACGGGGCCCAGCGTGAAGGCATCAACCTGACGGTCGCGGACAAGCTGACCATCGCCCGGCACCTGGACAACTTCGGCGTGGGCTTCATCGAGGGCGGCTGGCCCGGCGCCAACCCTCGCGACACCGAGTTCTTCGCCCGCGCGCAGCAGGAGATCGAGTTCAAGAACGCCGAGCTGGTCGCCTTCGGCGCGACCCGCAGGGCCGGTGGCAAGGCCGCCGAGGACCCCCAGGTCAAGGCGTTGCTGGCGTCCGGCGCCCCGGTGATCACGCTGGTCGCCAAGTCCCACGACCGCCATGTGGAACTCGCGCTGCGCACCACCCTCGAAGAGAACCTGGAGATGGTCGTCGACACCGTCTCCTACCTTCGCGAGCAGGGCCGCCGGGTCTTCGTGGACTGCGAGCACTTCTTCGACGGCTACCGCGCCAACCCCGAGTACGCCAAGGCCGTCGTGCGCGCCGCCTCCGAGGCCGGCGCCGATGTCGTCATCCTCTGCGACACCAACGGCGGCATGCTTCCCGCCCAGGTCCAGGCCGTCGTCTCCACGGTGCTCGCCGACACCGGCGCCCGGCTCGGCATCCACGCCCAGGACGACACGGGCTGCGCGGTCGCCAACACCCTCGCCGCCGTCGACGCGGGCGCCACCCATGTCCAGTGCACCGCCAACGGCTACGGCGAGCGGGTCGGCAACGCCAACCTCTTCCCGGTCGTCGCCGCCCTGGAGCTCAAGTACGGCAAGACCGTCCTGCCCGAGGGCGCGCTCGCCGACATGACCCGTGTTTCGCACGCCATCGCCGAGGTCGTCAACCTGACTCCCTCCACCCACCAGCCCTATGTGGGTGTTTCCGCCTTCGCCCACAAGGCCGGACTGCACGCCTCCGCGATCAAGGTCGACCCCGACCTCTACCAGCACATCGACCCCGCCCTGGTCGGCAACACCATGCGGATGCTCGTCTCCGACATGGCGGGCCGCGCCTCCATCGAGCTCAAGGGCAAGGAGCTCGGCATCGACCTCGGAGGCGACCGCGAGCTCGTCGGCCGCGTCGTCGAGCGGGTCAAGGAGCGCGAGCTCAGGGGCTACACGTACGAGGCCGCGGACGCCTCCTTCGAGCTGCTGCTGCGCGCCGAGGCCGAGGGCCGGGTACGCCGCTACTTCCGCACCGAGTCCTGGCGCGCCATCGTCGAGGACCGCCCCGACGGCACGCACGCCAACGAGGCGACCGTGAAGCTCTGGGCCAAGGGCGAGCGCATCGTCGCCACCGCCGAGGGCAACGGCCCGGTCAACGCCCTCGACCGGGCGCTGCGGGTCGCCCTGGAACGGATCTACCCCCAGCTCGCCAAGCTGGAGCTGATCGACTACAAGGTCCGCATCCTCGAAGGCCGCACCGGCACCGAGTCCACCACCCGAGTCCTCATCACCACCGGCGACGGCGCCGGCGACTGGGCGACGGTCGGCGTCGCGGAGAACGTCATCGCCGCGTCCTGGCAGGCGCTGGAGGACGCGTACACCTACGGTCTGCTGCGGGCGGGGATCGAGCCCACGGAGTAGTGCGGGCGGGGGGCGGGCCCACTGCACGTTCGCCGTGGGCCCGCCGGACCGGTCGTGCCGCTGTGGCGGACACCGCTTCTGGGTCGACGCCGCCTGCCGCTGGATGGCGGAGATTCACGTTCCGGTGGAGCCGCTGCTGATCCAGGCAACGGCTATCGACGGCGTAGCTCTACGACCGCCCGCGCTCCGTACACGAGGATCAGCACGGCCACGGCAGAGCCGGCGATGACGTATCCCTCGATTGCCTGTGGAAGGTCGAGTGAGGCGGTGAAGAACACGGTGCCGACTGTCAGGACGACTGCCAGCGCGGCGCGCAACGCAGACCGGAGTCGTGACTTTGCGGGATTGACCGAGGAAAGGTCTTCGACGAGTAGCTCACCGGCTCGCCCGTCGATATAGCGCTCGGCGATGGTCAGCCACATGGTCGCCAACTCGCGGAGTGCCGGGTTCGGGTCGCGAAAGAGCCCTTCTTCGGCTTTCTGGATCCGGCCCAGTACCCGGGCGGCGTGGTCGCGCAGGACAGCGCCGTGGTGAGAGAAGGGGCGCGAGAAGGCCCGGTGACGGCTGGCCCGCTGGATCGCTCTTTTCGCGGATGCTGATGATCTCGGTATACCGGCGATGGCATAAACTCGCTCCTCGCCGACGGATTGGTCTGCTTTGGCGCAGGAGTTGATGATCTGGGCCATTTGTAACACGGCGAGAGCGGTGTTGAAGGGGAGAAATGCAAGTTCCAAGCCCGGCGTAATGTGTGATATTGCGGCGCCGCCGAGCCCCCTGGCCATGATGAAGATACCCGCAACTATGGCCACCACATATCCAATTGCCACGGCGATAGCGCCGCCGAAAAAGGGGAGGGAGAGGCCTACTCGGATCGGCTCGGCCTGCTCCACTGCCTTGACGATTCCGTCCCAGGGCGGTGGGTTGAGGCCGTTGGCGAAACCGACCAAGCTCCGACTGAAGCCCCAAGTCAGAGCAAAAAACAACCCGCTCCAGAGCCACATGGTGATGAGGGAAAGTATGGAGAGTGGGGCTGTGGCCCATTGACTTCTGGCCGTCTTGCGCAGTGCGGCTTCTACGGTTTCGGGTATCGGCTGGCTCAATCTGAAGTGATCCAGTGATTCACGTAATTCGGAGATCACTTTCTCCTCTCTGGCCTGGCGCCGCGTGGTTGCCCATGTGCGAACGTAGTCGATCATTATGCGCACTTCCTCCCTGTTTGGCCCTGTTCTTGCAGGTGCTGTTGGCCGGTTCGCTTTCCCGTGAGTGAAAATCTTGGCGCTGCCTGTCAGCGAATGATTCGTGCAAGGGCAGGGCATCCGGTTTCGGCCTTGCAAGGCCGAGCCGATGTCGTATCGTCTCCTGCGTGATTGATGCGACCGTGGCCGACGGGACCGTGATTCCAGGCAACATCCTCACCGAGCTGACTGATGCTTTCGGCCTCGGGAGGGTGGAGGGGCTTCACTACCTTCCCGAGGGGCTGATGAATGCGAACTGGAGACTGGCCGCTCCTGACGCGACGTTCGCCCTCAAGAGGGTTGCCGACGTGCCACGCGACCGGCTGAGCCGCAATCTGGGCATGCTCGCTTCGTTGGCTGCTGATGGCGTCCCAGTGAGTGCACCCGTCGCCACGGCCTCCGGCGCGCTGGTTGCCGAAGCCGACGGCGGTGCCTGGTACCTGTTTCCGTGGATGGCCGGTGTCCACGTCCGAGGTGTCGACCTCAGCCTCTCCCAGGCCTCGTTGCTGGGTGCGCACCTGGGGCGCCTGCACGAAGGTCTGGGGCGGGTCTGCGATCAAGGTCTGCTGCCGGTGGTGCCCGAGACGATCACCACCGATGTCACGACGCCCGAGCGGGCCGTGCAGAAATCCGAGCGCCTGTCTGCGGAGGTCCGCGCCAACGGCACAGGCAGCCCGTTCGACGAGGCGGCGACGGCCTTTCTTGAACATCGTCGCGCATTGATCACCAAGCACGCAGGCCGCAGGCCGCAGGACACGACCCCTGTCGGCAGTCGTGGGTGGACACATGGTGATGTCCAGTACCGGAATCTGCTGTGGGAGGGCGGGGAACTCGTCGCCATTCTGGATTGGGATCGGGTCGGCGTTCGTCCTTACGCAGAGGAAGTCGCGCGGACGGCACAGGTGCAGTTCGGGGTGGACGGTGTGTTCGATCTAGCACGGGTGTCCGCGTTCGTCCGTGGCTACCGGTCCGTGGTGCCGCTGGAATTGTCAGCGCTGGCGGATGGTGTGCGGCGGCTGTGGTGGAAGCGGATGACGGACTTCTGGCAGCTGGAGTTCCACTACGACCGTGGTGACTTCTCCTTTGATGAGCTGTTCACTGCAGACGAGGCCCTGCTGCGCTGGTGGACCGACCGGCTCGGTCAGGTCGAGGACGCCTTCGCCGAGGGGTAAACCCCAACGCTTCGAGGTCGGGCAGACGCGGCCGGGCGAACCCGGCTGCGTACCGGCGGGCCTGCTCCCCGAGGGTGTTCAGGTCGGCGGTGCGGATGGCGTCCGCCCAAGCCTGGACTCCGGCCGAGCGGGGCAGGACGACTCCACCGGCGCCGATGGCCTCAGGAATGCCGCCCCGGTTGGTGCCGATGCTCGGCGTCCCGTGCAGGGCTGCTTCGACGATCACCCGGGGGAAGGCATCCTCCACCGCGGACGGCACCAGCAGGAGTCGGTGGCTTCGGTAGAGGGGGCTCACGTCGTAGACCCTCGGCACGTAGGTCACGTTGGGGTAGGCGGCGAATTGGTCGACGGTGTTCCACCAACCCTCGACGAGGGTGAAGTGCTGCTGCGGCAGGACGCGGATGAGCTGGTGCAGGAGGTCGGAGCCCTTCGCAGGGATCGGATTGACCATGAGCACCGACATGGATCGCGGCACACTGGGCCCCTGCCGGGGCTGCGCGAACGGTGGGTGGAGGACGGCGAGGCGGGTTCGGTCGGTCTGGGGCGCCCGTCGGCGGACGAACTCGGAGACGGCCAAACCATAGTGCGGGCGGCCGGGGAGGACCCCGAGACCCGTTTTCGATACCGAGTGCAGGATGCCCGCGACGAGAGCAGCTGGCCGGGCCTGTACTGCGAGGTCGGCTGCGCCCTCCTGCGAGGTGAACACGATGTCGGGCCGAGCCTGGGACAGCAGGCTCCGGAGGGCGGATGCGGTCTGCTCTTGAGGTACGGCAATGCAGTCCACTCCGTTCCACCAGTAGCGGAGAACGCCGTGTGACTCTTCATACGGGGTTCCATGGGAGTCGAGGAAAGCGCGAATTTGGGGGAGCTGGTCGGCCTGGTTCCAAGGTGCTTGGTGGGAGCCGAGATAGACAGCCTGCCAGCCTGCTGCGGCGAACTCCTCGGCCAGGAGTTGCTGGGTGACCTCAGCTCCGCCGACAAGGAGTGGGGGCGGTGTGCGTCGCCAGGCGAAGAGGACCGTGGGCACGGCCGTTCACCTCATCCGCAACATGACGAGGGATTCCACTGCGTGCGCGACCTCCGGTGGGGTGGCGTCGGCAGGGACGACGGTCACCTCTCGCGACACGGGCGGCTGTGCGCCGGAGACGAAGTAGTCGCGGGCGTGGTCGAGGAACGCGGGTTCGTGGAGGAAGTAATTGGACTCCGCTGCTGCGTGTCCGGCCGTCTTGCGGCGCAGGCTCAGCACTTCGGCGGACGCGTCAAGGTAGAGGGTGTGGTCGGGGCGCAGGAACGGCAGTTCCTGGAGCCGGTCGCGGAGCTGGTGGTGGACGTTGTACCCGAACAGGGAGTCGAGGGCGTGGGCATGGGCGAGGAGAGTGTCCACGGAGCGGTCGAGGGTCACCACCGGGCTGGCGTTGGCGAGCGCCTTGCGGACCTGGGCGCTCTCGATGCTCATGAATGTTTCGAAGGCCGCGAGTTGTGCGGCCGCCGATCCAGGTTGGGCCGGAGGGATGTCGTCGCGGTGGGCGATGTGCTTGACATAGCAGTCCGAGACGAATGCGTGGTTCCCGATGCCTTGTCTGCGCAGATGGTTGATCGCGGTGGACTTTCCCGCGTACGAGGGCCCTTCGAGAGCGATGACCTTCACGGGGACTCCGTCCGGTAGAAGCGTTCGGCGTAGGTTCCGGTGCCGGTGAGAAGGCCTGCGGCAGTGGTCCAGGCATGCCGGATCGGGCGGTACATCTTCCGGGCCGGATGCATCTGTGAGCCGTGCATACGCAGAACGGTGACCTTGTCGAGGACCACGCCGGTGATGTCGACCAGCTCGGGGACCGGCGCCGGGCCGGTTCGGGCACGGAACAGGTGCTGGTCGCAGCCGGCGAGGGCGTACGTGGACCAGAAGGCGAGGTCCTCCCAGAACCATCGGCATCCGAGGCGGACTGAGGCCTCGCGCACGAGGAGGTGGTCTGGGTGGCGCGTGACGGCTGCGGGGGCGAGGAGTTCGGCGTCGGGGTGCGCAGCGATCACCTCGCGGAGTTCTTCGGTGACCCGTTCCAACTGGTCCTGGACGCAGGGCCGGTACGGAGGGTCGGCATCCTTGTGGCCGAGGAGAAGCCGCGCGGCGGCGAGCGGGGCGAGTGCGGCTGCGCCCTCTTGATTCCGTAGGCCGGATACGTCGGCTTCGGTGTCGTAAGTGTTCTCCAGGGCCGGATGGACACTGGTGGATCGGGAGAACACCGTGACCACGGTGAGCGGCCGTGGGTGTGCGAGGAAGGTTCCGGAGGCCGACAGGGCGAAGTCGTCGTGGTGCGGTTCGACGACGAGGACTGGCCGGCCAGTCGGGTGGCGCATCTCGATGAAGTGCGGGTGGCCGCTGTGGGGCGCCTTGAGCTCGATGATGCGGTAGTCGTGCGCGCGGTGGCGCTCGGCGAGCTGGTCGGTCCACTGCTGGTGGGCGCGGACGAGGTCGTCGGGGAACGTGTAGATCCCTTCGGCGTCCGGCACGGGCAGAGGCACGGCCATGGCGGGCTCCTTGCTCATCGGACGGTGGTCTCGTACCAGTGGCGCCACATGCGTGGGGAGTTTAGCCGCAGGCGGGCCGTGACTGGGTTCTGCCACCACAGCATCCGCAGGCTGGACCACTGGTCGTATCGGCGGTTGGAGGGGCGTACGCGCAGGTCTTCCAGGATCTCTACCGGACCGGCGGTGGCACGGCCGTGGGAGGTCAGCCGGGCGAAGAAGTCGACGTCTTCGCTCATGTACAGGTCATCGCGGTAGCCGCCGACCGCCCTGAACGCCGCAGCGGTGGAGAACTGGGCAACGCCCTGTGCCCCGCCATGGGCGGTGCGGTAGTGATCCCAGTACGCGCACAGCAGGCGTGCCCCGAGGCGCTTGGGGGTGTAGAGGGGCGGAATGGCGCCGCCGACTGCCCCCAAGTCCATCGCTGTCGCAGCGGCGGTGATCGCTTCCAGGGGCAGTGCGACGTCGGCGTCCGTGAAGAACAGGCGCCGACCGTGTGCGGCGGCTGCGCCTCTGTTGCGGACTCGGCCGATGTTGCGCACGGTCTCGCTGATCACGCGGACGCCATAGGAGGCAGCCATGTCGGCTGTCGCGTCGGTGGAGGCGTTGTCGACCAGGATCACCTCGCCCTGCTCGTTGCTGGTTCCCTGCCAACGTTCGAGGGAGGCCAAAACAGTGGGCAGATAGCGGGGCAGGTAGGCCGCCTCGTTGTGGGCAGGGATGACGACTGTCAGTCCGACGTTGGTCATCGACTGGTCCTTTCCTTGCGCGGTACGCGAAAATGGTGCATGCCCTTTGGGCCGGAGAGGACGACGTTGTCGAAGTGGAGATCGCCGTGGCACCACGCGGTCGGTGCCGAGTCCGGTGTGTCGGCGATGACAGCGAGAGCGGGGGCGATCTCGCTGAGCAGGTCGGGTGGGCAGCGCCGGGACAGCGAGGAGACGGGTTCGAAGAGCGGGTGGCGCGGCATCGACGACGCGATCGATGCTCGGTGCAGGCGGGCGAGGAGGCCGCCGAGATCCCTGAGCGCCTGGGCGTGAGGGACGTAGTCGGAACGCACGGCGTCACCGAGAGTGATTGTGCCCAGGTCGGTCATGACGAGCGCAGTGGCCCCTTCGCCGGAGGTGGTGCCACAGCCAAGAACCTTTGGTACGGGTACGGCGGCCTCGGCCGCCCGGATCGCCGTCGCCTCGGTGAACGCGTTACGGCGGGCCGTGTGCGCGTACAGCTTCACGATCACACTCCGGCCGTCGTGCAGAACAGCCCGGTAGACGGCTGTGCGGGAGCCGATCTTCAGCGGCTTTCCGGTTCGAGCGGGTGTCCCGAGGAGCTTGACGCAGGCGCGAGAGACCATTGCCGAGGGGGAGTTCATCGCGTTCCCGCCGGCTCGGGATGGGCGGCACCCAACGCGCGGACGTGCCGCATCGTACGGCGCAGCAGCACCCGGTACTCGCGGACGTCGTCCGTCCGGGGGCATGCCGACTGCCAGGGCTTCTGGGGACCCACGAAGTGGACGAGCGCAGCGGCTGGATCAGGATGCAGGGGACGGGCGACCACGCGGCGGACCCAGTCGCCGCGTTCGAGGAACCGGCCGACCTCGAACCGGTTGTACTCCGCGCCGACTTCGCGGACGCGGCCGCAGTGAAGGAGCCACAGGTTCAGGGCGTCCTGGTCGTTGTGGAGGATGTGTCTGCGCTGCAGCAGGGCACGTTCCACTCCCCGCCGGATGCTGGGGAGCTCGCAGGTGTGGGCCCAAAGCAGACCGGCGTTGTAGTACGGGCGACCCCTGAGATGCGGCCATTGTTTCGCCACGCCGGGTAGGGCGGGGCATTCGCCTACGGCCGGGTTGAACTCGTCGCGTACCGCGCCGACCTCCCCCGGGCGCAGGGCATGAAGCGGCGGAGTCAGGTCGCCGCGTACGAGCGTGTCGGCGTCCACGCAGACCAGGTACGGGCGGCGGACGAACGCCGCAGTGAATTCGAACCGCAGGTAGGTCGTGACGGTGATGTACGAAGCGTCGGCCATCCGCGAGGCGCGCAGTGGCGAGCGGCGGGCGATATCGAAGGAGCCGAAACCGGCCCGCTTCGCGAAGTGGGCGAGCAGGACGATGTGTGCGGGAGCGAGGTCGAGGGTGAGGACGCGCAGTGCCGCGCCTCGGCGGTCACTCGGGGCGAGGCTGTCCGCCAGCGCCGTGATAGTCGCAAGGCCGGGGGAGAGGTAGTTCTGGTCGATGCACAGGCCGAACGCGTACACGGTGGATCCGCCTTCCGGTCATGGTGTGGGTGGTCCTGCTGATGTCGAGGTCGGAGTGGGTGGTCGCAAGACCTGTGGCGGCGTGTGCCGGTCGTCGGCGACCAGGGCACCGAGCACGAGCGCGGCCGCCACGTGGCCGACGAGCCACATTCCGGTGCACAGCCGTCCGACCAGGTCGCCGCGTCTTGTGCGGGCCCTGCGATGGCCGTTCACCACGAGCCCCGTTCGCTGCTGAGGTGGGAGGCGCGGGTTTCCACGATGCGGAGAGAGCCGGGGCGGGTGGTCTCCCATTGGGCCGTTGTGGGGCCCCACCGCGGACGCAGGATCCAAGTGACGTTCTGCCTGATGTCGGTGACGATCGCCTGCCGACCCTCCCCGTCCTCGACGATGTCGCCGACTTCGGCCTGGGTCCCGGTCACCAGGACACCCCAGGCATGAGGTGTCCGCAGAGAAACCATCCGGCGGTCCCTTCGAAGAGAGCACGGCGGCGCTCATGCCGGCCCGGACCATGGCGCGGCGACTCAGGTGTCGCTTCCGCGAGGAAGCCGCCGCGGTCGCGGATCAGGGCTCCGAGCGAGGCGAACTGTGCGGCATCAGTTGCGACATGGGAGGCACCTGCGACGACGACGCCACGGATCAGGCCGGACGACAGAGCGCCTGTCATGGCCGACCATGCCGGGCGGATACCCAAAGGCAGGGTGGGATCGTTGTCGGTCCATGCTCCGGCCACGTACCAGTGGCGGGCGTCTGCATAGTGGCGTGTACGTCGCTCGGCCTCGCGTGCGACGGGCGTCGCGGCGGCACAGGAGTAGACAGCGACCGGAACGCGTCCGAGGCCGCCGGGCGGGGTGTTCGGCATGTTTCAAGCGTGCTGCCGACGGCCTGCGTGGGACAGGCACGGCCCGTGGCTGCTGGGGAGGTTCGCAGCGCCGTGGTTGCCATGCCCCATGCGGGCCCCGCCGACTATCGGCGGCACGCAGTGCTACGGAGCGTTGCAGTCGCCATTCCGGCCGTCTCGCAGCTGCCACGGGTCGTGGCAGTCAGCGAACGCCGAGGGGTACTCCTGCGGCGTGGGCGAGTCCGCGTAGGCGGCTGACGGATACACCGGCGAGGCGGGAGATGATCACCCCGGGCAGCATCTGATGCTGCACCCACCCAGGCGCCATGGCACAGACGTCTTCGAGGGTGCTGGCGGCCCGCTCCCACCGGCGGCATGCCACATGGGTCAGGGCGACGTCGAGGCCGTAACGGGCCCGGGTGGCGAGGGGGACAGTGTCGTCCAGCTTGACTGCGTCCATGAGCTGCAGTGCCCCCGAAGTGTCGCCGAGGGCAACGGCGATGCTCATGGCTTGCGTGGCGGCGTAGAGGGGGCCGTAGGGCTGGGAATGCCGGCCACGGGCGTGTTCGGTGCCGAGACGGGCCCCGACGGCGTGGGCCTGGGACAGGTACTCGCGGGCAGCCTCCGGCGAGGAACCACCGCGAGACGCGGCCACAGCAGCGTTGATGACGAGCTGCCCGTACACCGAAAGCCGATCGGGGTCGTGCTCCGACATCTTCGGCTCGATCCGGTCGGCCTGCGCGGCAGCCAGCGAAAAAACCCTGCGCGGTCCGCCCATCACGAAGGTTGACCCATGCTGTGGTGGCAGCGAGATGGGCGTCACGCAGATCGTCACCTGCTTGCACAGCGATCTGGCGGCCGTAGGTGAGTGCTGCGTACGCGAGGTCGCGTGAGCCCCAGATGTTCGCGGCCATTCCGGCGGTCTGAAAGGCATCGACCAGAACGCCGGCCGCGGCCTCCTTCTCGTGGGCGTCCGAGGTGTCGTAACGTGCGCGTGCCTCGGGTAACAGCGCGCCGAGCAACGCGCCCAGCTCGGCGTATCGGCCCGCCCAGTAGGCCGCATCGGCACGCTCGACGACGGCCCGTAGCTCGTCGACCGTGCCCGGCTCGGTTTCGGTGGGGATACCGATGGCGGCGTCGTGGGTCGCGGCGGAAAGAGTGCGCAGGGCCGCCCGTTCGTCACGGTCCATGGAGCGACGGGGCGCCTGCTGCCCATAGAGCACGGCGATGTCGGTGCCGAGGGCGGAAGCGATGGACAACAAAGAGGGGAGGGAAGCAGTGCCGCCACGCTCCAGCTTTCGGACAACGCCGACAGATACGTCGGCGGCCTCGGCCAACTGCTCCTGCGTCATGCCGTTGCGGAGCGCTTTGAGTCGTTCCGCGGTGGTGTACTCCGACCATTGCATGACAGCCACTTTCCCTTCCGGTCCGCCAGGGGTGGACCGTACCGATTTCCGGTGCAATGCCGATACCCCTCGCGGACGGAGGAGTTGACGATGCAGCTGAAGTCAGCCTCGTACGGATACGGCCGCAGTCACCCCAAACAGGCTCTCCAGCTCGGCGACCGTGTCGTCCTCGTCCGTCGCGAGGACAGTGGTGATCCCGAAGGCCTCGGCGGGCGGAAGGTTCACCGGATGGTCGTCGACGAACACGCATGTCTCTCCGGGGAGGCCGAGGCGGTCAAGCGTTAGCTGGTAGATGGCAGGGTCAGGCTTCGCCAGGCCGACCGCTTCCGAAATGACGTGTACGTCGAACAGATCCCAGATGCCGACATGCTCATACGGGTTGAACGGATCCAGACCGAAGCTGTTCGACAGGAGGGCGAGTCGGTATCCCGCTTCCTTGGCAGCATGTGCGAGTGCCGCCATGCGCTGTGCCGCGGGCACCTTCGACCAGGCACGGCCCATCAAGTTCGTCGGATCGATGCCCGCACCGAGCAAGGCGGCCGTTTTCGCATTCCACTCGGCCTGTCCGAGCTGTCCGATCTCCAGTGCTGAGTACAGGCGTCGCCCGTCAGGGGAGTCGTTGAGGGTGGCACGCCACGCTTCCGAGTGAAGCCCTTCGGATTCGGCCCATGAACGGTGCGTTGGGTGCGGATCTGCGGTAAGTACACCGGCGAAGTCCAGGATGAGCCCACGCAGGGCTTGGCGATCGGCGGTACCAGCGGGCTTCTGCATGGCTGCGTGCTTCCTCTCCATCGACCTTGTCGAACGACGCTACCGCGCTGAGGCAGCGAGAAATTTCTCCTGGCTCCAGTGAAGTTCGCGATCGGCTCGGCCAGGTCGTCCGTATTCCGGCAGTGGGGAGTTGGGTTGCCTACAGGACGGCCCGGGACCGCCGCCGTACGCTGCCTGAGTCGCACCACCTCAACCGTTGACCGGGAGCCCGCATGAGTGATCAGCCCAGCCCGCAGTCCGGGAAGCCGTTTCTGTACGTCGTCGTGTGCGCGGCCGGAATCGCCGGTGGCATCGGTGAGCTGATCGCGGCCGCCCAGGAGGCGCACTGGGACGTGGGTGTGGTCGCCACCTCCGCAGGGCCTCGGCTTCATCGACGCGACGGCGGTCGAGGCACAGACCGGATACCCGATCCGCTCTGCCTGGCGCTCACCGGGCGACCCCCGCCCGCTGTCGGCGGCGGAAATGCGACGGCACTCCATGGAATTCCTTTACGGGTGAACGTAGTTGACGGGTCCAAGGATGCTGACCGCAGGGTCGCGGTTCCTGCCGTCGCGCGTGATGTGAGTCATGGGAACCCGCGACGGGCGTCGCGTGGTCGGCCACGAGCACGGCGGTGAGCGGTGTCTGCGTTCAGAACCTGAACGTACAACAGGCCCCGCCTGTGCGGGAGATGGGTACGGACCAATGTCGGCGTGAAGTATTGACGGCACTGTTCCGGCGGGGTTAACTCACGCCGCAACGCCGGTACCGGTTCCTGAACCGGTTGCGGTACCGGTTCCAGTTGTCCCTCATGCCTTGCCCCGGAGGCCCCGATGCGTGTCACCATGGCCGATGTCGCCCGTGTGGCAGGCGTCAGCAAGACGACCGTGTCGCGGGTCATCAACACCAAGGGCGAAGTGGACGGTTCCACGGCCGCCCGCGTTCGTGAAGTGATCGCACAGCTCGGCTACGTGCCCAGCTCGGGTGCCGTCGGACTGGCCCGCGGCAGCAGTCGTACGGTCGGCATGCTGGTGCCCTCGCTCACCTGGCCGTGGATGGGCGAAGTGCTCCAGGGCGTCGTGGACACCGTCGAGGCCGCCGACTACGGGCTGCTGCTCTTCACCTGCAACCGCGGCGCCGAGTCCGTGCAGCGCTTCACCGGCCAGGTGTCGGCGCGCGCCTTCGACGGGCTCCTGGTCGTCGAACCCGAGAACACCCTCGACCACCTCACCGCGCTGCACCACGGCGGTCTGCCGATCGTGCTGATCGACGACCGCGGCCACCACCCCGAGTTCCCCTCCGTCGTGACCACCAATCGCGAAGGGGGCGCGAGCGCCGCCCGGCATCTGCTCGCCGCCGGGCGCGCCAGACCCCTGGTCATCACGGGTCCCCGGCACTTCGGCTGCGTACGTGACCGGCTGGACGGATTCCGTACGGTCCTGCCCACCGATCTCGTCGTCCACGGCGACTTCACCGAACGCAGCGGCCGGCTGGCCGTGGAGCAACTCATCGCCTCCGGCACGGAGTTCGACTCGGTCTTCGCGCACAACGACATCAGTGCTGCGGGCGTGCTGCGGGCGTTGCGCGCCGCCGGGCGGTCGGTGCCGGACGACATCGCCGTGGTCGGCTTCGACGACATCCCGATGGCCGAGCACACCGAACCGCCCCTGACCACCGTGCGCCAGCCCACCCGGCGGATGGGTGAGACGGCCGCACGGATGCTGCTCGCCCACCTCGGCGGCACGCCGGTACCCGACGCACCCGACGCACCGGTCGTGCTGCCCACCGAACTGGTCGTGCGCCGCTCGGCGCCGTAGCGGTCCGGCCGGAGCCTCCGGCCGGCTGCTCCTCCGTATCCTCCGGATCTCACCGACCGCAGTACCTCCTGGAGTCGCCATGTCCGCACGACGTCACGCCATCCTGAGAGCGCTCTCGATCACCACCGCGGTGGTCGCGCTCGCCGCCGGTTGCTCGTCCGCCAACTCGGGTGCCGACAAAGGGGGCAGCGCCTCCGGCGTGCTGACCCTGGGCAAGCCGGACGGGCCGCAGACCGACAACAGCAACCCGTTCCTGAACACCTCGGCGGGGGCCACGCTCGGCTACCGCTACATGATCTACGAGCCCCTCGCCATGACGAACCAGATCCGGCCCGCGGACAAGGCCGCTCCGTGGCTGGCGACCGGCTGGAAGTGGGAGTCCAACTTCACCGAGGTCACCTTCACCCTCGACCCCAAGGCCAAGTGGGCCGACGGCAAGCCGCTGACCGCCGACGACGTCGCGTACACCTTCGACCTGCTCAAGAAGCACACGGCGCTCAACTGGAACGGCATCCCCTTCGACGGGATCGCGGTGCGGGGCAAGCAGGTCGTGCTGACCTTCAAGGAGTCCCAGTACGTCAACCAGAACAAGATCATCCAGCAGTTCATCGTGCCCAAGCACATCTGGGAAGGCGTCAAGAACCCCGAGACCTGGCCCAACCGCACGCCCGTCGGCTCGGGCCCGTACAAGCTCAAGACGTTCACCCCGCAGACCACCACGCTGACCGCCACGCCCACGTACTGGAAGGGCGCGACCAAGGTCAAGGAGCTGCGCTACACCGCGTACAACGACAACAGTGCGGCGACCACGGCGCTGGCGAACGGCAAGGTCGAGTGGTCGTTCGTCTTCATGCCCAACTACAAGCAGCTGTTCATCAGCAAGGACCCCAGGAACCACAAGCTGTGGTTCCCCTCCGGGCTCGGCATCCACGGACTGTGGTTCAACACCGCCCGCAAGCCCTTCGGCAGCCCGGCGCTGCGCAAGGCCATGGCGATGGTCGTCGACCGCAAGGCGATCCACACCCAGGCCGAGGCCACGCTCTACCCGGAGATCACCAACCCGACCGGCATCCCGCTGCCCGCCGGTGAGTCCTTCCTCGCGCCCGAGTACAAGAGCGCCACCACCGCACCGGACGTGGCGGGCGCCAAGAAGATCCTCGCCGACGCCGGGTTCGAGCTCAGCGGCGGCGTACTGAAGGACCCGGACGGCAAGCCGGTGAAGCTCACCTTCACCGACCCGGCCGGCTGGAACGACTACATCACCGGTCTCGCGATCATCAAGGACAACATCAAGCAGCTCGGCATCGAGGCCAAGGTCAAGACGCAGACCGCCGAGGCCTGGGGCGCGGACGTCGCCAACGGCAACTTCGACGCCACCCTGCACTGGACCAACAGCGGCGCCACCCCGTACGACATGTACCAGAACATCATGGACGGCGCGCTGCTCCAGCCCGTCGGCAAGGCCTCCCAGCAGGGCAACTTCGGCCGCTTCAAGAGCGACGAGGCCACCGAGGCGCTCAAGGACTTCGCGAGCGCCACCGAGGACTCCGCCCGCACCGAGGCCATGAACACCCTCCAGAAGATCATGGTCGAGCAGGCGCCGCTGATCCCGACGGCCGCCGCCCCCATCGGGGCCGAGTACTCCACGAAGAACTGGGTGGGCTGGCCCACCGAGGCCGACCCGTACGCCCCGCCGCAGCACACCCAGCCGTCCGCGCTGCAGATCGTGCTGAAGCTCCAGCCCGCCAAGTAGAGCCAGGGATACGGGACACAGGGACCGGCCATGTCGAAACAGCCCGCACAGAACCATGTCGTGCTCGAAGCACGCTCCGTCACCAAGCACTTCCCCGTACGCCGCACCGGACGCGACCTCCTCGCGGGCCGACGCCGCACCGTCCACGCCGTCGACGACGTCTCGCTGGCACTGCGGCGCGGCACGGTCACCGCGCTGGTGGGGGAGTCGGGCTCCGGGAAGTCCACCGTGGCCAGACTGCTCGCCCGGCTCCATCCGCTCACCGAGGGCGAGATCCTGCTGGACGGCACGGCCGTGAAGGCCGGACGGGGCCGCTCCTTCCGCGGTTACGTACGCCGGGTCCAGCTCATCTTCCAGGACCCGTTCGCCTCACTGAACCCGGTGCACACCGTGCGCTACCACCTCACCCGGGCACTGCGGATCCACGGCCGGGCGGGCAGCGGAGAGGCGGAACTGGAAGAGAACCTGACCATCCTGCTGAACCGTGTCCAGCTGACTCCTCCGCACCAGTACCTGGAGAAGTTCCCGCACGAGCTGTCGGGGGGACAGCGCCAGCGCGTGGCCATCGCCCGCGCACTCGGCGCCGATCCCCAGGTCCTGCTCGCCGACGAACCCGTCTCGATGCTGGACGTCTCGATCCGGCTCGGCGTGCTCAACCTGCTGAAGGACCTCAAGGACCGGCTGCGCCTCGCGATCCTCTACATCACCCATGACATCGCGTCGGCCCGCTACTTCGCGGACACGACGCTGGTGATGTACGCGGGCCGGATCGTCGAGGGCGGGGACAGCGAGACCGTCACCCAGCGCCCCGCCCACCCCTACACCCAGCTCCTCATCGCCTCGGCGCCCGACCCGGACCGGGTGGTCGCCGAGGCGGAACAGGAGGAGACCGGCAGCGGCGAACCGCCCTCGCTCATCGCCCCGCCCACGGGCTGCCGCTTCCACCCCCGCTGCCCGAAGGCCATGGAGCGCTGCCGCACCGAACCGCCGCCCCGCTTCGACCTCGAAGGCGGCCAGTGGGCGGCCTGCTGGCTGTACGCGGACGGTGCGGAAACGGCCGACGAGCACCGGAAGGAGAGCGCGAAGTGAAATACCTGCTCCAACGGCTCGCCTTCTACCTGGTCACCGCCTGGGCCGCGATCACCATCAACTTCCTGATCCCGCGCATGATGCCCGGCGACCCGGTCCAGGCGCTGCTCTCCCGGTTCCAGGGCCAGCTCGACACCGACGCCGTCAACTCGCTCAAGGCACTCTTCGGCCTCGACAAGCACCAGTCGCTCTGGCAGCAGTACACCGACTACTGGTCGCATCTGCTCGACGGCGACCTCGGTCTCTCCTTCACCTTCTTCCCCACACCGGTCAGCGAGGTGATCGCTCAGTCGCTGCCGTGGACGCTCGCGCTCGTCGGCATCACCACGCTGATCAGTTTCCTGCTCGGCACCGGCATCGGCGTCTTCACCGGCTGGCGGCGCGGCTCCTGGATGGACGGCCTGCTGCCCGTCACCACCTTCATCTCGGCCATCCCGTACTTCTGGCTGGGGCTCATCGCCATCGCCCTGTTCGCCGTGAAGTGGCCGCTCTTCCCGGCTGCCGGGGGCTACGACAGCTCGCTCGTGCCCGCCTTCGACTGGCCGTTCATCTCCAGCGCGCTCTACCACGGGGCGTTGCCCGGCCTCACCATCGTGCTCAGCGCCGTGGCCGGCTGGATCCTCGGCATGCGGAACATGATGGTGACGGTGTCCTCGGAGGACTACGTCATGGTCGCCCAGGCCAAGGGGCTCTCCGAGCGCCGGGTGATGTTCGGGTACGCCGCACGCAACGCGATCCTCCCCAACATCTCCGGCTTCGCCCTCTCGCTGGGCTTCATCGTCGGCGGCACCCTGCTGGTGGAGATGGTCTTCTCCTACCCCGGCATCGGCTACCAGCTCTTCCAGGGCGTGGGCGCCAAGGACTACCCCCTGATGCAGGGCGTCTTCCTGATCATCACGCTCTCCGTCCTCGCGGCGAACCTCCTCGCCGATGTCATCTACATGGTCCTCGACCCCCGTACCCGAAGGGAGGCCTAGGACATGGCCGTCACCACCGCCGAGGTCGCCGCGACCGACCCGGCCGGGACCGACCCGAACGGGAACCCGGCGCCCAGCAGGCGCAGGCTGCGCTTTCTGCGCGGCCGCAAGACCGTCGTCGGTCTCGGGATCCTCGCCTTCTTCGTCGTGATCGCGGTCGTCGGACCGTGGATCGCCCCGTACGACCCCGACACGATGAGCGACCAACTGCTCCAACCACCCTCCGGAGCCCACTGGTTCGGCACCACGCAGACCGGTCAGGACGTGCTCTCGCAGATCCTCGTCGGCACCCGGGGAGTCCTGGTCGTCGGCTTCGTCGCCGGGATACTCGCGACGATCCTCTCCGTGCTGATCGGGGTCAGCGCCGGCTTCCTCGGGGGCACGGCCGACGAGCTGCTCTCGCTGCTCTCCAACGTCTTCCTGGTCATCCCGGGACTGCCGCTGATCGTCATCATCGCCAGCTTCGTCTCCGACGCGGGCGATCTGCTCATCGCCGCCGTCATCGCCCTCACCTCCTGGGCCTGGGGAGCCCGGGTGCTGCGCGCCCAGACGCTGTCGCTGCGCCGCCGGGACTACGTCGAGGCGGCCCGCGCCACCGGTGAGTCGACCTGGCGGATCATCCTCTTCGAGGTCCTGCCGAACCTGACGGCCGTCATCGCCTCCGGCTTCGTCGGCACCGTGATCTTCGCGATCCTCTCCGAGATCACCCTCGCCTTCATCGGCGTCGCCGACATCTCCGACTGGAACTGGGGGACCGTCCTGTTCTGGGCGCAGTCCAACCAGGCCCTGGCCCAGGGCGCGTGGTGGTGGTTCGTCCCCGCCGGGCTCTGCATCGCCCTGCTCGGCATGTCGCTCGCCCTGATCAACTTCGGCATCGACGAGTTCGTCAACCCGCGCCTGCGTACGGAGTCCGGCGCGACCGGGAAGGTCCGGATGAGGGTCGGCTTCACCCCCGTGGCGCGCGCATCCGTGTCACACGCATCCCCGGCACGCGGTACGCACGACAAGGAGACCCGCTCATGAGCGGCAGCGAGCCCGTCCTCACCGTCCGCGGGCTGAACGTGGGCTACGGGACCGGGGACGGCGCCGTGCACGCGCTGCGCGACATCGACCTCACCCTGCACCGGGGCGAAGTCCTGGGCCTGGCGGGCGAGTCGGGATCCGGCAAGTCGACGCTGGCGTACGCCGTGACCCGGCTGCTGTCGCCGCCCGGGGTGATCACCGGCGGCGAGGTCCACTACCACCGGCGGGACGGCGAGGCGCTCGATCTGCTGGCCCTGTCGGCCGCCGAGCTGCGGGCCTTCCGCTGGCAGGAGCTGTCGATCGTGTTCCAGGGCGCGATGAACTCGCTCAATCCGGTGCACACCGTCCACAGTCAGCTCACCGACGTGCTCCGGGCCCACCGCCCGGACCTGAAACGGCCCCAACGGACGGTCCGCGCCAAGGAGTTGCTGGAACTCGTCGGCATCTCCGCCGACCGGCTCGCCGCCTACCCGCACCAGCTCTCCGGCGGGATGCGCCAGCGCGTGATGATCGCGATGGCGCTCGCGCTGGAGCCCGAGATCGTCATCATGGACGAGCCGACGACGGCCCTGGACGTCGTCATGCAACGCCAGATCCTGCGCCAACTGGTCAGACTCCGAGAGGAATTGGGCTTCTCGGTCGTCTTCATCACCCATGACATCTCGCTGCTGATCGAATTCTCGGACCGGATCGCGATCATGTACGGCGGCCGGATCGTCGAGGAGGCCGGTGCCTCCGCGATCTACCAGGACCCCCGCCACCCCTACAGCGACGGGCTGCTGCACTCCTTCCCGGCGCTGCACGGCGCCCGCCGCGAACTCACCGGCATCCCCGGCTCGCCCCCGCACCTGTCCGCGATGCCGGCCGGCTGCGCCTTCCACCCCCGCTGCGGCAAGGCGCTCGACGCCTGCGCCACCCATGTCCCGGTGCTCGCCGCGCCGGGCGCGGACGGCTCCCGCACGGTGGCCTGCTGGCTCCACCGGCCGGTGCCGGCGACGGCGGCGACCGCGACCCCCCGCTCGTAGCGACGCCCGCAGCGCCCCCACGCACACCGCTCGTAGCGGCCGACGCACACCACAGGAGACCCATGAACATCGTCACCCCCGTCACCACCCCCGAGGAATACGCGCGCGAGATCGCCGCCGCGGCCGTCCCCGGCCTGCCCGCAGACTTCCGCTGGGGCGTCGCCACCGCCGCCTACCAGATCGAGGGCGCCGCCGCCGAGGACGGCCGGACCCCGTCCATCTGGGACACGTACTGCAGGGTGCCCGGCATGGTCGTCCGCGGCGAGAACGGCGACGTGGCCTGCGACCACTACCACCGGATGCCCGAGGACGTGCGGCTGATCGCGGACCTGGGCGTCGACACGTACCGGTTCTCGCTGTCCTGGCCGCGCATCCAGCCGGGCGGGCGCGGACCGGCCAACGCGAAGGGGCTGGACTTCTACAAGCGCCTGGTCGACGAGCTGGAGGCCAGGGACATCACCCCCTGGATCACCCTCTATCACTGGGACCTCCCGCAGGAGCTGGAGACCGGCGACATCGGCGGTTCCACCGCGGGGGGCGGCTGGCCGGCCCGCGACACCGCCCACCGCTTCGCCGAGTACGCCGCGCTCGCCTACGACGCGCTCGGTGACCGGGTGAAGCACTGGACGACGCTGAACGAGCCGTGGTGCTCGGCCATGCTCGGCTACGCGTACGGCAACCAGGCGCCCGGCCGGCAGGACTTCGGCGACGCGATCAGGGCCGTGCACCATCTGCTCCTCGGCCACGGCCTCGCCGCGCGGTACATCCGCGAGACGGCCGCCGCCCGCGGCAACGAACTCGAACTCGGCATCACGCTCAACCTCGGCACCGCCACCCCCGAGACCGACAGCGCCGAGGACGCCGAGGCCTGCCGCCGCGCCGACGGGATGGGCCGCCGCCTCTACCTGGACCCGCTGGTCAAGGGCGCCTACCCCGAGGACGTCGTCGCCGACCTCGCCCTGCGGAACGCCGAGCTCCCGGTCCGGGACGGCGACCTGGACGTCATCTCCACCCCGATCGACATCCTCGGCGTCAACTTCTACCGCGGCACCCTCTTCTCCGGCGTCACGGAGGAGGGCTCCCCGGTGGACGCCGAGGGACTGCCGGTCACCCGCGGCGTGGAGCGTGATCTGCCGCGTACCGCGATGGACTGGGAGATCACCCCCACCGCCCTCACCGACCTGCTGGTGGGCCTGGAGAAGGAGTACGGCGTCCCGACGGTCATCACCGAGAACGGCGCCGCGTTCGACGACACCGTCTCCGAGGACGGGCAGATCCACGACGCCGACCGCACCACCTATCTCGCCGACCACATCGCCGCCGTCGCCGCGGCCCGCACCGCGGGGGCCGACGTCCGGGGCTACTTCGCCTGGTCGCTGATGGACAACTTCGAGTGGTCCTACGGCTACGACAAGCGGTTCGGCATCGTCCGCGTCGACTACGACACGCAGGAACGGACGCTCAAGGACAGCGCCAAGTGGTACCGCGACACCATCCGGCTCACCCGGAGCCGGTGAGCACCGCGCGCGACGGCTGTCGCACGCCTCACCCGTCCGGGTTAGCTTCGAAGTATGCGGAACAGGTTGTTCCCGACCATGCTGGCCGGCCTGCTGCTGATCCTGGCGGCGGCCGTCCTCGGCATGACGCCCGGTGCGCCGGCGCCGGCGGGAGTATCCACCGTGGCCGCGTCCACCGTCGACGATGTCGCGCAGGCGCTGCGCAAGGGCCCGGTGTACGTCGACCCGGCGGCGTCCGACCAGCTCTCACCGGGCCAGGCCGCCGCCCTGACGAAGAAGATCAAGGACGCCGACAAGCCGGTGTTCGTGGCGGTGCTGCCGCCGACCTCCGCGTTCCCCGCGAAGACCCTGCTGACCACCCTGCGCACCGACACCGGGATCACCGGCGTCTACGCGGTCCGCCTCGGCAACGGGTTCGACGCGGGCGCCGACCCCCAGGTGATGTCCACCCGTGCGGTCCACAACCTCACCGCCGCGGTGAAGACGCCCGGTGCGGACACCGACGCCGCGACGCAGCTGAACGCCTTCGTCGACCGGGCCGTGGAGCAGGCCCGCGGCAGCGCCCCCGCCTCCTGGGGCGGCTCGTCCGGGGGCGGCGGGCCCTCGTCCGCCGCCGGGCTGATCACGGTCGGCGCGCTCCTGGTGCTGGGCGGCGGCACGGCCTACGCGCTCGTCCGCCGCAACCGGAAGCGCAAGGAGACCGAGGAGCGGGCCGCCCTCGACAAGCTCCGGGTCGTCGTGGACGAGGACATCACCGCGTACGGCGAAACCCTGGACCGGCTCGACTTCCGCCCGGCCGAACCGGGCGCCGACGACAACATGCGCGCCGACTACGAGCGGGCCCTCGACTCGTACGAGACCGCGAAGACCCGGATGGACAGGGCCCGGCATCCGTCCGACGTGCGCGGGGTCACCCGGGCCCTGGAGGACGGCCGCTTCTCCCTCGCCGTACTGGAGGCCCGCCGCACCGGCGGCGAACCGCCGGCCCGCCGCCCGCCGTGCTTCTTCGACCCGCGCCACGGCCCCTCGGTCGCCGACGTCCGGTGGTCCCCGTCCGGCGGCGCGGCGCGCGAGGTCCCGGTCTGCGCGGCGGACGAGCTCCGGCTGCGCGAGGGCGAGGAGCCGCTGAGCCGCACCGTCGACACCGGTGAGGGCCGCCGCCCGTACTGGGAGGCGGGTCCGGCGTACGGTCCCTGGGCGGGCGGCTACTTCGGCGGCGGCCTGCTCCCCGGCCTGCTCGTCGGTACGGTGCTCGGCTCCATGCTGTCGAGTCCCGCGTACGCGGCGGAGTACGGAGGCGGCGACTTCGGCTCCGGCGGGGACTGGAGCGGCGGCGACTTCTCCGGGTCCGACTTCGACCCGTCGGGCTTCGACGGCGGAGGCTTCGACGGCGGGGGCGGCGGCGACTTCGGGGGCGGCGGTGGATTCGACGGGGGCGGGTTCTGAGCCGCTGACCAGCGACCTCTCGAGCAGGTGCGATTCATGCTAGACCTGAAGTTATGTCTGGTATCGGCCGATTCCGGGCGCGGCTGCGTCGCTCCGTCCGGCGATCACATCGGCACGATGGAGGACGCTCGGGCCAGGCGGCTCCCGCGCCGTCCGGCGGGGGCCTGACCGATCGGCCCCCGAGCCGCGGACTGCGTTCCCTGCTCGGCGTGCGCACCGTGGCCGGCCAGGTCTTCTGCTTCGTTCTCGGTCTCGTACTGCTGCTCGTCACGGCGGGGGCGGTCGCGCTGGTCGTGCAGGGCCGCCGCGACAGCATGACCGAGGCCCGCGCCCACACCCTGAGCGTCGCCGAGACCTTCGCCCACTCGCCCGGGGTCGCACCGGCGCTGGACAGCAAGGACCCCACCGCACTGTTGCAGCAGAGCGCCGAGGAGGTCCGCAGACTCACCCATGTCGAGTACGTCGTCGTGGCAGGCCCCCAGGGCACCCGCTACACCCACCCCGATCCCGCACTGATCGGCAAGCACATCGTCGGCCCCTACAAGGAGGCACTGGCGGGGCACGCGTTCACCCGGACCTTCAGAGGAATCCGCGGACCCTCGGTCAACTCGGTGGTGCCCGTGACCCGGCCCGACGGCTCGGTCGCCGGACTGGTCTCGGTGGGGGTCACCGTCGAGTCGGTGAACAGCGTGGCGGACCGCTCCATCCCCTTGAGCGCCGGAGCGGCGGTGGTCGCCCTCGCGCTCACCACGGCCGGCGCGGCGCTGCTGAGCAAACGGCTGCGTCGTCAGACCCATGGGCTCGGACCCGCCGAGATGACCCGGATGTACGAGCACCACGACGCGGTGCTGCACGCGGTCCGCGAGGGCGTCCTCATCGTCGAGGCCGACCGGCTGACCCTGGCCAACGACGAGGCCCGCAGACTCCTCGACCTGCCCCCGGACGCCGAGGGCCGGGCGGTCGCGGACCTCGGGCTGGACCCCGGCACCACCGCGCTGTTCGTCTCCGGCCGCACCGTCACGGACGAGGTGCTGCGGGCCGGCAACCGGCTGCTGGCCGTCAATCTCCGTCCGACCGACATGTACGGCGGCCCGCCCGGCGCCGTGGTGAGCCTGCGGGACACCACCGAACTCCGCGCGGTCACGGGACAGGCGGAATTCGCGACCGAACGACTGCTGCTCCTGTACGAGGCCGGTGCCCGGATCGGCACCACGCTCGATGTCACCCGGACGGCGCAGGAACTGGCGGACGTGGCGATCCCCGGATTCTGCGACGCCGCGACGGTCGACCTCGCCGACCCCGTACTGCGCGGGGACGAACCGGTCACACCGGACGGCGGCACGCTGGAGATGCGCCGCACCGCCGTCGCGGCGGTCCGCGCGGACCATCCGCTGTATCCGGTCGGCCATGTGGTGGGTTTCGTCCCCGGCCGGACCCGGGCCATGCGGGTGCACAGCGACGACGCCGATCTGCAGAGCGATTTCACGAAGCTGGGCTGGCGGAACTGGGACCGCGACGTGGCCGAGCGGATCAGGGAGCAGGGATACCACTCGCTCGTGTCGGTGCCGCTGCACGCGCGCGGCGTCATCCTGGGCATGGCCAACTTCTGGCGCTCGGGCGATTCGGAACCGTTCGACGACGACGACCTGTCCTTCGCGGAGGAACTGGTGGCACGGGCCGCGGTGGGTGTGGACAACGCCCGCCGCTACACGCGGGAGCATGCAATGGCCGTGACGCTGCAGCGCAGTCTGCTGCCCCGTGTCCTGCCCGAGCAGAACGCCCTCGATGTCGCCCACCGCTATCTGCCGGCGCACGAGGGGGTCGGAGGCGACTGGTTCGATGTGATCCCGCTGTCCGGTGCCCGGGTGGCGCTGGTCGTCGGCGACGTGGTCGGGCACGGGCTGCACGCCGCGGCCACCATGGGGCGGCTGCGCACCAGCGTCCACAACTTCTCGTCGCTGGACCCCGCGCCCGACGAACTCCTCGGGCATCTCGACGAGCTGGTGGCCCGGATCGACCGGGACGAAGCCGAAGACGGCGATGTCGAGATCGCCGGAGCCACCTGCCTGTACGCGATCTACGACGCGGTCTCCGGCAACTGCACGGTGGCGCGGGCCGGCCACCCCGGGCCGGTGCTGGTCCTTCCGGACGGCACCGTCGACTTCCCCGAGGTCCCGACCGGACTTCCCCTCGGCATCGGCGGCATGCCCTTCGAGGCGGCCGAGTTCCACGTACCCGAGGGGAGCCGGCTGGTCCTCTACACGGACGGTCTCGTCGAGCGGCGGGGCCGGGACATCGACACCGGCCTCGACCTGCTGCGCGAGGCGCTCGCCGGCCGTGACCGGACACCGGAGGAGACCTGCGACGACGTGCTCGACGCGCTGCTGCACGACCAGCCGGACGACGATGTCGCCCTGCTCGTGGCCCGCACCCGCACGCTCGATCCGGACCAGGTCGCGCAATGGGCCGTGGCCACCGATCCGGCGGCCGTCGCCGGGGTCCGCAAGCACGTCGCCGAGTGGCTCACCGACCGGGGCCTGGAGGAGGAGGCCTTCGCCACCGAGCTGATCCTGAGCGAACTGGTCACCAACGCGGTCCGCTACGGCACGGCACCCATCGAGGTCCGTCTGCTCTACGACCGCAACCTGATCTGCGAGGTGTCCGACAGCAGCAGCACCTCACCGCATCTGCGCTACGCGGCGACGACGGACGAGGGCGGCCGGGGCCTGTTCCTCGTCGCCCAGTTCGCCGAACGCTGGGGCACTCGCTACACCGAGACGGGCAAGGTCATCTGGTCGGAGCAGACGGTCGGCGAACCGGAGGAGAGCAACTTCTAGGCCAGTCCAGGGCAAGGGTTCCCGGACGGAGCCCATATCTCCGCTGTTTGCTGTTACGGCAACGAAGCTTGCCGAAGTGGTGCTGCTTCGCGGACGCTGCAGTGAAAGGGAGGTGCTCCTCATGAGCGACATGACCGGAGGCGACAGCGTGAACGGCGGCAACGAGGTGACCGGGGGCGACGGCGCGGACCGGTGCCACGACGTGGTGGTGATCGGCGGTGGAGCCGCCGGGCTGAGCGGGGCCGTGACCCTGGCCAGGGCGCGTCGTTCGGTCCTGGTGATCGACGCGGGACACCCGCGCAACGCCCCGGCCTCGCACATGCACGGCTACCTGGGACACGACGGCGTCCAGCCCTCGGAGCTGCTGGCCACCGGCCGGGACGAGGTGACCCGTTACGGGGGCGAGGTCGTCCGGGACGCCGTGGTGGCCGCCGAGCGGCTGCCCGACGGCGAGGGATTCCGCGTCGTACGGAAGGACGGGACCGCGGTCGTGGCGCGCCGGCTCCTGGTGACCACCGGCCTCGTCGACGAACTGCCCGAGGTGCCGGGTGTGGCCGAACGGTGGGGGCGCGAGGTCCTGCACTGCCCGTACTGCCACGGCTGGGAGGTCGCCTCCCGCCCGATCGGCGTCCTGTCCACCGGGCCGCTGGCCGTGCACCAGGCGCTGATGTGGCGCCAGTGGAGCGAGGACGTCACCCTCTTCCGCCACACCGGGCCCGAGCCCACCGACGAGGAGTACGAGCAGCTGGCCGCCCGTGGCATCGCCGTGGTCGACGGCGAGGTGGTCGCCCTCGACGTGACGGACGACCGGCTCGCCGGGGTACGGCTGGCGGGCGGCCGGGCGGTCCCGTGCGAGGCCGTCGTGGTGCAGCCCCGCTTCACCGCCCGCGCGGACTTCCTCGCGGACCTGGGCCTGGTGGCGGCCGAGACGGAGGCGGTGGATCAGGTGATCGGGACGTACGTCGCCGCCGACCCGGTCGGGGCGACGGAGGTACCCGGCGTCTGGGTGGCCGGCAATGTCGCCGACCCGAAGGGGAAGGTCATCGCTGCCGCTGCCGCCGGGGTGCAGGCCGCCGCTGCGATCAACGCGGACCTGATCGCCGAAGACGTGAGCCGCGCGGTCGCCGCCCGCCGGGCCTGACCGGGGCACGCCGAGCGCCCGCCTCCCTCCCCGGCGGGGTAGGGGAGGACGGGCGCGCTCGGGTTCAGCCGTGAGGTGCCGGGCGACGGGGTGTCGGGGGCGTCAGGCCTGCGTCGCGGCGGACTTGATCGCGGAGATGTCGAAGTTGAGCTTGACCTTGTCGCTGACCATCACGCCGCCGGTCTCCAGCGCCGCGTTCCAGGTGAGGCCCCAGTCGGAGCGCAGGATGTCCGCGCTGCCCTCGAAGCCGACCCGCTCGTTGCCGTAGACGTCGGTGGCGGAGCCGTTGAACTCCAGGTCGATGGCGAGCGGACGCGTGACGTCCTTGATGGTCAGGTCACCGGTGACGCGGTACGTGTCCCCGCCGAGCTGCTCGGCCTGCGTGGAGCGGAACGTCATGAGCGGGAACTTCTCGGCGTCGAAGAAGTCGCCGCTGACCAGGTGGCCGTCGCGATCGGAGATACCGGTGTCGACGCTGGCGATCTTGACGTCGATCGACGCGGTGGAGTTCGCCGGGTCGGAGCCGTCCAGCTTCAGGCTGCCCTCGTGCTCGCCGAAGGTGCCGCGCACATTGGTGACCATGGCGTGGCGCACGGTGAAGCCGATGCTGCTGTGGGCCGGGTCGATCGCGTAGTCACCGGTGAGGGCGGCGAGGGCCGGGTCCACGGCGGGGGCGATGGTGGCGGTGGCGGACGGGGCGTTGTTGTTCTTGCGGTTGAACAGAGCCATGGCTCCTCCTCGGGGGACGTGATCGAGCGCGGGGTCGAGCGGCGGTCGAAGCTTTTGTTTAACCTTCAACGAGATTGACTGTAGCGCGATCTAGTTCAATGTTCAACATCAAGGGAGGCGTGTCGCGAACGGCGGCCGAACGGAAGCCCAATTGCTGCCTGTCATTGCCGCCACCCTCTGGCGGACGCGCGTAGAACTCGGGCAGTATCTCCCTGCCCTTACTTGTCATGAGCAGGAGGAGTCCCCCCATGCTGTCCCATATGAGACTGCGCCCCGTCCTGACCGCATTCGCCCTTGTCCTGGGCGTTCTCTTCGCCCCGGGCGTCGGTGTCCTCGGCGGTGGCGCCACCCAGGCCCACGCCGACACCAAGCTCACCCACGCCGACGCCGCCGCCCGGTTCAACTCCTCCGGGGTCACCTGGTCGTCCTCCGGCGGCTGCTCCAACCGCAACGTCGCCACCTGCACCTCGTTCGACCAGCTCAACCTGGCCACCGCCCAGGGCGCCCAGACCCTCAAGAGCGCCACGGGCTGCGCGCTGAACATCACCGGCGGCACCGAGACCGGGCACGCCAGTGGCACGTACTCGCACTGGAACGGCTACAAGCTCGACTTCGCGAAGTCGACCTGCCTCACCAACTACATCCACAACGTCTTCACCTACATCGGTGTGCGTGGTGACGGCGCTCCCCAGTACAAGGCGGGTTCCGGCAACATCTACGCCGACGAGGGCAGCCACTGGGACGTGACGTTCTACAACTGCGGCGGCTGCTGATCTCCGCGCCGCGAGCGTCAGTTCGTGCGGGTGCCCCCTTCGCCGGTCGGGGCACCCGCACGGGTGCGTGTTCACGTCGGCAATGAGCCGGCGGCGATTCGGCGGACGCGGCCGCGGTGCGGGGCGGTCTGCCCCGCACCGCGAGCGCGGAAGGAGGTGTGGGCGGCGGGTGGGAATATCAGCACCACGGCGGTGAGTACGGCGTCCACATGCGGCGCGCGGCCGGCCCCGGACGCCAGGCCCATCTCTCCGGCCTCCCTCAACGCCCCGCCCAGTGAGCGAACCGGCAGCGGGCACCAAGCCCGCCCTGGGCACCACCTACCTCTACGACGCCGACGGCGAACTCCTCATCCGCCGCGCCTCGGTGCGGGCCGAAGTCGCCGGGTCAGGCCCCCACGCTCACCGTGAAGCGGCGCGGGTTGCCGTCGTTCGCGGCGCCCGAGACGTCGGGTTCGCCGTCGGGGCGGACGTCGTCGTAGGGGAAGGCGTAGCCGATCGGGGTGTTGGCATGGACCACCCGGGACCAGTGGTTGGTGGCCGGGTCCCGGTAGTAGTCGGCGGTCGAGGTGCCGTTCGGCTGGTCGGGGTGGGTGAGCATCAGGGAGCGGTTGAAGCCGGAAGCCAAGCGGGCCAGCAGGGCCTTCTTGTCGTCCGGGTCGCCCGGGTTGTTGGCGAACGGGCCGTGGTTGCAGGTGAAGACGTCCTTGGAGACGGGCTTGGTGAAGGTGTGGCCGCCCTCGAAGGTCAGAAGGTCGCCGCTGACCCGGCCGGTGCGTACTCCCCGGCCGCCCTGGAGGTCGATGCGCAGGTCGGTGGAGCGGTACTTCTCCCAGACCCGGTCGATGTACGACGCGAACACGTCCCGGAACGGCATCTCGTCCGGGCGGTCGAAGAACGGTGCCATCAGGTTCTGCGGCGAGATCACCCGCAGAACGTTGCCGTCCGCGCCGCGGATCACCAGCTTGTCCCACGGCTGGCCGTCGGCGGCGGCCTGGGCGGTGAGGCCGTCCGCGATCCGCTGCACCGCGCCGTCCGGGAGCGGTGCCACGGTGTGCGTCGCGTCGCCGGTCAGGGTCAGGCCGATCGGCAGTGCGGTGACCAGGTCGACGTAGCTGATGTTCGCGTACAGCTGCTGAGGATTGAAGGTGAACTCGCAGAAGGACCAGGTGCGGCCGTAGTTGGCGTCGGTGGACGTCGCGAACGCCGGCTCGACCAGGGCGGGGCCGGGGTTGAGATAGAACGTGAGGGTGTCGTCGCGTACGAAGTAGACGCGGGCGCCGTACATCTGGGGGAGCGTGAGAACCACCGGCGCACCGCCTGCCGGGTTCAGTGGGATGGCGCAGTCGACCGGTAGTGGGGTCTGCGGTGCGGCGGGGGAGTCGGGGTGGTAGACGCTGCCGTCGGCCCGCAGCAGGACCCAGCGGTCGGTGCCCTGTTCGTGGCCGGTGACATAGGCATTGACCCTGCCCGGCAACGAGCGGTTCTCCAGGGCCAGTTCACAGCTGGTGGGGGCGGCGGAGGCGCTCGGGCTCAGGGCGCTGCCCCAGGCCGGGTAGGTGAGGGCGGTCGCGGTGGCGGCGGCGCCGCCCGTCAGGAACAGTCTGCGCGAAATCACGAGAGGACTCCCGAGGTGTGTGGGGGGCCACGGACGGGGTGATCGTGCGGGGAGTGAAGTCGACGGGGCGTCCGTGGTGCGAACCACTCTCGTGACGGTCGCAGGTATGAGTCAAGACTTGTGGCTGAGAGCGCTCTCAAAAATGGAAAGTCTTCACAACTCGATACAACGAGAGGGGGGGCGCGGCCCGGTGGGCCGGACCGCAGTACCGTCAGACCGTGGCGCCCAGGAACGCGGTCCAGGCGGCAGGGGGAACGGTGAGGACGGGGCCGTCGGTGACCTTGGAGTCGCGGATGTGGACGGCGGCGGGGTGGGCGGCCACCTCTACGCAGTCGCCGCCCTGACTGCCGCTGTAGCTCGACTTGCGCCAGTCGTAGGCGACTTCGAGGCAGGCGCCGCCCTGGTCGCTGCTGTAGCTGGACTTGAACCAGGCGAGGGCGGCGGTACGACGGGCCGGGTGTGCTGCGCGGGTCATCTCTCTCCAAGCAGTTCGTCCAGTAGGCGCGCGCTCTTCTCGACGGAATGCGCCTGCGAACGCAGCATCCCACATTTCTGCTGGAGCACACTGACGTCATCTGGGTCCTCGTGGAGGTAGCTGGTCAGCTGGCCCTCCACATAGGCGAGGTGGTCGTGGTCGGGGGTCTCCAGCAGCACCATCGGGCCGTCGAGAGCGGCGTGCTTCGGCAGCTTCATCGGCATGATCTGGAGCCCCAGGAACGGGAGTTCCATGCACTGGCGTAGATGCCGGATCTGCTCCCGCATCATGGCGGGATCCCCAATCTCGCTGCGCAGAATGCTCTCCTCCAGCAGGAAGTGCAGCATGGGGCGTGGCTTGCGTGCGAGGAGCTTCTGTCGGTCGAGTCGGCCCGCCACCCAGTCCTCCCGCTCATCCTCTTCGAGAGGTGGGTACTGGCAGGAGAAGACGAACCGGATGTACTCCTCGGTCTGGAGCAGCCCTGGCACCACCTGGTTCTGGTACGAGAGCAGCGTCACTGCCTCCTGCTCGTAGTCCACGAAGTCCTGTACGAACGCCGAGAACCGCTCCTTCTGCGGCACCTTCGACACCGCGACCTGCAACGCCCCTTTGGTGTCCAGCAGTTCGTCCAGCAGGACTGCGAAGTCCCACTGCAGCGCTCTGCGCCCCTGCTCGATCGAAGCGATCGTGTCCTCGCCCACGGAGCACCGTTCGGCCAGGGCCGCCTGGGTCATGCGGGCCGCCCTTCGGAACATCGCCAGCTGGGCGCCGATCAGGTGCCAGGACGTGATCCGCTTGCTCTTTATCTTTGCCGGTTGCATGAACTGCCTCTCCCCGTCACGAACCCCGGATGACCCGTCAGAAGTCGTACATCGCCGCTGTACGACCCGACGCGCTGCTCAACCGTAGTGACTTTGTGTGACGTTGGAAGCGTGAACGAGACAACTCAACTCCCCCACTTCCGCGAGGTGTTCCACCGCCGGGAACGCCGGTCCGTCCCGCTCGTACGGCAGTTCGTGCGTACGGCGCTCGTCGACTGGGCGTGCGAGGCGCGGACGGGCGACGTGCTGCTCTGCGTGAGTGAACTCGTCACCAATGCCTTGCTGCACGGTGTACCGCCCGGTCGTGGATTCCGCCTCCGGATCCACCTGGAACCGGTCGACGGCATCCTGCGCATCGAGGTCCACGACAGCGGTGACGGGGAGGTCCGTGTCGCCGATTCCTGGGCGGATCTTGATGAGGAAGGGGGCCGTGGGCTGCGGCTGGTGGCGGCGCTCGCCGACAAGTGGGGGGTGGGGGAGCGGAACCCGGGCAAGGTGGTGTGGTGCGAGTTCGAGGTGTCGGTGGGGTCTACCGGTTCCGGCCGCGCGTGGGCTATCCCTGGAGGGGCGGCCCTCGACGGGGCCGTTCCCGTGGAAGTGGAAGGAACCCTGCCGTGGACGACTGGTACGTGGACGACCGCTGCACCAACTGCGACGTGGCCCGACAGTTCGCACCCGAGCTGATCGGAGAGGAGGAAGGGACGTCGCGAATCCTGCGGCAGCCGGGCGACGAGGCGGAGAACCGGCGCTTACACGCTGCCGTCTTCGCCTGCCACACCCGCTCGATCCGGCCCGCGTCCGGACAGCCGGACCCCTCGCTCGACCCGTTCCCGATGGCGCTGGACGACGGCGTACTGATCTGCGGGCACAACTCGCAACACACCGCCGGCGCCAACTCCTACCTCCTGCGGCGCCCGTCCGGCGCGGTCATGATGATCGACACCCCGCGCTGGAGCCCCCGACTGGCCGAGCGGTACGTGGCGACGACCGGGCCCGTCACCGATGTGCTGCTCACCCATCGCGATCACGTTGCGCACGGGCGCCGATACGCCGACCACTTCGGCGCCCGGCTGTGGATCCACGAAGGGGACCTCGACGCGGCGCCGGACGCGGACCGGGTGATCCGGGGGCTCGACCCGGTGGAGATCGGTGAGGGCGTCACCGCCCATCCGCTGCCCGGCCACACCCGGGGCAGCGTGCTCTATCTCGCGGACGGCCGGTACTGCTTCAGCGGCGACAGCTTCTACTGGTCGCGTACGACCGATGATCTCGAAGTCGCGGAGAGCGTGACCTGGTACTCCATCGAGGAGTTGGCCGCCTCACTGGCGCGGACGGCGGGGCAGCTGCGGTTCGAGTGGGTGCTGCCCGGCCACGGCGACCGGCAGCGCCGGGACGCCGACGAGATGTCCCGGCGGCTGCACGCGCTGGCGGAACGCACGGCGCTGCTGCGGCCCCGGCCGATCGACTTCACCGCCCTGCGCTGGTGAGCGGGGGCCGTCACGCATCGGCCGCCGGGTGCGCCGCTCGGTGGCTCTTGCGGTAGGCACGCGGTGTGGTGCCCGTCAGCCGGGAGAAGTGGTGGCGCAGGCCGGCCGGCGAGGCGAAGCCGCACCGGGCCGCCACCCGCTCCACCCCCTCGTCGGTGTCCTCCAGCAGTTCGCGGGCCCGCTCCAGCCTCCGGCGCAGCAGGTACTGGGGCGGGGTGGCGCCGGTCTGTGCGTGGAAGCGGCGGTTGAGGCTGCTGACGCTGATCCCCGCGTGCGCGGCGAGGTCCGCCGGGGTCAGCGGGAGGTGCAGGCGGGTCTCCAGCCAGCGCAGCGTCGGTTCGATGCCCGCGCTCTCCGTGAGTTCGCGGTCGATGGTCTCCTGGACGCGGTCGCCGTGGGGCAGGAGCGGGGTGAGGAGTTCCCGGGACGTCTCACCGGCCACCCGCTCGCCGTGGTCCTGGGCCAGCAGGCGCAGGCAGACATCCATGCTGCCGAAGATCCCGGCCGAGGTGAGGAACCGGCCGTCGGTCACGACCGTGCCGACCGGGTCGACCTCGATACGGGGGTGGAGGCGGGCCAGTTCCTCGGTGTGGCGCCAGCCGGTCGTGGCGCGGCGGGCGTCGAGGAGGCCGGTGGCTGCGAGGGCGAAGACCCCCGTGCCGATCGCGCCGATGCGGCAGCCGCGCGCGGCTGCGGCCCGGAGCGCCGCGAGCACCTCGGGCGTGGGCTCGTCGCGGGGGCCGTCGCCGTCCTGGCCGGGGATCAGGACGATGTCCGCGTCGGCGAGGCCGTCGAGCCCCCACGGGACGGAGATCCGGAGCGGGGCGGGTGCGCCCGTGGTGGTGAGGCCGGGGGCGGCGCAGAGGCGTACCTCGTAGTCGGCGCCGGGGTGGCCGGTCGTCGCTGTCCCGAAGACCAGCCCGGGGGTGGTCAGCTGGTGTCCGGGGAGCCTGTCGGGCACAAGAACGGCGATTACGGACATGTTCAGAATCTATCCGAGGGCAAAGGGGACGGGCGGCTGCGGTGATCGGGGCGCACCCGGGCGGGCGGGCCGACGGACTGTCCGCCCGGGTGCGTGTCGTGTCAGCGGTGCGCGTGGATGGTCTTGTCGATCCACTTGGCGTACGCGGGAACGTTGGTGTACATCCCGGGGCCGGTGCCGCAGGTCGGGTCGGTGTCGCCGTCGCCCGACGTGGCGCCGACCAGCTCCCAGCGTCCGTCCCGGCCGTGCTGGATCTGCGGGCCGCCGGAGTCGCCGAAGCAGGCCATGGCGCCGGGCGTCTTGCTGATCGTGCAGATCCGGGTCTTGTCGGCGCGGCCGGGCGAGCACTCGTTCACGGCGCCGATGCGGGTGTCCAGCTGCTTGAGCTTGTCCGGGAACACCGCCTTGGAGAGGTCGTCCGTGTCGAGGACGGTGCCGAAGCCGAGCAGGCGCGTCGGGGTGCCGGGACCGCCCACCGACTTGGCGATGCGGATGGGCTTTTCCTTGACCGGGCGGTCCAGCTCGACGAGCGCGATGTCGTTCCTGCTGGGGTTGGACTCGACGTCGTAGGCGGGGTGGGTGACGGTCCGCTTGATGTGGCGCACGGTGCCGCCGGACTCGCGGTCGTTGGAACCGATGCGGACGATGCCGTCCAATGTCTTCGGGTTGACGCAGTGGGCCGCCGTCACCAGCCACCGCGAGTTGATCAGCGAGGCGCCGCACTGGGCGTGCACCTCGCCCGCCCACTGCGGGAGCGTGGCCATGAACGGGTAACGCTGCGTGGCCTCCTGCCCGTTGACGATGGCGTTGGCGCTGCCGGACATGGCCGTGACGCAGGCCGCCGCGGCCAGGGCGACGGCGGCGAACCGTCCCGCACGACGGGAGCGGGACTTACGGGACCGGGACGGGGCGGCGGACGTCGAACTGCGTGTGAACACGGGTGATTCCTTCGTTCCGATGTGCGTCATGTGCGTGGTGGGTATGCGAACCGGCTGCCGGGCGTCGTCTCGCTTCCGGTGCCGCGCAACACCCATCCTGCGTACCGGGCCCGTCCGGAAAAAGCGGCCCTGATGTCACCCTCGGCTAAATTCTGGACATGCCAGTGATCGCCGTCCTCGCACTCGACGGGGTGCCGGGCCATGAACTCACCGGGCCCGGAATGTGCTTCGGCACCGCCGCCCGGCAGCACCCGCATGTCGCGTACGAGCTGCGGTACTGCACCGCCCCGGGCTTTCGCGGGACCGGCTCCCCGGCGCCCTTCGCCATCGACACGCCCTGGGGGCTGGAAGGGCTGGCGGACGCCGACACCGTACTGCTGCCCGGCCACGCCGGTTTCCGCGACGAGCCGGAACCCGGGGTCGCCGACGCCCTGCGGGCCGCCGCGGACCGGGGAGCCCGCATCGGCGCGTTCGGCACCGGGACGTTCGCCCTCGCCGCCACCGGGCTCCTCGACGGGCGCCGGGCGGCCACCGGGCGACCGTACGCGGCGGAGCTGGCGCGGCGCCATCCCCTGATCGACGTCGACCCGGAGGGGGCCGTCGTGGACGCGGACCCCTTCCACAGCGCGGCCGGAGTGCTGGGCGGCCTCGACCTCTGCCTGCACCTGATCACCCTGGACCACGGCGTGCCGGTCGCCATCGAGACGGAGCGGCAGGTCTTCATGCAGCTCCACGCACCCGCCGACGCCGATGCCGACGCCGAGGAGGCCCCGCCCGCCGCGTCCCGCCTCCGGGCCGGCCCGCACTCCCTCGGGCCCACGATCCGGTGGATGGAGGCCCACCTCTACCACCCGCTGACGCTGAACGACATCGCCGACCACGCGGGGCTCACCGCCCGAGGCCTGAACCGGCGCTTCCAGGCGGAGACCGGGCTCTCCCCGCTCCAGTACCTGCTGCGCGCCCGCGTCCAGGCGGCGCAGCGGCTGCTGGAGCGCGGGGACGAGCCGGTGGAGCGCATCGCCGCGCGCACCGGCTTCGGCACATCCGCCAACCTGCGCCACCACTTCCAGCACCACACAGGCACCGGGCCGCGCGTCTACCGCACCGCCTTCCGGTCCCTGGTGGCCACCCTGACCTGGGCGGAAGGCAAGAACACCGAAGCGGCGGAGCCGGATGCGTCCGGCGGCCCCGAGGACTCCGGTACCGACGGACGACACGGCTGACGCCCGCGCCGCGCACCCCACGCGCCGAACTGCGGACACGTACCGTCCACTTGGACTTACGCAACGCGGTTGTTGGACTGGAGGGCCCCCAGAAGCCGCACGTCGTTGACGCTGTCCAGTCACGGGGACTACTCAGAGCACATGTCGCGAAGATTCACTTCGGCGGGCGCTGTCGCCGCCGCCTCAGCCGCCGTCCTGGCGCTGGTGGGGACCGCGCTCCCCGCCACCGCCGCCTCCGCTCCCTCACCCGCCGCAGTCGAGCCGGCCGTGCCCGCGGGCGCCACCGTCATCGGATCCGCGCAGCTCTCGGTCGCCGTCGCCGACGACTTCCCGCGCGTCCTGGCGTACACCGACAGGGCCAGTGGCAGTCAGCTGTTCGGCAGCACCCAGCCGGTCACCGCCGTGACCCTCAACGGCACCGCGCACCCGGTGAAGCTCAAGGGCGCCCCCGTGGTCACCGCCTCGGCCGCCCGCTACACGCTGGTCTTCACCGACCTGCCCGGCATCGAGATCGACGCCTCGCTCTCCGTCTCCGGACGCGCCACCACCTTCAAGGTGACGGCCGTCCGCGACACCGAGGCGTTCCGCGTCGGCACCATCGACATCCCCGGCCACGACCTGGTCTCCGTCGGCTCCACGGACACCGGCGGGGCCACCGCCTTCACCCGGCTGGACAACGACTCGACGAAGACCGCCGACGTCTTCTCGGAGGTCACCGCGGACACCGCCGCCGACAAGGCGCCGGTGGGTGCCTCGTACGCGATCGTCAACACGGGCTCGCTCGCCGCGGCCGTCGAGTCCAACTCCTCGTACGACAAGCCGTCCGGCGCCACCGGTGGCGACGACGCCCGGTTCTGGCACCAGGCCCGCAAGACCGACGACGGCAGCGTCCGGGTCGGCGTCTGGTCCGGCCAGTGGACCTACCGCGGGGACGGGGCGCCGAAGCCGGAGAGCGGGGACAACCTGCCCTGGGCGAAGGTCGTCGTCACGCCCGACGCCAACGGCGACAAGCAGGTCGACTGGCAGGACGGAGCCGTCGCGTTCCGCTCGATCGGCGTCACGGCGCCCGGCAGCAAGGACACCCCGGACCGGGTCATCACCCACATCCCGTTCAACTTCGCCAGCCAGGCCACCCACCCCTTCCTGCGCACGCTGGACGACGTCAAGCGGATCTCGCTCGCCACCGACGGCCTCGGGCAGATGGCGCTCCTCAAGGGGTACGCCGCCGAGGGCCACGACTCCGCCCACCCCGACTACGGCGGCAACTACAACAAGCGCGCCGGCGGGCTGAAGGACCTCAACGAGCTCCTGAAGGACGGCAAGAAGTGGGGTGCCACCTTCGGCGTCCACGTCAACGCCACCGAGGCGTACCCGGATGCCAAGGCCTTCGACGAGAAGCTCGTCGACAAGACCAAGCCCGGCTGGAACTGGCTCGGCCAGAGCTACTACATCGACCAGCGCCGCGACATCAACAGCGGTGACCTGGCCAAGCGCTTCCAGCAGCTGCGCGACGAGACGGACCCCAACCTCAGCCTGCTCTACATCGACGTCTACTACACGCACGGCTGGATCGCGGACAAGACCTTGCAGTCCGTGCAGAAGCAGGGCTGGAACGTCGGCACCGAATGGGCCGACAAATTCGAGCGCGGCTCGCTCTGGTCGCACTGGGCCAATGACCTCGACTACGGCGGCGCCACCAACAAGGGCCTCAACTCGAAGATCATCCGGTTCATCCGCAACGACGAGAAGGACGTCTGGAACAACGACCCGGTCCTCGGCCAGACCGCCATCGAGGAGTTCGAGGGCTGGACCAACGAGACCGACTGGAACGCCTTCTACGACAACATCTGGCAGCGCGACCTGCCCGCGAAGTACCTTCAGCACCAGAAGATCACCCGCTGGGACGGCAACGACATCAGCCTCACCGGCGGTGTCCGGGGCACGGTCGAGGACGGCAAGCGGACCTTCTACGACCACGGCCGCAAGGTCCTGAGCGGCACCGACTACCTGCTGCCGTGGGACGGCGGGAAGAAGCTCTACCACTACAGCAAGTCCGGCGGCACGAGCAGCTGGGCGGTGCCGTCGAACGGCACGTACACCGTCTACGAGCTCACCGACAACGGGCGGGTCAAGGCCGGCACGGTCAAGCCGTCCGGCGGGAGGATCACGCTGACCGCCAAGGCCGGTCAGCCGTACGTCCTCTACCCGCATCAGGCGCCGAAGGCCGCCGACCCCAAGTGGGGCGAGGGCACCCCGGTCGACGACCCGGGCTTCAACGACAAGGGGCTCGGCGCCTGGTCGAAGACCGGAACCGTCGCCCGGGAGACCGACGGCAACGGCCTCAACAGCGCCCAGCTCTCCGGCAGCGCCACCGCGGCACTCTCGCAGCGCATCGACGGCCTCGCCCCCGGCAAGCGCTACACCGCGTCCGCGCTCATCGAGGTCCAGCCCGGGAAGACCCGGCACACCACGCTCTCGATCGGCGGCAGGTCCGTCGCCGTGGACCGCTCCACCGCCAAGGACCAGGTCGCCGCGTCCGAGCGGCACGGTACGTACTTCCAGCGGGCCAAGGTGAACTTCACCGCCCCCGCGAACGGCCGCACCACCCTGCGCATCGAGGCGGCCGAGGGCAGCGCCGCAAGCGTGCGGGCCGATGACGTACGCATCGTCGCGGGCGCCCCGAAGACCAAGGAGAACACCCTCTCCTACGAGGACTTCGAGGCCGTGGACCAGGGCTGGGGCCCCTTCCTCAAGGGCGACGCGGGAGGCTCCACCGACCCCCGCACCGTCATCTCCCAGCTGCACGCCCCGTACACCCAGGCAGGCTGGAACGGAAAGCTGATCGACGACGTGATCAGCGGCAAGGAGTCCCTCAAGTCCCACGAGGAGAACGCCGGACTCGTCTACCGCACCGCCCCCTGGACCGTGCCGATGACGGACGGGCACCGCTACAAGGTCGAGTACGACTACCAGTCCAGCCACGCGGGCGCCTACGAGTGGGTCGACGGCTACGACCGGATCACCGCCGACGGGAAGCCCGACTCGGTCGAGACCCGGACCACCGCCATCGGACAGCAGCGCACCACCGGCCACTTCGCCGAGACCGTCACCGCGGGCTGCGGCGACACCTGGACCGGACTGCGCAAGCGCGACGACGCGCCCGAGGGTGCCGACTTCGTCCTCGACTCCTTCACCGTGACCGACCTCGGCCAGGCCCCCGCCTCCGAACAGGCCGCCTGCGGCACCCTCGGCGTCGACCCGGCCGCCGAGACCCTGGAGCCGGGCACGGCCAACACCGTGAAGGCCTCGTTCACCAACTACGAGGCGACGGCGGCGACCGGCGTCGCCCTGAGCCTGTCCGTACCCGAGGGCTGGCAGGCGGAGCCCGCGGGCGCCGTCACCTTCGACTCCGTCGCGGCGGGTGCCAAGGTCACCGGCAGCTGGCAGGTCACCCCGCCGGTGGACGCCAAGTACCAGGCGTACAACCTGAGTTCCGAAGCGAAGTACACCGTCGGCGGCGCACAGCGCACGCTCGGCGCGCAGACCTCCGTACGGACCCTGCCGCCGCCGCCCACCACCGACAGCTGGGCCAGCGACCTGGACTGGACGGCCTCCGAGAACGGCTGGGGCCCGGTGGAGAAGGACCTCTCCAACGGTGAGACCGGCACCGGCGACGGCTCCCCGCTGACCATCGGTGGCACCGTCTACACCAAGGGCCTCGGCAGCCACGCACCGGCGAAGGTCCGCTACTACCTGGGCGGGAAGTGCACCTCGTTCACCGCCCGGGTCGGCGTGGACGACGTGCAGAAGAGCGCCGGCAGCGTGCAGTTCTCCGTCACGGCCGACGGCACCGAGAAGGTGAAGTCGCCCGTGCTGAAGGCGGCCGACAGCGCCTGGTCGCTGACGGCGGACGTCACCGGCGCCAAGTACGTCGAACTGGTCGTCGGCGACGGCGGCGACGGCAACGGCAACGACCACGCGGACTGGGGCGACGCGCGCTTCCACTGCGGCGGCTGAACCCCGGTGAGGCGGGGCGGGCGCGCACCACGGGCGCGCCCGTCCCGCCTCACGCGTGCCCGGGGCGGGCCTCCCCGTGGAGTGACATCCGATGGACACCGGGTGACCGGAGTATGTCCAGGGGCTGGGAGCGGCGCCCGCTGCGCGCGTATTCTCTTGCGGCATGGGGGAGTTGAAGGCGGACTGGCGGGTACGGCTGCGGAGGGGCGACGCGGACGGGCCGGTCTGCGGGGCCGGTGTGCTGCTCACCCAGGACCGGGTGCTCACCTGCGCGCACGTGGTGGGGGAGCCGGACGCCCGGATCTGGGTGGAATTCGCCGAGAACCCCTCCATCGCCCCGGTCGGGGCACATGTGGCCGAGGGCGGCTGGCTGCCCGGTCTCGGCGCGACCCGCGAGGACATCGCCGTACTCGCCCTGGAGAGCCCGCGCCCGCACGCCACCCCCGCGACGCTCGAACGGAGCCTGGAGCGCGGCGACGAGGTGTGGATCGGCGGGTACGCGCGGTCCTTCGCCGACGGGATGTGGCTGACCGGGCGGATCAGCGGAGCGCACGGAGCGTGGATCCAGCTCGACGCCGTGCGCAACGAGCAGGTGGTGAAACCGGGGTTCAGCGGGGCCGCGGTCCAGGTGCGCGGCGGACCGTCCGGATCGCCCGAGCGGGTCGTCGGGATGGTCGTCAGCTGGCGCGGCGACCTCGATCTGGCGCTGCCCGCCGATAACGACCTGGCGTTCTCGTACATGATCCCGGTCGACCGCATCGCCGAACTCGTGCCGCTGGTGGCGGAGTTGAGCGGGCCGGACGGCTGGGACCACGGGCTGGACCGGCGGCTGCGGAGGTGGTTCGCCGGGGGCGACGAGCCCGCGGTGCGCTTCAGCGTCGTACCGCACGGCGGCGGGCGCGACCGCACCCTCAGCCACCATCTGCACCGCGCCCATCTCGTCTACCGCGGCGGACGCACCACCCCCGAGCACTTCGTCGACGAGCTGGTGACCAGGATCCGGCCGCCCCGCCACCAGGTCCGGGCATACCGCGACTGGCTGCTCGCGGGCGGCACCGCGCCCAGGCGGCCGACGGACGGGGAGCCCGGGAGTTCGGGGCCCAGCCTCGCCGTGGTCGGACTCGACGAGGACCGGCAGCCGCTCCGGCTGGTGCCCCTGCTCGCACGGGTGCGGGAGCTCGGCTTCCGGGTGCTCGTCATCGTGCGCGACAGCGGCGGTGAGGAGACGACCGAGGTGGCGCGGCACCTGCTGTTACCCGCCCTCGACGAGCGGGCCGTCGAACTGGTCCGGCGCGTCGAGGACATCGAGACGGAGTGGGCCGGACTGAACGGCCTGGTGGAGTCGGCCTCCCTGAGCCCCCTGCCGCGCACCGGCGCGGCCCGCCGCCGGCAGCAGCTGGCCCGACTGCGTACCGTCGGCGACCCGTACGAGCGGCTCGGCGCCCTGCGCGCGCTGCTGCGCGAACTCCGGGCGGATCTGGCGAGGCGCGGCCCGGCGGGCGTAACCGGACCGCGCGGCGACCAGGGCAGGGCCGGCCGCCGATGAGGATTCCCTGCCCGCACCGCCGGTTCACCGGGGCCCCCTGCGAGGGCGCCGTGCAGCCCACCGGTCACTGCGACACCTGCGGCCGCTCCGAGGACGGCCCGGGACTCCCGCCGCTGCCCACCGCCCCCGACAAGTGCGGGCCCAGGGCGCTGCTGGAACTGCCCCGACTCCGCCCGAGCACCCCCGCACAGCGGCTGAGCGCCGCCGTGACACAGGCGCACGTCAGGATGAGCTGCTCCGCCAAGTCCTGCGCCACGTACTTCGTCGCCCCGTACACCGCCGCCCCACCGCCCGACGAGGGCCACTGCCCCAGGTGCGGCGCCCCGTACTCCTACCGCCCCGAACTCGACCGGGACGGGCCGCTGCTCCAGGACCAGTACCAGATCCTCGGCCCCATCGCCCACGGCGGCCAGGGCTGGGTCTACCTCGCCCGTGACACCCACCTGGAAGACCTCGTCGCCGTGAAGGGGATGCTGAACCGGTACGCGGAACGGGGCGCCGCCCAAGCCGCCGAGGAACGCCGCAGCCTCGTCGCCATCCGGCACGAACGCATCGTCCAGATCCGGGACTTCGTCAGCACCAGCAGCGCGGACGGCACGGTGTCCGGCGGCTACATCGTGATGCAGGACGTCGGCGACCGCACGCTCTCCGCCGTCGTCGAATCGACCCGGCTGGGCAATTTCGTCCTCGACATCGAACACGTCATCACCTACGGCTGCCAGATCCTCGAAGCCCTCGCCCATCTGCACGGCATGGGATTCCTGTACGGGGACATGAAGCCGTCCAACGTCGTCCACCAGCACGACGGCATCAAGGTCATCGACCTCGGCGGGGTGCGGGGCAGCCGGTCCGCCGGGCCGCCGCCCGTCATCACCCCCAGGTACGCCGCGCCCGAGACGGTCAGGGGCAGTCCGCTGACCATCGCCCACGACATCCACACGGTCGGGGTGACCCTGGCCGAACTGGCAGGCTGGGCGGTCGGCGACGACGTACCCGGCCTCGGCATCAGCTCGTTCCGCCTGGTGGTGGAGCGGGCGACCGACCGGGACCCGGAACGCCGGTTCGCCGACGCCGAGGAGATGGCCGGCCAGTTGCGCGGAGTGCTGCGCGAGATCCGGGCGCTGCGCGGGAAAGGGGACCGGACCGAACCGTCCGCCTACTTCACCCCGTCCACCGAACTGCTCGGCGCCGGACTGGGCTCCGTACCCGACTACGCGCACTGGCTGGGCCGTACCCCGCACCGCCGCGACGAGACGCGCGAGGCGCCCGCCCTGGACTCCGGGCTCCCCACCCCCACCGAGATCGCCCGGCGGCTGCCGGTGCCCAGGCCCTACCCGGGGGACCCGGAGGCCGCCCGGTTCCTGGTGAGCAGCTACGACCCCGGCCGGCTGCTGGCCCAGCCCGCCGAGGGGGAGCGGTCGGTGGAGATCTGCCTGCACAACGCCCGGCTGCTGCTCGGCCAGGAGGGCGGCGACGCGCTGAACCGGGCACGCGAACAGGTGGAGGCGGCGAACGCCATCCCCGGCCCCGGACCGGTGCGCCAGTGGCGGCTGAGCTGGCACTGGGGACTCGTCGCGCTGCGCAGCGCGGAGGTCCTGGACGACCGGCGGCCGTTGCTGGAGGCCGCCCTGGAGCACTTCGCCGCCGTCCACCGGGCGCTGCCCGGCGAGTACGCCGCGAAGCTGGCCCTGGCCTACGTCACGGAACAACTCGGCCCGGACCGCCCGGCCGGTGCGATCCCGTCGGCGTACGAACTCTTCCGGGCCGTGCACGCCCGCAACCCCTCCCACGTGGGTGCCGCGCTGGGCCTGGCCAGGCTGGCCCTGGCGCGCGGCGACCGGGACGCGGCGGTCGAGGTCCTGGACCTGGTGCCGGACGAGTCGCGGGACCACACCGTCGCCCGGATCGCCGCGCTGCGCATCCGGGCGGCCCGGCTCGCGGCGGGCGACCGGCCGCTGCCCGGGAAGCGGCGGATCGACGCCGTGCTCGCCGCGGTCCCGCTGCGCGAGGGCGGCCCGGGACCGCATCCGGCGTCCGTGGTGACGGGCGACGAAGCGGCCCGGCTGCTGCGCACCGAACTGTACGAGTGGAAGCTCGACGCCGTCCGGGCCGAGGCCCGCGGCCCGCGGTACGACGGCCGCTGGTGGCGGCGCGGACTGCCACCGGCACCGGTGCCCGGGGAACCGGCCGTACGGGAGGAACTGGCGCGGTGCTACCGCTGGATGGCCCGCCAGTGCAAGGACACCGCCGACCACGAGAAGCTCATCGACCTCTCGCACGCCGTCCGCCCGCAGACCCGTTTCTGGTTCCCACCCCGACGCCGTACCCCCGGAGGCAGCTGAATGGGCCGCACCGCCGCGTTGTCCGGCCTCGGAATCGGCCTGTCCGTCCAGGTCGCGAAGAAGCACCGGCCGGACCAGGACGCCCGGATCGACGCCCATGTGAGGGTCCGGGCGGTCGCCGTCGGGCCGCGCGACCGGATTCCCGCCGTCGACATCGCCCTGGTCATCGCGGTGGACGTGGCCGCCGGGCGGCGTGACGCGGCCGTCGCGGCGCTGACCGAAGCGGTGGGCGCCCTGCCCGACGGAATCTCCTACACCGTGCTGGGCGGCGGGGCCGCGCAGTGCTACCCGCTGCGCGGCCGGTGGGCGCTCGCCGATCCCGACGACCGGCGCCACGCCGCCTTCAGCGTCGGACGGATCGCCGCCGCCGACGAGGGGCGGCAGCCGGCCGGATACACCAGCTGGCTGGCCAGGGCCCGTGAACTCTTCGCCGAACGCGCCCTTCCCGTACGGCACCTGCTGCTCGTCACCGACGGCGGCAGCCGGGCCGAGGAGGACGACGCCGCCCGCCCGGACAGCGCGCTGAGCATCGAACTCACCCGTTGCGAGGGAGAGTTCACCGCCGATGTCATCGCTCCGGGAGCGGGCTGGGACCCGGCTCCGCTGATCGCCGTCGCGGAACGGCTGCACGGCGCCGCGGTCTCCTCGCCCGACGCCTTCGCCCCCGCCGTCGCCACGGCCCTGGGCAGGCTGCGCCGGGTCCGCAGCCCCGAGCTCCCCATCGAGGTGTCCGTGCGCCCGGCGGTGCGGGAAGTGACGCTCACCGAGACCGCACCGCACCAGCAGCGGTTGGAGCCGGACCCGGTCCGGGACGATCCGCGCCGGCTGGAGTTCCGCACCCACCAGTGGGAACCAGAGTCCCGCGACTACCTCCTCACCCTCCAGGTCGACGCGAGCAACGACCCGCTGGGCGTGCCCCTCCAGCTCGCCGCGGTCACCGTCGGCGGTGCCACCGAAGCGGTCGTGGTCCGCTGGCTGCCGTCGGGAACGGCCGCGGCCACCGCGCGCATCTCCGGCGCCGCCGACCGCAACATCCACACCATGAACGTCTCCACGCAGATGCGGACCGCCCTCAACCACGGGTACGCCGCCCTCGACCTGGAGAGCCGCGAGCGGGCCGAGGCGCAGCTCGGACTCGCCGTCCGGCTCGCCACCGAGATCGCCGCCGACTGGGCCCTGGCCGAGGTCCGCAAGGTCGCCCGCATCGTGGACGGCCCGCGGGGCGTCGTCCGGGTCGGGCCGACCGTCGACCCGGGCGCCGTCCGCCAGGGGATGCTGAGCATCACCTCCGGACACCCCGTGGAGCTGCCCGCGACGACCCGGGACGGACCGGCGGTCCCCTGCCCGCACTGCGACCATCCGGCCGGACCCGCGGCCGTGTTCTGCATCGACTGCGGGAGGCCGCTGTGAGGATCCGACCCGGATCGGGCAGGAGCGCCTACCGGTCCAGGACCCGGCGGCTGCTGGAGCGGCACCTGGCCGCGATGCTGGTGGCCGCCCTGGTCTCGATGAGCGCCCTGCTCGTCTCGTACCGCGAGGTCCAGATCTCGGCGGGCGAGATGCGCACCCATGGCGCCCCAGCCGTGCAGGGCGTGGCCGCCACCCAGCTCGCCCTGCTGCGCGCCCACAAGGAGGCCGAGGGCTCCGTGAAGTACGGCATCGCCGATGTGGTCGGCGCCGGTGCCCGCTACGAGAACCAGCTCGCCGCCGCCGACCAGGGCCTGTCCCGGCTCTCCGACGTACAGATCGACGGGGACCGCGGCCGGGGCGTGCTCGAAACCGTGAACGGGGTGCTCACCTCGTACAGCAGCTCCATCACCCCCGGCGCCGTGAAGTACGTGTCGGACGACCTGATGCAGAAGGAGAAGTTCGCCGAGGCCGAGATGCTCCTCACCCGCGGGGGCACCGGTGTGGTGCCGCGCCTGGACGTCCTCCAGGGGCACCAGATGGCCCGGATCGACGCGTTCAGCTCGATGAGCCCCTCGCAGTGGTCCGGCTGGGCGGTCGCCGAACTCGGCCTGCTGGCCATGGTCCTGATCACCCTCTCCGCACTGTGGGTGCTGCGCACCCGCTGCGGCCACAGCCTCGATCTCTGCCTGCTGGTCTCGCTGCTGGCCATCGTCTTCCTGGCGACGGGCCCGCTGATCGCGACGAGCAACACCCAGGACCGGCTGGGCTCCGCCCGCGACGGGCTGATCCTGATCGAGCAACAGGCCCACGACCACAGGGACCTGGCCGGATCCCAGCAGGCCGTCACCGACACATCGACCCGGGTCCGCGCCGGACTGGCCGCCCAGGGCTGGCAGAGCGGCATCTACTACGGGGCGCTCGCGGCCGGCGCACTGATCGTGCTGCTGCCCGCCATCGGCATCGGCCGGCACCTGAACGCCGACTACTGGAGGACCGGATGATGCTGCGCGCCCGCACCCTCCTGCTCGTCCTGTGTCTGGCGCTGACCGCGGCGGGCTGCGGACTCGCCGCGCCCGGCGGCGGCGACGACCAGCCGAAGGTGACGATCCTCGGGCCGTGGACCGGCAGCCAGGAGACCCACTTCAAGGCCGTCCTGGACACCTTGGGCACCCCGTACACCTACCAGGGCACCGCCGCCACCCGGGAGGTCCTGCTCGCCGCGGTGCAGGCGGGCAACCCGCCCGACATCGCGATCCTGCCGGGCGTCGGGGACCTCGTCGAGTACGCCGCGGAGGGGCGGCTGCGTCCGCTGGGCAAGGACGCGGGAGCGAAGTACGGCAGGCCCTGGCAGCCGGAGGCGGAGGGCATAGAGGCCGATCTCTGGGTGCCGCTCAAGGCGGACCTCAAGAGCATCGTCTGGTACCGCAAGGACCGGCCGCCGCCCTCCCACCCCGCGCCGCTGACCTCCTGGTGCATCGGCATGGGCGACGACGGTGCGTCCGGCTGGCCGGGCAGCGACTGGATCGAGGACCTGATCCTGCAGACGGCGGGCCCGGTGCTGTACGAGCGATGGGCGACCGGGGACCTGAATTGGACGGACGCTCCGGTGATCAACGCCTGGAGCCTGTGGGCCGGGCTGCTGGCCCAGGACCCGGACGCCGCCCGCCGGGCCCTGCTCAGCGACCACCGGGGCGTGCCCGGCGACCACCGGGGCGTGCCCGGCGGGCGCGGACTGCTCTTCGACGGCGGCTGCGACCTGGAGCACCAGGGCTCCTTCGCCAGGTCCTTCTACGGCGACCGCAGCGGGCGGGCCGCCTTCACGGACTCCGCGCCGCTGCTGCCCTCGGGCCTGAGGATCAAGGGCCGCGAGGTGTCCGCCGACTTCGCCGCGCTCTTCGGCAACTCCGCACGGGCCCGCGATCTGCTCACCCGGCTCACCTCGCGCCCGGCCCAGGAGGAGTGGGGCCGCAGGGCCGGGGTATTCTCACCGAGCTCCGACGTGCCCGCCAGGAGCGGTACGGTCGAGAAGCAGATCCGCAGCCGTCTCACCGACCACCACGTGCCGCTCTGCCTGGACGCGTCCGACGTGATGCCCGCCGCCGTACGGGACGCCTTCTACGAGGCGGTGCTGCTGACCATCGCCCACCCCGATGCCCCGGTGCGTGACCGGCTGGACGACGTCCAGCGCGTCCAGAACGCTGAACGCGCCCAGAACGCCGAACACGTCCGGAACGCCCGACCGGACCACACCGGGAGGCTGACAGGGGTGTGCAGCAGACCACAGTGAGACTTTGTCGGACTCGCACAAAGACTGACCCGTACTGGCTGGTACTTCGCCTGCATGCCGCCCGGATTCTGTCGGGCTCCACCAGGAAACGGGTCAGGAGACTGTACGGAGTCGACGGCAGGGTTTAGTTGCTCGGCTTCGTAGGGTCGGTACATGACCGTTGTGGACGAAACCCCGGGCGAGCCGAGTGACACCCGTGGCCGTGTGGCCGAACTGCTGGCGCTGCGTGAGCAGGCCCGTCGCGGACCGAGTGACCGGGCGACCGAGGCGCAGCACGCCAAGGGCAAGCTGACGGCGCGCGAGCGCATCGCGCTGCTCCTGGACGAGGGTTCGTTCAAGGAGGTCGAGCAGCTGCGCCGGCACCGCGCGACCGGCTTCGGCCTGGAGGAGAAGAAGCCGTACACCGACGGTGTCATCACCGGCTGGGGCACGGTCGACGGCCGTACGGTCTTCGTCTACGCGCACGACTTCCGGATCTTCGGCGGTGCGCTGGGCGAGGCCCACGCCACGAAGATCCACAAGATCATGGACATGGCCATCTCGGCCGGTGCCCCGCTGGTGTCGCTGAACGACGGCGCGGGCGCCCGTATCCAGGAGGGCGTCTCCGCGCTCGCCGGGTACGGCGGGATCTTCCAGCGCAACACCCGGGCCTCCGGTGTCATCCCGCAGATCAGCGTGATGCTCGGCCCGTGCGCGGGCGGCGCGGCCTACTCCCCGGCGCTGACCGACTTCGTGTTCATGGTCCGCGAGACCTCGCAGATGTTCATCACCGGACCGGACGTCGTCAAGGCGGTCACCGGCGAGGAGATCACCCAGAACGGGCTCGGCGGCGCCGATGTGCACGCCGAGACCTCGGGCGTCGCGCACTTCGCGTACGACGACGAGGAGACCTGCATCGCCGAGGTCCGCTACCTGATCGGGATGCTGCCCTCCAACAACCGCGAGAACCCGCCCGCCGCCGCGAGCGACGACCCCGCCGACCGGCGCGGCGACGTCCTGCTGGACCTGGTCCCGGCCGACGGCAACCGCCCGTACGACATGCACAAGGTTATCGAGGAGCTCGTCGACGACGGCGACTACCTGGAGATCCACGAACGCTGGGCCCGCAACATCGTCTGCGCCCTGGCCCGCATGGACGGCCAGGTCGTCGGCATCGTCGCCAACCAGCCGCAGTCCCTCGCCGGCGTCCTGGACATCGAGGCCTCCGAGAAGGCGGCCCGCTTCGTCCAGATGTGTGATGCATTCAACATTCCCATCATCACTCTTTTGGACGTACCCGGCTTTCTGCCCGGGGTCGATCAGGAGCACGGTGGAATCATTCGGCACGGTGCGAAGCTGCTCTACGCGTACTGCAACGCCACGGTGCCGAGGATCTCGCTGATCCTGCGCAAGGCCTACGGCGGTGCGTACATCGTGATGGACAGCCAGTCCATCGGTGCGGATCTGACGTACGCCTGGCCGACCAACGAGATCGCGGTGATGGGCGCCGAGGGCGCCGCCAACGTCATCTTCCGTCGGCAGATCGCCGACGCCGAGGACCCGGAAGCCATGCGGAAGCGCATGGTCAAGGAGTACAAGGCGGAACTGATGCATCCGTACTACGCAGCCGAGCGCGGCCTGGTCGACGACGTCATCGATCCCGCCGAGACCCGCGAGGTGCTGATCGCCTCGCTCGCCATGCTCCGTTCCAAGCACGCCGACCTGCCGTCCCGCAAGCACGGCAACCCCCCGCAGTAGTCCGCACTCCGCGCAGTCCCCTGCCGAGCCCGCGAAGACCTGCCTGCCGAGAAGACGGAGAAACCACCCATGACCACTGCTGCCGAGTCCGTCCTGCGCGTCGAGAAGGGCCTCGCCGACCCCGAGGAGCTGGCCGCGATAACCGCGGTCCTGCTCGCCCGCGCCGCAGCCCAGCCCGCCGCGCCCGCCGCCCACCGCGGCCGCAACACCGCCGGATGGCGCCGCCTGGAGCGCACGCCGGGCTTCCGGGCCCCGCACTCCTGGCAGGGCTGACCCGCAACGCGTGAAAGGGCCCCGCACTCCTCCGGGAGTGCGGGGCCCTTTCGTACGTCCGGACCGTGGGCCGCTACCGCAGCCGCGCCATGAGCGCGTGCTCGACGAGCGTGATCAGCGCACTCTTCGCGTCGGCGCGGTGTCGCGCGTCCGTGGTCAGAATCGGGGTGTCGGGGCCGATCTGGAGGGCTTCGCGTACTTCGTCGGGGGTGTAGGGCTGGTGTCCGTCGAAGCCGTTGAGGGCGATGACGAAGGGAAGGCCGCTGTTCTCGAAGTAGTCGACGGCGGGGAAGCAGTCGGCGAGGCGGCGGGTGTCGACGAGGACGACGGCGCCGATGGCGCCGCGGACCAGGTCGTCCCACATGAACCAGAAACGGTCCTGACCGGGCGTACCGAAGAGGTACAGGATCAGGTCCTGGTCCAGGGTGATGCGACCGAAGTCCATCGCCACCGTCGTGGTGGTCTTGTCCCCGGTGTGCGTCAGGTCGTCGATGCCCGCGGACGCGGACGTCATCACGGCTTCGGTGCGCAGCGGATTGATCTCCGAGACGGCACCGACGAACGTGGTCTTACCCACGCCGAAGCCCCCTGCCACCACGATCTTCGCCGAGGTAGTGGAGCGGGCTGCTCCGCCGCTAGAGCTTGCGAAGTCCACTGAGCACCCTTTCGAGCAGTGTCACATCTGGCTGGCCGCCGGCGGACTCGTCGCCGCCGGGCTGATGGATAGCGACGAGTCCGGCCTCTGCCAGGTCGGCTACGAGGATCCGGGCAACGCCGAGCGGGATCGAGAGCAGTGCCGAAATCTCGGCGACCGACTTGATCTCGAAGCACAGCCGGCAGATCCGCTGGTGCTCGGGCAACTGCCCTTGCAGCCGGGACGGATCGGCCGTGGTACTGACCAACGC